>DBMK01000159.1 GCA_002298885.1 Anaerolineaceae bacterium UBA700
AAGCCGCCCTCATCGGGCGGCTTTGTGCTGCGTTTGTTTTTTTTTAAGGATTTACGCCCCAGATGTGAACGGCGCCATCGCCGGAGGTCAGAAGCAACCGGGAATCGGAAGTGAATGCCACGGTTTGGCCTCCGCCGGGCAGGATGCGTAACAACTTGCCGTCGGACGCCCGGATCAGCAGGGTTACGGCAGTCCGGCCCGGGAAGGTCTGTAACGGGTTTAGGATGCCACCGACGGCCATCAGCGACCCATCCGGCGAATACGCCAGACCGGCCGCCTCGCCAAACCCAGCCGCGTTGGAATCGGCGGCCTTCACCAGCGATTGCAGATCCAGGCTCATCGAATCCGCACTATCCGCCAGGCGGCGGATTGCCAGGCTGCCGTCCGTCGTCAGCGAGGCCAGCCAAGCGTTATCGGCTGAAAATGCCAGGCCGCTGACAGGTTTGGAATTTCCATCCAAAATCAACTCCAGCTTGCGGTCTGTCATGCCCCATAGCCACACGCCGCCATTACTGTCCCCGCCCGCCAGCACGGTGCCGTCGGATGAAAAGGCCAATTGTTGCAGATGAACGTCTGGCCGGCCTATTGCCAGCAGCGATCCATCCAAATGACCGGAGGGAACCGCATACAGACGCACAGCAGCATCCCTGGCTGAAGCAGCCAAATTGCCGGAAGGCGAAAAAACCAGCGGCCGAGTGACAAAATAAGGGAACACGAGCAGGTTTTGACCCGCGCCGCGCAGGCGCCAGCCTGCCGGTTTGCCGTTTCTAATTTCGTTGGTCAACAAAAGCGAATTATTTGTAAATATCGGCTGCGTAGATCCGCTAAACGTTTCAGCCGCGCTGCCGTCAGCCAGGTTGAGCAGGGTAACCACCGGCCTGTCGGCGTACACGGCGGCGCGCCGGTCATCCGGCGACAGGCTTCCCAGGGTCAGGCTGAGCGAGCCCCAATCCAGTGCCGTCACCAGGCTGCCATCGGTGGTGTTCCACTCACGGATACCAGCGTCCTGGCCACTGGTTACAGTTACGATGCGCGATCCATCCGGGGAAATTTCGGCCTGCTGCAGCGTGCTGGGGGTATTCGAGGGAGCACGTAAAATACGAACCAGTTTTCCCGTGGCCGAAGCGTAAACTGTCGCCCCGCCGACTCTATTACTCCCCGCAGGCAGCAGGCCGGCAGCGATAACTTGGCTCCCGTCCGGCGAAAATTGGGGCATGGCGGCATCACAGGCGTAACCGCAGTTCAGCCGCTGGATAAGCTTCCCGGCGGTCGTATACAATTCAATCCTCCCGGCTGTCGGGTCCGGGATCGAAACAGCCGCCACACGGCTGTCGGGAGAAACGGCCATGCGGTAAATACTGCCCCCGGCGCGAAATTGTGAAACCAATTTCCCGTCAGGCAGGCTGAAGATAGAAACCTGCCCCGGGGAGGGGTAATTCGAATAAAGGTATAGCTGTTTCTCATCCGGCTGCACGACGTATGCCCCGCCGGATTCGATTGTAGCGGTTCGGGTCCAATCCCCGGTCTGCCAAACTTCCAGGTTCATGTTCCCTTCCTGGCTGCGGTCCTGCACCAACAGAAAGGAGCCGCCCGAGGTAAAACTTACCCTGAGCACCTGGGAATATTCGCGATTGAACAGCTCTCTTCCGCCGGCCGTCTCCCAGGCATGCACGGAATTCCTGCTCGAGGTGACCAGCATTGAGCTGTTTGCGCTAAATTTTAATGTATTGACCTGTTGATGGCTCAGCCTGGCCAGCGGCGCGCCATCGGCTGCTTTCACCAAACGTACGCCATCGCCCTCCAGGACGGCCAGAACCTGGCCATCCGGAGAAAAGACGGGGCTGGACCCGGGCAAGTCGTAAAGCTGTTTCCAGTCCGCCGCCTGCCAGACTTGAACCACTCCATTCGGGGAGCTTGCCGCCAGCATGCCCTGAGTGCTGTCTGTGACGTGTCCTTCGAAAAAGCGCGGCGCACCCAGCGCGCCATCTGCAAACACATACGTCCCGATGGTCGCGCCGACCTCCAGCCAACGCCCATCCTGCGACCAGGACACATCCGTAATTCGCCCCTGGCCCCAGCGGGCCAGTTCAACCAGCCGGCTCACCTGGTCGGGAGCGATTGCCGCGGCAGGAGAAGAAAAGGGGGTGCCAGCCAGTGCCGGTTCCATCAGCGTTGGGGCAAGGGTTGGGGCAGGCGTTTCGGTTGGGGAGAGCGTTGGGACCAGGGTGTTTGTCGGCACCGGGGTGCTCGTCGCTGGCGGACGCGGCTCGACAGTTGCGGAAGGCAGTTGGGTGGTCGGAGATACAGTCCGGCTGGAGCAGGCTGTCAGCGAAAACAGAACCAACACTACAAGCGAATATTTACCCAAACGCGCCATGCTGCCCCCTTAAGATCAGGACTGAGGTGGAAATGCCCACTGCAAAAAGTCAGGGAGCACAGTCGACCAGGTCGCCGGGTCGTGCGTGCCGCCTTCAATCTGCACGTATTTATAATCGACCCCGCTTTGGTATCCCTTTTTGTTCAACTCGTCCAGCAGGTCGGTCGTGTCCTGGACCATATCAATCACGCCGTTCTTGTCGCGGTCGTTCGGGTCTTCGTTCGTCCCGGCCGAGAACCACATGCGCAGGGCCGGGCGGTTGGTGCTGTCGCGCACCATCTTTTGGGCCACCCGCGAGGCCAGCAGGGATTGGAGGTTATCGACGTTGGTGCGCCACCAGAACGAGCCCGAGAATACGCCAACGATCCCAAACACGTCTGGGTGCTGCCAGGCAGCGTAGAAGGCGGTCAGCCCGCCCAGGGACCAGCCCATGAAAGCAGTATTCTGCGGCCCCGGCAGGATGCGGTATTTACTCTCGATCGCCGGAATCACTTCCTTGAAAAGGAAGAAAAGATATGCCTGGGCATTGGCACCCAGGCCATCGGCATCTTTTATCGATCCGGTGCCGTATTCGTTAATGCGGTTATCATTGGCCGGGATGCCGACCACGACAATCTGCTCCATCGATCCGGCTGCATAAAAACCGTTCAGGTACTGCTCCAGGGCCATGACCGGCAGGTCCTGGCCGTCGTTGGAGTAAAGTACCTTAAACCGCCGCTCCGGGCTGGTCTGGTAATCCGGGGGAAGATAAATGGTCAGGTCCCGGCTGTTGCCCAGGTAGAGTGAAGTGATTGGGAGTGTTTCAACCCGCACGGGCGGCAGAGGTGTGGCCGTAGGCGTTGGCGTGAGCGTGGGGGTCGGCGTGATGGTTGCCTTAGGAGTAAGGGTTACCGTTTCCGTCGGAAAAGGCGTAGCAGTGGAGGCAGGCAGAGGAGTCAATACGGAATTACGCCCCAGGTTACAACCTGCCAGCAGGCTTGCCAAAACCAATCCGCAGATAAATTTAAAGGTATACCGGTAGCTGCTTTTCATGAAGTATAAGCCTCGACGGAATAAGCGCGATAATTATAACCGAATGGAAAACAGCATCGAAATTCTGGCACTTTCCGGCGCCGAGACGGCACCATTTTTCGACCGCATGGTCGAGGTCTATTCGGCTGCCTTTGAGGCCCCCCCGTACAGCAAAACCCTGGGAGATTTTTTGATTTTTTCCGGCCGGCTGCCGGTCCACGCCCGCTGGAAGGGCTTCAAATGTGTGATTGCTGTAGAAAAGACCGGGATTGGCCCAGCCGGCGCTGGCGCGCCGGAAGGAAAGCCAGTTGGGTTTGCCTACGGTTATACCAGCCGGCCGGATACGTGGTGGCGCCAGCAGTTGGCGGAAAAAATGAGCCGCGAGACCGCCGCCGCATGGCTGGCGGATTGTTTTGAATTCGTCGAGCTGGCCGTAATCCCGGAGCGGCAAGGGTTGGGGACCGGCGGCAGGCTGCACGATGCTCTCCTGGCCGGTCTAGGCCAGCAAACGGCGGTCCTCTCGACTATCCAGGGCGAGACGAACGCCCTGCACCTGTACCGCAAGCGCGGCTGGGTGTCCCTGCTTGACAATTTCCGCTTCGAAGGCGCACCGGAAGCCTACCTGATTATGGGGCTGCGCCTGCCGGTCAAACCGGCAGGCCGCAGCGAAACAGGACTCACTTAATTGTCTAATTTCCGATATAATTTATCATAATGGCGCCTGGACTGATTTCACTCGACCATTCAGATTCCCCGGATGACGAAGGCTTGATCCGGTCGATCATCGATGGGCAGTCAGCGGCGCTTGGACAGCTCTACGATCGCTACGGACGGCTCGTTTTCAGCCTGGCGTATCAGGTCATCGGCGACCCGGCTTCGGCGGAAGAAATCACTCAGGAAGTCTTCTTGCAGGTGTGGAATAAGGCCTTTACCTACCAATCGGCGCAGGGGAAAGTGACCACCTGGCTCATTTCAGTTGCCAGGCACCGGGCAATCGACGCCCTGCGGCGCAAAACCGCTCGGCCCGAAGGCCACCAGACCGAGCTCAGCGGCGACGACGAAATTGACCTGGTCGACCCGGTGGGCGTGGAGGACCAGGTGGAGGTCTCCCAACGCAGCCAGGCTGTCCGCCGGGCCATCGCCCACCTGCCCCACGACCAGCGCCTGGCGCTGAGCATGGCCTATTTTAAAGGCATGACCCACCAGGAAGTGGCAGACGCAATCGGCGAGCCGCTGGGAACGGTCAAAACCCGCATCCGCCTGGCGATGATTAAGTTGCGACAATTATTGGAAGATGAAAACCTGGTCCGGCACGAGTAAATCCAGAAACCAGGGACTTGCGTAGATATTGATGAGGAATGCGAGGTCCCCAAGGGATGATTAACGATCCATATTCTGAATCGATCCCAGCTTATGCCCTGGGCTGTCTCGAAAAGGCGGAGCAGGCGGAGCTTGAGCAGCACCTGGCCGTCTGCCCAGATTGCCAGGCAGAGCTGCGCGCCTATCAAAACCTGACCGAGGACCTGGCCTTGAGTGTCCCGGTAAAAGAACCTCCGGCCCGCTTGAAACAGGTGATTCTGCAAAAAACAACCCCGCCTGCGCCGGTATCGGCAAAAAAAGCCGAAGGGACCTGGTGGCAGCGCGCATTTGGCGCCCTCCAGCCGGCATGGGGAGCGCTCAGCCTGGTCATTATTATTGCGCTGGCTTCCACCAGCCTGGTATTGTGGCAGCAGGTGCAAAACGCGCCCAAAGTGCAGAACACCTTCCACGTCATTCCAATGAAAGCACCGGATTCCTCGCAGCAAGCCACCGCCCTGCTGGTGATCGACAACGTGGGCCATTACGGCAGCCTGGTGACGGATAAGCTGAAACCGCTCGGCAGCGACCAGCAGTACCAGCTCTGGCTGATTAAGGACGGCGTGCGCACGAACGGCGGTGTTTTCAGTGTTAACGATTCCGGTTACGGCTGGCTTAAAGTTGAAAGTAAAATATCCCTGCTGCAGTACCAATCTTTTGGCGTGACTATCGAACCCAAGGGCGGCAGCCCCGGTCCGACCGGGCCAAAAGTGCTCGGCGGCAATTTCTAGACAACCTGCCTGAGTTTTCTAAGCGGATGTTTGCCAATAAAATGGGCAAACATCCGCTTTCTTACTTCTCCATTCCTTAAAGTCTGAATCAGGTCATGTTATATTTCCGTAATAATTGTTGATAAATAGGATAATTTTAATTGTAATATTAATTTTCTGCGCAAGAATGGGTTTGGCTTGAAAAAAAGCCAAACTTTATAGGTAGGAGGAGTAAAAATGAAACACATGCTTGAAAGAGAAAAGAAGGCTCATACGATGCGCTGGCTCGGCGCCTTTGCGATCCTTAGCCTGGCGCTGGCAGCCTGCGCCCCTGCCGCCCCGGCGGCAACTGACACTGCCGTACCGAGTGACACGCCGGCCGTGACCGACACTACAGCCCCGGTCACCACCGATACCTTAGCCGTGACGGATACCCCGGCGATGACCGACACGCCGGCTGCAACTTCAGCGATGACCGATACGCCAGCAGCGACCTCGGCAACGATGGAAGCCACGGCTACCGGCCCTGGCTACGGCAGCGGCGGAGCGACGAACACGCCAGGCCCAGTGGTTGTAAACATCAGCCAGAATACGTCCTTAGGCAATATCCTGGTGGATGGAGCTGGGATGACGCTGTATAAATACGCCAACGATACCAGCGGCACCAGCACCTGTAACGCTGCCTGCCTGGCCAACTGGCCGCCGCTGCTGGCAACCAGCGCCGTCACCGCCGGAACTGGGCTGAACGCTTCAGACTTCAGTACGGCCATGACCACAGACGGCCGCACGATGGTCACCTACAAAGGTTCGCCCCTGTATTATTTCAAGAATGATACGAAACCCGGCGACACCAATGGCAACGGCACCGGCGGCGTCTGGTCCGTCGTCGCACCATAGTTTAAGGTGAATAAAAAAAGTCCCGTTCGTCTTCGGCGAGCGGGACTTTTTTTATTCACCAAACAGCTTGAGCCATTCCTCAAGCTCGGCGGCGTTCATCCTCCCCGGACCGGCGGAAGGATCAGAGCGGGAGTCACGCAGAGCGGCCTGCAGCTCGGCGGCGAACTGCTCGGAGGAGACGATCGTCGCCAGGCGGTTGCGAGCTTCGGCCTGAACCTGGCGGTCGGAGGACACGACCTTCCAGTTGCGCGCCGCTTTATCCAACTGGTCCAGGCGAGCAACGATCGACTCGTCCGCCGTGCGTCCCTGGCGCACGAAATGGGCGATCACCGTGCCGAGCAGGCGGCGGCCGGCTCGCCCCGGAGGCGCCTGGTCGAAGAACACCTCCACCCTCTGGCGGCGAACGCGGCTGAACACCTGCAGCATATCCACCAGCCGCTGCTCGTCGTCGATGCTGGACAGGCTCAGCCCGGCAATCTTCGGGATCAAATTATGCCCATCGATCAAATAGCTCACCCTCTCATTTTACATCCAACCATAACTTTTTTGATTTCGGTAAAATAAAAAAAGATTCCCCACACACCTGCCCTGGCGGGCGNNCGGGCGGTGCCAGGGCAGGTGTGTGGGGAAAAGGCTTCTCTCAAACAAGTTATTAATAGATAATGTGCTATGATTCTGGTAAGGACTCAGCATGAAAAGCTTTCGACGCGCCATCCCTTTCATCATTTTGAACATCATCATCTCCGCAGCCACAACGCTGGCGGTTTTATCCCTGTGGGGAGGCGGTTTGCGCCTCAACCTGCCCCAGTCAAACCCGTCTGCGTCCTCTGCAGACCCCACGTCCCTGGCCAAGACGCTCTCCCAGGCCGAAGCCAACCCGCCGCAGGTGCAGCCGGCGACCACCGCGCTGCCCGATTCGAGCGGCAGGGTGATCGATATTACGGACGTCGTCGGACCTGGGGACATCAACAACGAAGCCGTGCTGCTGCGGCGCCTGGGCGACGGCGATCTGAACCTTTCTGGATGGCAAATCGACGACAAGGCCGGACACAAGTTCATTTTTCCCGATTTCGTGCTGAATAAGGGCGGGGCAGTGCAGGTAAACACGCGCGTAGGCACCAATACGGCCATCAGCCTGTTCTGGAATTTGCAGGAAGCGGTCTGGGCCAGCGGGAAGACGGTGACCGTGCAGGATGCGCAGGGCAACCTCCAGGCGTCTTTTTCGATCAAGTAGCTTAAAATTTGCAATAAGGATACAATCAGGATCGGTATGTCACAGGCACTCTACCGCAAATGGCGGCCGCGATTATGGGACCAGGTGGTCGGGCAGGACCACATCGTGCGCACACTGCAAAATGCAATCCGCAGCGAGCATGTTGGGCATGCATACCTGTTCGCCGGGCCGCGCGGCACGGGCAAAACCACCACTGCCCGCCTGCTGGCCAAGGCGGTCAACTGCCTGGAAGCCGACGTGCAAAAGCGCCCGTGCGACCACTGTGAGCACTGCCAGTCGGTCAATGAAGGGCGTTTCCTCGACATGATTGAGATCGACGCCGCCTCCAACACCAGCGTTGACGACGTGCGCGACCTGCGCGACAAAATCAACTACGCCCCATCGCAAGGGCGGTTCAAAGTCTACATCATCGACGAAGTCCACATGCTTTCGACGGCGGCCTTCAACGCCCTGCTGAAAACCCTGGAAGAACCTCCGCCGCACGCTATCTTCATCCTGGCTACCACCGAGATCCACAAAATCCCAGCGACCGTGCTCTCGCGCTGCCAGCGCCACGAATTCCGCCGCATTCCGGTAAACGAGATCGTCGGGCAGCTCAAAATGTTGTGCAAGCAGGAGAAGATCGAGGTCGACGACGACGCCCTGACCTTGATTGCGCGCCAATCGACCGGCAGCATGCGCGATGCCATCAGCCTGCTCGACCAGCTCGCCTCGATGGGCGGGCACATCAACCTGGGCAGCGCCCAAAAGGTGCTCGGCACGGCCACCAACCAGCTCGTCATCGAGCTGGTGGACGCCATCCAGGCCCGCAGCGCCGGCCAGGGATTGAACTGCATCCATGCCGCCCTGGACAGCGGCAGCGATCCACGCCAGTTTGCCCGTCAGATGGTCGATTATTTGCGTGGCTTGCTGTTGATTTCGCTGGGGAACCCCGACCAGGTCGAGGCCACCCCCGAGACGCGCCAGCAAATGCAGCGCCACGCCCAGGCTTTCGAGCTGCCTCGCCTGGTCGAGACCATCCGCCTGTTCAACAACGCCGCGATCGACACGCGTTCCGGCTGGCAGCCGGGACTGCTGCTGGAGCTGGCCCTGGCCGAAGCCATCGAGGAAAAGGCCGCGCTGCCCGCGCCGGCCGTAGGAGTTGAACATCCGGCGGCGTCCGCTGCACCGAGAAATACAGCGCCCGATAAACCGGTCGTAACTGCCCCGGTGGCCTCGGCACCTGCAGCCAAACCGCCCTCTGACGAGTCCAAACCCACAAAACCCGCGCTTGAAGCTGAAAAGCATGCACCTGCAGCGGAGGCAAGCCAACCGGCCGAACAGCATTCAAAGAAGGCCAGCCATGCCGCAGAATCTCCTAAGGATGTTAAGGCGGAAACGGCTCAACCTGTATCGGCGCCCGGACAGGCCCAGAAATATACCTTCCAGGACATTCTGCACAACTGGACAAAGATCCGGGCGGTGGTCAAGAAGGCCCAGGTCCAGACCGAAGGCCTGATGAATACCTGCAAGCCGTTGACTTTGAAGGACGGGGTGCTGATCCTGGGTTTTTCGACCGATATATTAAAGAAGAAGATGGAAGCGGGCAACAATGTGCTGGTGATCCGCCAGGGCATCTATCAGGTGATGGGGTGCGAGGTGCCGGTACTGTGCGTGGTGATGAGCAACAAATCTGGCACAGATTTGCCCTCCGACTTCGACGTCGAAGGCGATGGGATCGTTGGGACAGCCCTCAACCTGGGCGGGAAGATTGTGCAGAAGGATTGAGATTTTTTTACGGGCTATAACGCTGAACACTTAGGATTAATCAGGAGGAGCAAATGTCAAAAGGATTCAATAGACCACCGGGCGGTGGCGGCGGCGGAATGGGCGGCATGATGGGCCAGCTCAAGAAGATGCAGGAACAAATGGCGCTCATCCAGGCCCAACTGGCCGAAGAAACGGTAACCGCCAGCGTGGGCGGCGGCGCAGTAAAGGTGACCATGACCGGCGACCAACATTGTAAAGCCGTGGTCATCGACCCCGATCTGCTCAAGGATGCCGACGCCGAAATGCTGCAAGACCTGATCTTGAGCGCTGTCAGCATGGCGCTGGACCAATCGCGCGCCCTACAGGCTGAGCGCATGGGGCCGCTGGCTGGCGGAATGGGCGGATTAGGCTTCTAACACCCATGCCCGTCCTGCCTGAGCCCATTCAGAACCTGATCAACGCGTTCGAACGCCTGCCGGGAATCGGACCCAAATCGGCCTCCCGGCTGGTCTTTTTCCTGTTGCGCGCTCCGGACGAAGTCAGCCTCCAGCTCGCCGAAGCGGTCCAGGAGCTGAAGTCCACCACCGGCCAGTGCCCGGTGTGTTTTAATATTACCCGCGCCGACCAACCGCAGTGCGAGATCTGCGCCGACGCCAAGCGGGACGATTCGATCCTGTGCGTGGTCGAGGAACCGCTGGACGTGCTGGCCCTGGAGCGCACCGGCGGCTTCGCCGGGCGCTACCACGTGCTCCACGGCGTGCTTTCGCCGATCGAGGGCATTGGTCCGGAGGACTTGAAGATTGCGCCCCTGCTGCAGCGGGTGCGCGGCGGTGCGATCCGGGAGGTGTTGGTGGCGACCAACCCAAGTATGGAAGGCGACGCCACCGCCCTTTACCTGCGGCAACAACTGCTGCCGCTGGGGGTGCGTGTCACCCGCCTGGCGCGCGGGCTGCCGGTAGGCAGTGACCTCGAATACGCCGACCAAAATACTATCCTGCGCGCCCTGGCCGGGCGGCAGGAAATGAGCTAAACACCGGGGAATTTTCTGCGCAGCAAACCCTTGTTTCCATTGCACTCCTGCCTGAGCGCGGTTTGGGGCGTTTTGCTTGTGCTTGCTCTGAGCGCGTGCAGCGCCGGGGCGCTCGGGTACAAGCCCACGCCCACCTTTCCAAAATTCTCGACACCAACCGCTGCCTCGACACCGAGCATGCCGGCAATCCAAGGCACACAGCCACCCGAATCCACCGCCGCGCCCGCCGCGGCCCAAATTCCCGCCCCGAAAACTCCTTTAGCGACTGAAAAGATCACTGCCGCCAACCTGGCCCGCCTGCGCCAGGTATCCAGTTGGGGCCGCGGCACCATCCAGAGCCTGGCCGTCTCGAAGGACGGTGGGCTGGCGGCCTTTGTCACCCGGCAGGGAATCGCCCTGTATGATACCGTAACGTTCCGGGAAACAGGCTATATCGAAATCGAGGGCGGCTTCCCAAAAATCGCCTTTTCCCCGGACGGGCAAACCCTGGCAGCTGCCGATAACAATTCGCACATCTCCCTCTTCCGGGTGAAAGATGGAGCCATCCTGCGCGTCATCGACCCCGGGGAAGTCGGGCAGCCGCTTGCACTCTCCTTTTTTCCCGACGGGACGACCCTGTACCTGGGCACGAGCCTCGAGCTGGCCGCCCTTTGGGACACACTGACCGGCAAGCTGGTGCACCGCTGGATCACCAGCGGCGGCAGCGCCATGGCCGCCTCCCCCGATGGTTACTACCTGGTTTCGGCCAATTACGAGGGCAACCTTTACATTTTTACCGCCAACGACGGCAAGAGCCTGGGGCGGCTGTGGCGTGACTCCAACCCCGAATGCGCCCAGTTTGGACCCGATTCGCAGGTGCTGGCGGCTTGCTACGGCGACCACGCCATCGGCTTGTGGAACGTGATGGATGGAAAGGCCCTGTTCACCCTGGACGGCCACACCGACCGGGTGGCGGCAACCGCCTTTTCGCCGGACGGAAAGCTGCTCGCTTCGGCAAGCTGGGATAAGACGCTGAAGCTGTGGGACACAACCCGCGGCGAAGAGATCGCCTCGCTGGAAGGGCACACCGGGCGCGTCTTGCAGGTGGCCTTCGCCAACCGGGGCAGGTCGCTGATCAGCGCCTCCGAGGACGGCACGGTGCGCGTGTGGAGCATTCCGGATGGCCGGCTTCTCAAAACCATCGACGATTTTATCCCCCTCGGCCGGGCGTTATTCTCTCCGGACGGTAGGACGGTCGCCACAGGCGTCGAGGACGGCGCCTGGCGCATTTGGAATAGTTCCGATGGCAGCCTGGTGCGCTCGGCGGCCGCCCACCCGGGCGGGATCAGCGCGCTGGCTTTCGCCCCGGACAGCAGCACGTTGGTAACCGGCGGGATCGACCAGGCTGTGCGGGCGTGGCGCGTGGCGGATGGGACGCTGCTTTGGGAGCGCACGGCAAACGACAGTTGGATCAACAGCCTGGACATTTCGCCGGATGGCAGGCTGGCGGCATCCAGCATGAGCGGCAGCGCAAGCGTGCAGGTGTTGTCGCTGGCGGATGGAACGTCGGTCCAAAAGATCAACACCGGCGGTGACGCCGTGCTTAAAGTGCGTTTCGATCCTCGCGGCGGGAGCCTGTGGAGCGCAGCTATGGACGGCAGCCTGAAGCAGTGGCGGGTCGATGATGGCAGCCTCCTGGCAACCCTCAAGGACAGCGGACCGTTCCTCTCGTCCCTGGCGTTTACGCCGGATGGGCAGTGGCTGGCGGCCGGCGGCGACGACCGCCGTATCGACCTGTGGAAGCTGGACGGCAGCAGACTGCATCGCATTTTCGACGGGATCAAGGATGGCGGCGTCTCCGGGCTGGCCTTTGCGCCCGAGGGCGAGCTGCTGTTTGCCACCTACTGGGACAAATCCCTGCGCATCTACACCGTCCCCGACGGCGGCGAGCTGCGCCGCATCGATTTCCCCTTCACCGTGCGCGACCTCTCCGTCTCGCCCAACGGCGCTCTTTTGGCACTCAGCCTGGAAGATGGGACAGTTCGAATCTGGGGGGTAAAGTAGCAGATTCTTGATAAAAAATCAGGCCGGCTGGCGTTGCCAGCCGGCCTAATTTTTTATCAAGAATCTGCAGAAAACGCCTCAACCTCTTGCATTTGCTCGTCCACCTTGACCAGGTAGTACGGCAGCCAGGCGATGCCGAATAATTCCAGGAAGATGTCTTTTTTCTGAGGGACGAGCGGAATTTCGCTGGCGTCGTTGACGGCGTTGGCCCAGCGCTCCTGCGACTCCTGGAGCATGTTCTCTCGCACCAACTCTATAGCCTGGAGCTGGTCCTGCAGGGTGTCGAGTTCCTCCTGCACCTGGGCCAGGTCGTCCTTGGCCTGCTGCGCCAGGCGGCGCTTGGTGAGCGAGGTGCTCAGGCTGCGTTTCCGGCGACCCAGCAGGCCGAGGAAAAACTCACCATCCGCGCCCAGCGCTTCCTTCTTGCGCAGGCTGACCTCATTCTCATGTTTATTTACCTCGGATTCCTCCCGCGCGATCTTCTGGCGCAGCGTCGTGGCCTTCTGGTCATACGTGGCGCTAATCTTGGCGGCTTCGGCCTCGTAACTGGCGCGCGCCTGCCGGCTGCAAAGCTCGCGGAACTCGCCAGTGGAGGTCTTCGGGCCGGCGAAAACTTTAAGCGTCTGGTTGGCCCGCAGGCGGACCGTCCCGCTGCGGTAAACCCAATCCAGGAAGTCGCGCTGCAAGGCGCTCAGCCGGCGGGCATCGGCCAGGGTGTTTGAAAGGGCCGCAAAACGCGAATTAGGTAGGGGCCGGGATTGGAAGTAGGCCGGGCGATAGGCGCGCCAGGCGTAATCCTCCCACGCCAGCAAACTGCCCGGCAGCTCGGCGACCAGTACCGCCACCTGGCGTTGGTACTCAATGGCATAGCGCGGTGCCAGGTAGCGCACCAGCGCCTGGGCGATTAGCGCCGGGCGGTAAAGCAATCCTTCCGCTTCCAGCTCGGCGCTCAGGCTGATGTTCATGGCCTCGGCCGCCTGGCTCAGTCCCAGGTCCGCGGGGATGAAGTATTCGGCCAGGCCCGCCGGCGGCGCAGGGTGGGTGGAGGAATAGGTAGGAGCGGACGACGGACCACGGACGGCTGACGATGGACCACGGACCACAGACGACGGGGATTGGCCTTGAATAGACGGCGCAGCCGCAGTTTGTTGCTGTTTTCCTTGTATCGCATCCTTTGAACTGTCTGTTTTTCCCTGTTCACTGCTAACTGTAAACTGTAAACTGTCGACTTTCCTCTGTTCACTGTCCACTGTTAACTGTAAACTGTCAACTTTTTCCTGTGAACTGTAAACTATCTTCCTCAGCTCTGGGATTTGGGCGCGGGTCAGGGGGCCGGCCAGGAAATTGAGCGTCCAGCGGGACTGAAAGAGCTGTGCAACGGCTTTATTCACGCTGTGGAGCAGAAAGACGCGCTTCTGCAATCCGGAGATCATCCGGTCAGTTTCGCCCACGTCCATCCCGCCTCCGGCGCTTTGCAGGCCGTCCAGCAGGCGCTGCTTATCCTGGTCCGTCTGCAGCCGGCCGATAAACCACGTGCCGGCGTTGGAGAGCGCCTTGTAATCCAGATCGACCGGGTTCTGGGTTGCCAGCAGCAGGCCTACGCCGAAGGCGCGTCCCTGCTTGAGCATACGCAGCATGATCGGCTTGGAGGGCGGGTTGGCCAGGGGCGGCAGGTAGCCCAGGATCTCGTCGAAATAGACCAGGGCGCGCAGCCCGCCAGTGCCGCGTTGGGTGCGCATCCAGGCCTCCACGGCCGCAAAAAGCAGGGTGGTGAAGAACATGCGCTCGTTGTCGTCCAGGTGCGCCAGGTAGAAGATCGATTGGCGCGGCTTGCCGTCCGGTCCGTATAGCAGCGCCGGCACGTCCAGCGGCTGCCCTTCCTGCCAGGTCTGGAAGGAGGGCGCCGCCAGGAAATTATTGAGCAACATGGCCAGCTCGAGGCGTTCCTTCGGCGGATAGAAATTGTCCACCGGAAAGGCGCCCAGACGGTCAAAGGGCGGGTTCTGGGCCTGCAGGATCAGCTCGGTCAGGTCGAGCGGCCTGGCCTGGCTCCAGGCGGTCTCGACGATGTTGGCGAGCAGGATGTGCTCGCGCGAGCGCAGCGGGTCGATGCCGGTCAGCCCCACCAGCCCGAGCACGGCAGTGACGATACTGGAGATCTTTTCACGCAAGAGCTCGCGGTTTTCCTCCCAGGGGATGGCCGGCGCTTGAAAAGACGACAGGATGTTCACCGGCTCGCCGGCCGAGGATCCCGGTGTGTAGACGGTGTAGCGCCCGGAGGCGGTCAAGGCCAGCAGCGCCTCCCGGCCCAGCCCCCATTCGGCCAGGCCGGCCTTCCAGCGAGCAGCCGTCTCTTCGGCCAGGGCTGGGATGGCCTTGCCCGCCCGCGCCGCCTGGTCGGGGTCCAGCCAGGGCTCAAAATCCTGAGGTTTCAGATCGGGGAAGTGCAGCAGCAGGTTGGTAAGGTCCCCCTTGGGATCGACGATGATTGCCGGGACCCCGTGTAGGGCGGCTTCCTCGAGCATGGCAATGCACAGCCCGGTCTTGCCCGAGCCGGTCATCCCCGTAACCACGACATGTGTGGTCAAATTTGCCGGGTCGAACTGCACCCGCTGTTCCATGACCTTCCCCTGCGCCGGATCAAAATTCTTTCCCAGGTAGAAAAAAGGATTCTGAGTCTGATCCATGTAGCCTCTGTTTCTGAATTTTGTGCCAAAATTTAACCACGGAGACACGGTAGAAACTGAGAAACCAAGTTTTAAAGTAATCTCCGTGCCCTCCGTGTCTCCGTGGTTAATTTAAAGTATATAACTCATATACCCCTCCAAATTTGACCGGCGCGGGGAGAGTGGCGACGAAGGCGTTCAGGCTGCGCAGGTCGTCCGCAGGATGGTTGGGGTCGTCGGCGGCGACCAGGAACTCGATCCCCTGGCGGTACAGCAGCAGGTGTGTGAACCCCTCGGCCCGCCAGGCAGCCAGGATGCGCCCGGCATCGTCATGGTAGGCGGCGCGGGTCTGCTTCCAGCGGTCCATGATGGCATCGCCGGTACAGCGCGGCTGGCAGTAGAGCGAGCGCGGCTCGTACAGCAGCAGCGCCCGGCTGCCCTGTGGCAGCTCATTAATGGCCTGTATGGCCGGTTGGAACCAGCCCAGGTTATCCGCCAGGTAAGCATCTTGTGATTTAAGACCCAACGCCGCCTGGGGCGCGCCGGTTTGGATAGTCTGCAGCCCGGCCTGGAGCAGGTTGAAACCCACTGCCACCAGGATGAGCACCGCGGCGATGCGCCCCAGGCGGATGCGGGCGACCACAACCCGGCGCAGACCCCAATCTCCGGCGGCCGCCAGCACGGCAAAAGCCGGGAAGAGGGCCATATAATAACGGGTCTGGATGAGCAGGCCGTTGTACTGGTTGGCCAGGGCCCACACGATAAAACCGGCGCCGGAAAGAATGGCGGCGTTGCCGATGGCAGCCCGGTCCGGTTCAGCGTGCTCCTTCCAACCCAGCCACGCCAGGGCGCCCAGGGCCAGCAGCAGCGGGCCGGCCGAATACATGTACCCGTCCGCTTTCTCGAACCCGGCCAGGGTGGCGCGCAGCGGGATGAGCACGAAGTCGAGGGCGTTGCCCCAGGCGCTGACCCGCTGAAATATGGAGAACTGGATCTGGCTGGCCGCACTTGAGGTGAAAAAAAACGGGTAAAAGGGATTGCCGGTGCTCAGGCCGTTCTTGACGAACCAGGGCAGGGCAGCCGCGACCGCGGCTCCCCCGTAGAGCAGGGTAGAAGAGATGAATGCCGCGCGCCGCTTCCAGGCCTGCCAGGCCAGTACGCCCAGCGCCGCGATGGCCAGCACCCCCGAGGTGTATTTGCAGCCCACCGCAAATCCGGTAAAGATTCCCGCCACGAGCAGCAGCCTGCGTCCGCCGGATTGGCCCCAGGCGTCCAGGCTGACCAGGGCCCCCAGCCCGAAAAGGAACACCAGCCAATCCACGTAGGCGCTGGAGAGAAGCACCACCGGCGAATACCCTGCCAGCACAGCCGCTGCGCCTACCCAGGCCGAGCGTCCCCCGAACCGGCCCGAGAGATAGCCCAGCAGGCCCAGCGCCGAGACCAGGCCGAAGCCCCAGCACAGGACTGCGGCAGCCTCATTCCCGCCCAGGGCGATTCCCCAGGTATACAGCATCTCGGCGTTCTGGGGCATGCCTGAAAAAACGATCCAGGGCAGGTAGCTCACCCGCGCCGCCTGCAGGTAGGCCCCGGGCATCACCAGGTGCTCAACCAGCGAGTCGAACGCCAGCGGCGGAGCCAGAGCCATGATCAGGGCGGACAGGAAAACCAGGGACAACACCACCGCCAGGGCACGCCCCAGCCTGCCTCCGGAGCGCCAGGCTTCGGCCAGGCCGTCCAGTTGGCGCAGCCAGCGCCGCGCCGGTCGGAACAGGAGGACGGCCAACACAAGCGGGGTCAGCCAGAGTAGCCAGGCTGGCAGGCCCAGCGTACCGCCGATGACCAGCACGGCCAGGCTGAAGATTCCCAGCCCTAACCCGCATTGCAGCGCCAACGCCGCAAGGGCAGGCAGTTCCAGGCCGGGGAGGAGCAGGGTCCCCAGGCCGCCTGCAAGGACCAGCAGCGCCAGAGCCGAAAGGATGCGCCAGGCGTCCAGGAGCAGGGCCAGGGCCAGATCGGGGGTCACCGGTTTGTGACCGGCAAAATAAGCCAGGATGATGCCGGTCAGCCAGACCAGGCCGGCCAAACCAATCCACGCCGCGCGGTTGCGTATCATGCTGATGATTATAGTAAAAATTTATCAATGCGTGTTGCCGATGCCAGCCCCACCCAACCCACTCGAAAAACGCTGGCATCATTTTTGCAACCTGAGCGGAATTACGGATGTATAATCATCCCATCAACCACCGATAGGTGATCCACTTTGCTTGATTTGTACATATTCCCTCTTTATCGCGTCGTCGATCCGCTGCAACCCGAGCTGCCCGGCCTGCACGTAGTGCCCCCCGAAAGACAAGACGGCCGCGGCCGCGCCAGCGACCTTTTGGTCCTGTACATCACCCTGAACCGGCCCGACGCCTACACTTCGATTGCCCTCAAGCAGATGCTGGAGGCTGCCGCGGCGATTTACCTGAAGACGCACGGCACCGTTACCGCCGGCCTGCGCGACATGGCCGACCACCTGAACGGCATCCTGTTGGAACGCAACTTGCGCAGCCGCCAGGAAGGCGAGCCGGTGGTGGCAATGCTCAACTTGATGGCCATGCGCGAGAACACGATTTACCTGGCCCAGGCCGGGCCGACTCACTCGCTCTTCATCAATCCGGAAGTCGTCCAGGATTACAGCGACCCGCTGACCAGCGGGCGCGGTCTGGGCGCAGCCAGCGCCCTGAATATTAAATATTACCAGTTGGAAGTAACCGCCGGGGACGTTTTCGTTATGGCTCCCAACCCACCCGACGTGTGGACCAACGAAGCGCTGGCCGGCAGCAACCAGCTTACCCTGGAGCACCTGCGCAAACGCCTGCTGAACCAGGCCAGCCCCGACCTGCAGGCCGTCGTGGTTAAATTCCAAACCGGTCCCGGCCAGGTCCACCTTCTGCGCCCGCGCGGCTCTCAGCCGGCGCCGGCCGCCCAGCCGCCTGTGACTACAACCGCCGCGGCTCCTGCAGCAACTGCGCCAGCGCCCACGCCTTCGGCCGGAAGTACGCCGGCATCTGCGACCGGACCAGCATCGGCGCCTGCGACCGGGCCTGCACCAGCGCCCTTGGCCACACCGGAAAAAACAAACCTGGAAGCTGTCGCATCTGCCGTTGAGATCCCGCCTGTTCAAACGCCTAATGTTGAACCTTCCTTGCAGGCTTCGCCGGTCCCGCCTGCCCAGGCTGCGTCGGAAGCCCAGACAACCGCACAGGAAAGCGCACCTGGCACTGCCCCGGCCTCCGAAGCGCCACCCGCTGCCGTTCCTTACATCCCGCAGGCCGCGCCCGGTCAGCCTCTGACCCGCGCCGAACGCATCCGCATGGCCCGCGCCCAGGGAACCACGCCGGCCGCCGCCCCCCAGAAAATGGAGGTAACGGTTGAGCCTTCCTATACCCCGCAAAAGGCGCCTCCTACGCCTCCCCCGCCGCGCACGGCTGTCCCCCGGCGCAGTGGCGCCGGAAAGAAGCGGCTGGCGACGACCTGGCTCGCCGTCCACGCCTTTTTCAGCCGCCTCGGCCGCGGCTGGTCGAAGCTTACCCACCGTCTGGCGCCCGAGAAGGCCAACCAGGCCCCGCCCTTACCGGCTTCGAACATGCTTTTCATCGCCATCGCCGTGCCGGCAATCGTGGTGACGGTGGTGCTGGTATTCTATTCGCAGTACCGCAACACGGACGAGCGCAAGAGCTACATCAACCAGGCGCTCGAATTCTCTGCTGCCGCCGTCCAGCAGCAGGACCTGACCCTCCAGCGCAACGATTGGAACCAGGCCATCCAATGGCTGAACAAAGCCGAGGCGATCAGCGTCAGCGACGACTCGCGCAGCCTGCGCGCCCGCATCCAGCAAGGAATGGACGCCATCGATGGCATCGTGCGCCTGGATTACAAACCGGTCGTGCGCTACGAGCTGCCGACCGGCACGAAGATCACCCGCACCGCCGCCACCAGTTCGGACATCTACCTGCTCGACTCATCCCAAGGCCGGGTGCTGCGGCTCTTCCTCACCGGCACCGGGTACGAATTGGACAAAGCCTTCAAGTGTGGTCCAGGGCCTTCCGGCTCGCTCCAGGTGTCGGCGCTGGTCGATTTCGTGATCCTGCCGCCTAACACACGCAAGGCAACCGTCCTGGCGATGGACGCCAATGGGGTGCTGCTGTACTGCATCCCAGGAACGCCGCCTCTGTCCACCCGGCTCACCTCGCCGGACGCCGGCTGGGGCAAGGCGATTGGGGTCGCGCTCAATTCGGACACGCTGCTGGTGCTGGATGTGCTCAACAACGCAGTGTGGGTATATAACGGCCAAAACGTTGAATTCCCCGATCCGCCACAACTGTTTTTCGACAAGGAAACGCCCTCGCTTACGAACGTGATCGACCTGGCCTTCTACGGCGACGACCTGTACCTGCTGCGCAGCGACGGCCAGATGACCCAATGCACGCTCAGCAACGTCGCCTTCGCCCCCACCCGCTGCAAGGACCCGGCGCCCTACGGCGACCAGCGCACCGGGCACGACGCCAACCCAACCAAATTCCCGGATGCCACCTTTACCCAGGTGATCACCACCCAGCCGCCAGATCCCTCGCTGTACATGCTGGACACCCAGGGGCCGGGGATTTACCATTTCAGCCTGCTGCTCAATTTCCAGCGCCAGCTTCGCGGCTCGNNCCCCTGCCGAATGCGGAGCCGACAGCCTTCACCATCACCCCCACCCGCCAGGCGGTCCTGGCCTTTGGCAACCAGGTCTTCTACGCTCAACTACCCTAATTAATAAACAGGAATCAAGAGGAGTTTTTGGCG
>DBMK01000309.1 GCA_002298885.1 Anaerolineaceae bacterium UBA700
TGCCTCTTGACAAAACGTATCCTAACCCCTCTCCTGACGAAAAATCCGTCAGGAGAGGGGGACGCGCCCATCTCTCACTTATATCCCCCCTTCTCCAGGAGCACCCTGGCACCGCCCGCCAGGGCAGGCGTGTTTCACCGCTCCAGGAGAAGGGGTCGGGGGATGAGGCTTTCTTCGGGGTATAATTTCTACATGACAGAAATCTACGTAAGCACCGATGTTGAGGCCGACGGGCGGATTCCGGGCGTGAATTCGATGCTGAGCTTCGGGTCGGCCGCCTACAGGCCGGACGGCAGCCTGTTCGGCACCTTCAGCGCCAACCTGGAACAGCTCCCGGGGGCCAGCTGCGACCCGGAGACGATGGCCTGGTGGGCCAAACGCCCTGCCGAGTGGGAGGCCTGCCGCAAAGACCTGCAGGACCCGCAGGCGGCCATGCAGGCTTATCACGCCTGGCTGCTCGAGCTGCCGGGCACGCCGGTTTTCGTCGGCTACCCGGCCTGCTTCGATTTCATGTTCGTCTACTGGTATTTGATGCGCTTCGTGGGGGACAGCCCGTTCGGCCACCGCGGCCTGGATGTGCGCACCTACGCCATGGCGGTGATGAAGACGGAGTTTTACAAGGCCGGCAAAGGCCGCATGCCCAAGCGCTGGTTCGCCGACCTGCCCCACACCCACCAGGCCCTCGATGACGCCCTGGAACAGGGGGCATTGTTCTGCAATATGCTGAAAGAGAACATCAAAACAGAATAATTTTTTACGCTCAAAGGGGGTCTGCGACCCCCGTATTTTGCCAGCAGCCCTGGTAATAGATACGGCGGTCACAGACCGCCTGCGAGCTTAACCGAATCAAATTGATGTAATTTTCACCACACACCTGCCCTAGCGGGCAGGTGTGTGGTGAAAATGGTTTAACTTTGCTGAGTTAAAGTATGCAGGGATTGCAATGCTGGTTGGGTGTCCTGGGCGCTGACGACGAGGTTGATTGAGACGTCAGAGGCGCCGTAGGAAATGGCCAGGACGTTGATTCCGGCCGAGCCGAGCTGGCTGAAGATGCGCCCGGCGATGCCGGGGGTGGAGCGCAGGCCGGGGCAGACGATGGTGATGATGTCGATCTCCTCGCTGGCCTCGGCCCGGTCGATGTCGCGCCGCTCGAACTCCTGGCGCAGGTTGCGCTGCAGCGCGGTCAGCACGTCCTCGACCGATTCATGGGGCACAGCGAAGCAGATCGACTGTTCGGAGGTCGACTCGATGATCAGGGGGATTGAAATGCCGGTGGTCGCCGCAGCCGAGAAGATACGCCCGGCCACTCCCGGCACGCCCAGCATACCTCTGCCAGACACCGTCACCAACTGCAGGCCGCGCAGAGCCGCCATGGCCTTGATCGTGCCGTGGCCGTTGGCGTTCTTATCCGCCACCAGGCGCGTGCCGGGATGGGTGGGGTTGAAGGTGTTGCACACCCGCACCGGGATGCCCGCCTCGATTACGGGATAGATCGAGCGCGGCTGGAGCACCTTGGCGCCGAAATGGGCCATCTCGGCTACCTCGCGGTACGAAAGGATGGGCAGGGTGCGGGCATCCGGCACCAGGCGCGGGTCGGCGGTCATCACTCCGTCCACATCGGTCCAGATCCACACCTCGTCGGCCTTGAGCGCCACGCCCAGGATCGAAGCGGTAAAATCGCTGCCGCCGCGCCCCAGGGTGGTCACCAGACCAGAGGGGGTGGCGCCGATGAAGCCGGTAACGATAGGCACGGCTTTTCGCGCCAGCAGCGGCTCGAGCTCAGCCTGCACCCGGGCGGTAGTGACCGGCATATCCGGCAGCGCATTCTGGAAGGCCTCGTCGGTCACCACCAGGTGTGTGGCTTCCACTGCCGCCGCCGGCACACCGATTTCGCAGGCGGCCGCGGCCAGGATGGGAGCGCTCAGGCGCTCGCCCAGCGAGGCCACCGCATCCAGGGCGCGCGGCGTGGCCTCGCCCAGCACGGCAATGGCGTGGCACAGGTTGGAGAAATCGGCCAGCAAGTCGTCCACCTCCTGGCTGACCCGCTCCCGGCGCTCGGGATCGGTCACCAGCGCCTGGACCAGCTCGTGATGGCGCTGGTGCAGTTGGGCTGCAGCCTGGACCCAGGCTTCTCGGTCACCGCCGGCGCCGCGGGCGGCGCGCGCCGCGCTTTTGATCAGCAGGTCGGTGACGCCAGAGAGGGCCGAGGTGACCACCACCAGGCGCGGCCAATCCTGCCGGGCGCCGGCAATGATCTGCGCCGCCTGGCGCATGGCCGCTTCGCTGCCGACGGACGTGCCGCCGAATTTCATGACAAGGGTTGTAGGGGACATAATAAAGTACCTATGCAAAAAAATGTGAAGCGTGAAACGTAAAACGTGAAGCGTCAGATTGGTTCTTGTGAAAAAAAAGGGCTGCTCTTGCAAGCAGCCCGTCGAGATCGTTGTGTTGGAACCTACTAAAAACCTTACCTGCGTCCCGTCACCAGAGCTGCCTGCCGGAGGTAGCCGCGCATGACTATCGACATGGTACCCATGCCGGTTAAAGCAGCAAACAGGACGAAAACGGTATTCATCGGTGAATGGATTATAGCAAGGGGGCAGGCCGGATGTCAATACCCTTGATACAAGCTTGTATTTGTGATAAACATTATCTATAATGTATTAATAATTCACTTTTCGTTCCCCGGAGCGAATCGATCAAGTCTGAGAGGCGCGCATGTCCCGACCGGATTGGAGAGAGCTTCAAAAAGAAGCTACCATCGTCGACCTTCACATCCACCCTTCCATGCAGCAGCAGTTGTTTAACCGCAACCTCAACCTGCGTTTTGTGATCAACCGCACCATCCACGGTGACCCGCTGGCGGTTCGGGCCAGCTTCCCGCGCCTGAAGGACGGCGGCTACGACGTTATCCTGTCGGTGCTGCACGTGCCGGAACACGGCCTGCTGAAGGATTTTCCACTGGCCAACCTGTTCCGCTTCCTGCGGCCGGACCTATGGCAGAAGCTGGTTGTCACGCCGCCGTTCGACGCCACGCTCAAGATCATGGGCGATTTCGAGAATGCGGTGCATGAGTCGCACGGGTACGAGCATGTGCGCATGGCCCACTCGGTCAAGGATCTGAACGCCATCCTGAGCATGCCCAAGGAGAAACGCCCCATCGCCGCCATCCACGCCGTCGAGGGCGGGCACGCCCTGGGCATGGACGACGTCAGCGACGAGACGGTGATGCGCCACCTGGAGGAGCTCTACCAGCGCGGCGTCATCTACATCACCCTGGCCCATTTCTACCCCAATAAGGTGACCAACCCTTGCTATCCCTTACCGGAGGACGTTGCCCGCCTCTCGGTTCATCCCCAGCTATGGCGCGACCTGACCCTGGGCCTGACCGACCTGGGCAAGCGCGTGGTCGAGCGCATGTTCGAGCTGGGCATGCTGATCGACCTGTCGCACAGCTCGCCGGCGGCGCGAATGGATATTTACGATATCGCCGACGCCAGCGGGAAGCACCCACCGCTGATGGCGACCCACGTCGGCGCTTACGGGATCAATCCCTCGCCCTACAACATGACCGATTGGGAAGTGAGGCGCATCGCCCGTGATGGAGGCGTGGTGGGGGTCATCTTCATGAATTACTGGCTGATGCCGAAGGAGAGCGGCCAGGGCATCAATTTCATCTCGCGCCACATCCAATACCTGGCCGACGTCGGCGGCGAGGACGTGGTGAGCATCGGCACCGATTTCGACGGCTTCACCACCCCGCCGGACGACCTGGACAATGCCTCGCAGATGAAGCGCCTGACCCAGCGCCTGGTGGTCGACGGCCACAGCGCCGAGCGCATCAAAAAGGTGATGGGGGGGAACGCATTACGCGTGCTGTGCGAGGGCTGGGGGAAGAAGGAATAATCGCGACTGTCAGGGTAAGCAGCACTAATGTATGAAGGAGAAAGATGGGGGCCATGTTCGAAATCATCGATCTGAGCCAGGAGATTTTCTCGGGCATGCCGGTATTTCACGGCCTGCCCGAAGTTAAGATCAGCGTGTACGCCACGCACGAAGAGTGGGAAGGCATTACCGGCAGCGGCGAGGCTACCCCCGCCGTGAACCTTCTGGAGCTAGGCGAGCACACCGGCACGCACGTGGACGCCCTCAACCACATGGGCCGCCCCTACCGGGAACGGTCCATCGAGACCATGCCGCTGACTACGTTCTATACCCAGGGCATTTGCCTGAACCTGGCGCACAAGGGACTGCGCGAATTGATCGAGGTCGCCGATTTGCAGGGCGCCCTCGCCGCGGCCGGGCTTGAAATTAAGCCGGGGGATACGGTTCTACTATATACGGACCATTACCGGCGCGCCTTCGGCACGGGTGATTGGTTCAACGGGCCGGGGATTAGTGTAGAAGCCGCCCGTTGGCTGGGGAATCAGAAGATCGCCGCCTTCGGCGTGGAAACCGCCAACCCGGGCGTAATGCACGTCTCGAACAAGGATGTGCATCGAATTTGCGGTGAAATGGGCTTCACGCACTACGAGAACATGGTCAATTTGTACAAACTAATTGGGCGCGGGCGTTTCCGCTTTATCGGCCTGCCGCTCAAGATCCGCGGCGGAACAGGCTCGCCGGTGCGGGCTGTAGCGGTCTTCGAGAATGGCGACTGAAACAATCCGCCAGCAAGTAGACGCTGTGTACCAGGCCGAATCGCGACGCATCTTTGCTACCCTGGTGCGCCTGCTGGGCGATTTTGACCTGGCCGAGGACGCTCTGCAGGATGCCTTCCGGGCGGCGATGGAGCAGTGGGCCCGCGACGGCGTGCCGGCCAACCCGCGCGCCTGGCTCATTTCGGCCGGGCGCTTCAAGGGAATCGACGCCATCCGCCGCCGTGCCCGTGTCTCTGCCTCGTTGGACGAGGATTCAGAGCGCTTCGTCAGCCCGCAGAGCGAGGCCGCCGAGCAGGATAAAGAGGACATCGAGGACGACCGCCTGCGCCTGATCTTCACCTGCTGCCACCCGGCGCTGGCGCCGGAGGCGCGGGTGGCGCTGACTTTGCGCGAGGTGTGCGGCCTGGCGACGGAGGAAATCGCCCGGGCTTTCCTCGCCGGTCCCTCCACGCTGGCCCAGCGCATCGTGCGCGCCAAGACAAAGATTCGCGAGGCGCACATCCCCTACCAGGTGCCATCCCGCCAGGAACTGCCCGAGCGCCTGGAGACGGTGCTCCAGGTGATCTACCTGGTGTTCAACGAGGGCTATTCCGCCTCTTCAGGCCAGACGCTGACCCGCCCCGATCTCTCCGGCGAGGCCATCCGCCTGGGTCGGCTGGTGGTGGAGCTGCTGCCGGAGCCGGAAGCGCGGGGACTGCTGGCCTTGATGCTCCTGCACGAATCGCGGCGCACGGCGCGCACCTCGCCCGAGGGCGACCTGGTGCCGCTGGAGGAGCAGGACCGCTCGCGCTGGGATCGGGACCTGATTGCCGAAGGGACCGCGCTGGCGCAGCAGGCGCTGGCTGCGCCGGGTTTCGGCGCCTACAGCCTCCAGGCTGCCATTGCGGCGGTGCACGCTGCCGCGCCCACCGTCGCCGCCACCGATTGGCCTCAGATCGTCCGCCTGTACGACCTGCTGGCTCAGGCTGCCCCTTCGCCGGTGGTCGAAATCAACCGGGCTGTTGCGGTGGCGATGCGCGATGGCCCGGCTACCGGCCTGGCCCTGGTCGATGCCATCCTGGGGCGCGGCGACCTGGCCAATTACCACCTGGCACACGCCGCCCGCGCCGAGCTTTGCCGCCGCCTGGGACGGACCGCCGAAGCCCGCACCGCCTACCGGCAGGCGTTGGCCCTTGCCCAGCAGGAGCCGGAGCGACGCTACCTGGAGCGCCGCCTCGAAAGCCTGAAGGATTGAACGGAGTGGAATGAGTTTTTAAAGATCCAACTGCAAATTGTCGATTTTCAGCTCCTCCGAACGACTACTAAATGTAACCATCAAATTCAAAGAGCCGAGGCCCGGTCACTCGCAAGCACGGCTCTAACACAAAAGGAGAAACGAAAATGCAATACCTGGTGTACGATCCCTACTATGACCCGGCGAAGGCCACTCCGCCGACCCCCGAGCTGATGGCGGATATGGGCAAGTTTGTTGGTGAAGCAATCCAGGCCGGCGTGCTGGTCACCACCGGCGCCCTGCAGGATAAAGGCAAGCGCCTGCGCCTTTCTAACGGCAAGTTCACCGTCACCGACGGGCCGTTCATCGAATTGAAAGAGCTGACCGGCGGCTGGGCGGTGCTCAACGTAAACTCGCTCGACGAGGCCATCGAATGGTGCAAGCGCTTCCGCAAGATTATTGGCGACGGCGAGTCTGAGATCGTCCAGATCTTCGGGCCGGAATGATCAAGGGGTCTCCCTGCGACCTGACTGATGTCAAAAACGAAAAATAATCACAGAGCCCGGCCCATATTGATCAGACCGGGCTCTGTGATTCAGAATCGATTTTAATTCTGTATAATTTTAATTAAATCTGGGATAGTCGATTTTCGCTAACTGCCTCACCCCCGGCCCCTCTCCTGACGAAAAAACACGTCAGGAGAGGGGAGCATTCGCCAGAAGGAGAAGCCCTCCCCTTTTCCTGACGAAAAACTTGGCGGGAAAAGGAGCTCTTGCCAGAAGGAGAAGCCCACCCCCTCTCCTGACAGGTTTTTCGTCAGGAGAGGGGGCCGGGGGGTGAGGTAAAAACACAGGTATTCCATTATTACCCAGGACTAGAAAATGACCGGCGTCGATGCGACCATTCAAAATTTACTGCAAGCAAACCCGCTGCGCGAGCCGGTGCTGCGCCAAGCGATTCAGGACTTACACCTGCCTCCCGGCAGCCGCGGTCTGGATGCCGGCTGCGGCATCGGGCTGCAGGAGCTGTTGCTCGCCGAGGCGGTTGGGTCGGCAGGCCGCGTTACCGGGCTGGACATCATCCCCGAGTTCCTAGCCTACGGCGAGGAATTGGTGCGCCGGGCGGGCTTATCCGGGCGGGTCGATTTCCGCCAGGGCGACGTGAGCCGCCCGCCGTTTGCCGACGACAGCTTCGATTGGGCCTGGAGCGCGGACTGCATCGGCTACCCGCTAGGCGAGCTGGCCCCCATTTTGAAAGAACTGCAGCGCGTGGTCCGGCCCGGCGGAAGCATCGCGATCGTCGCCTGGACATCGCAGCAGGTCCTTCCGGGACATCCGCTGCTGGAGGCCCGGCTGAACGCCACCTGCTCGAGCTACGCTCCCTACCTGGAAGGCAAAGACCACGAGCTGCATTTCCTGCGCGCCCTGCGCCATTTCAACGAAGCCGGGCTGGAACAGGTGAAGGCGCAGACCTTCACCGGCGACGTGCGGGCTCCCCTCAATGATGGTGAGCGGGCGGCGCTGGCCTCGCTGTTCGAAATGCTGTGGACGCAGCCGGAGGCGCCGACGCCGGATTGGGCTGAGCTGCAGCGCCTATGCCGGCCGGGGTCGGCGGATTTTATCCTGAACAGGCCGGGGTACTATGCCTTCTTCACCATGACCATGTTCAGCGGGAAGATGCCTCAATGACCGGCGAGAAGGGTAATGCGCCAGGGCGTATTTCCGCCGGAAGGGCATTTTATGCCCGCATGCTATAATCATTTTGTAGGACGCGATGAGCCAAAACGAATCCCCCCGTATCGCCCAGTTGAGACAGCGCCTGGACGCCGCCGGGGTCAGCTATGCCATCCTGGTGCACGACCAGAACCTCGCTTCGGCCGAGGACGGCGCTCAGACGGGACTGGGGACCCTGGCTGAGATGGCGCCGACGTTCATCCTGCACACCGAAGCCGGTTATCTGGCGGCCATCCTGCGCGGCGACACGCGCCTCTCTTACAAGAAGATCAAGCGCTGGCTGGGCCTGAAAAACGTCTCGCTGGCTGCGCCTGAGGAGGTCAAAGACCTCACCGGCGCAGAAGTCGGGTGGGTGGCGCTAGTCAACCCCGGCCTGCCGGCCATCGTGGACGAGCGCCTGGTCCAGGTGGAGACGATTTACGGCGGGACGGGCGAGCCCAACCACACCCTGCAGATCAGCCCCCAGGCCGTGGTTGCGCTCAACCAGGCACAGGTCTTTGACTTCAGCGAGCTCAAGGATACCGCCCATTAAGCAAGGGGTGAAGCTTTGGCCATTTCCCTGCTTTCCACCAAATACAACATCCCTCCAGCCGGCGCCCGGCTGGTAGAGCGCCGTCGTTTGCTGCAAAAGCTGGACGATGGATTATGGCAGGGGAAGCGGCTCATCCTGGTGTGTGCGCCGGCAGGATATGGAAAGACAACCCTGGTCGCCGGGTGGTTAAATCAGCCTGGCCGCACCAGCCCAGGCCCATCGGCCGTTCCGAATGCGGATCAGGCTTCAATTCGCGCTGCCTGGCTGACGTTGGATCAAGAAGATAACGACCTGCCCCGTTTTCTATCCTATCTCGTTGCCGCGCTGCGGCAGGCCAGTCCGGGTTTGGGTGAGGGGCTGCTCTCCACTTTTCATGCATCCAGGCCGCCAAAGCCGGAGGCCCTGGCAACCATACTCATCAACGAACTGGCAGAAATTCAGGATCGGTTCGCACTGGTTTTAGACGATCTGCATGCCATTACTGCCCAACCCATATACGATTTTTTGACCTTCTTGATCGATCACCAACCTGCTAATTTGTGCCTCATCATCGTCACCCGCGCCGATCCGCCCCTTCCGCTGTCCAGGCTGCGCGCACGAGGTCAGGTAGATGAGATTCGCCTGTCCGAATTGTCCTTTTCCCTGGAAGAATCCACTGAATTTTTAAACCAGGAGATCGGCGCGGCATTAACCCGTGAACAGATATCGGCTTTAGAAAGGCGTACGGAGGGTTGGATTGCCGGGCTGCAGTTGGCGGCGCTTTCCTTGCTCGCGACTCAGGACGTCCCCGCCTTTATTGCGGCCTTTTCGGGCGGGCATGAGTATATCGCCGACTTTCTGACCGATGAAGTCCTGGCACAGCAGCCGGATTCCATCCGCTCATTTCTGCTGCAGACGTCAATCCTGGAGCGCCTGTCAGCGCCGTTATGTGAGGCAGTTACAGGTGAACCGGATGCCCAGCAAATCCTGGATACATTGAGAGAAAAGAATCTGTTCCTGGTGCCGCTGGATCACGAGAAAACCTGGTACCGTTACCACGCCTTGTTTGCAGACCTCTTACGAAACCGCCTGCAGCAATCGCAGGCCGCTAAAGTGGATGAATACCACCTGCGGGCGAGCCGCTGGTACGCCGAAAACGGGTTGTTCATGCCGGCGATCGAACATGCTCTGGCCGGGCACGCTGCCGGGCAGGCCGCCGACCTCCTCGTTCAGGCGGTTGAGCCAATATTCATCAGCGGTCAACTGACCACGTTACAGCGCTGGTTAGAAAACCTGCCCGTTGAGGTGAAAAATACACACTCGATTCTATGGATTTTCCATGGGCTGGCCCTCGTTTGGAGCGGGAAATCATCCGCTGCACTGAGACCGGTTTTGCCGGGCCTTGCTCCTGCATTTAGCGCCGATGGATTGATGGGCGAAGCCAATACATTGCAGGCATTGTATGTTATGACCGAGGGCAATCCTGCGGAAGCCGCCCGGCTTGCCCAAAGCGCCCTGCAAGAATTATCCCCTGAACGGACCTTGTTCCGCTGTCTGGCTGCCGATACCCTGGGGATGGCAGAAACGCTGCAGTGCGAAACGGCGGCTGCGATCCGGGCGTTTGAAATGATCGCTGAAATTGCTTCGCAGGCCGGCTACGGCATGTTTGAAATCATGGCATTATCCCACCTGGCCGGGCTGCGCCTGCAGCAAGGCCAGCTTCGGGCCGCGGGAATCGGATACCAACACGTTTTGGATTTGGCAGCCAGCAAATTGGGCAAATCATCGCCGGTAACGGGGCACGTGCTGCTCGGGTTGGGCGAGCTTGCCCGCGAATGGAACGACCTGGACGCTGCCCTGGAATACTTTATGCAATCGGCCGAGATGTTCGCCCAGTTCTCCGATTTGGGGATTCCGGTGGCCTATCTCTCGATTGCCAGAGTCAAAACGGCGCAGGGGGACCGGAAATCGGGACAGGAATATCTTGAAAAAGCGCGCCAAAATGCGCAGGCATCTAAAGTAACCCGCTTGAATGACCGGTTGGTGGCGGGCATGCAGGCGCGTTTTTGGATCGCCAATGGGGCATTGAGCCTGGCCGAGCAGTGGGCGCGGGAGAACGGCCTCCTGGCGCGTTCCGTATCCCAGATCATCGAGACAGCCGGCCTGAATGTGGCTGCCAGCGAATTTATCTATTCCGACTACTCCACCCTGGCGCGCCTGTTCCTGGCTCAAAATAAGCCTGAGGCGGCATTGCAGGTGATCGATCCCCTGCTGAGCATAGCTGAGACCATGGGGTACATGCGCCGGGTAATCCACTGCCTGGTTTTGAAATCCCTGGCCTTACAGCAAATGAAAGAAGAAAAACGGGCAGTTGATGGAGTGGGGCAGGCGCTTGCCCTGGCGGAACCGGAAGGTTACCAACAGGTCTTTCTGGAGGAAGGAGAGCCCATGGTCCGCCTTCTCTACCAGGCGGTTGTTTGCGGATATTCCCCGGACCATGCAAGAAAGATCCTGGCCGCGTTCACCTCAAAAAGCCCGCATGCGGCCTTTCCGGGTGAAGAAATGGCCTCACCGGAAAGCTTACTCGAACCGCTCAGCGAGCGCGAGCGTGAAGTATTGGCGCTCATCGCCGGGGGTCTTTCCAACCGGGAAATATCCATGCGGCTGCATATTTCTTTGAGCACCGTAAAAGGGCATACAGCCAACATCTACGGCAAATTGGGGGTCAATAGCCGTACCCAGGCGCTTTCGGAAGCGGCGCGTTTGGGCATTCTGGACGATTAATTTTCAGCCAAAACAATACTGCAACAGTACTTTTAGCCGGTGACAACCCTACCGGCGTTTTGCTATGCTTCCAATAGTGATTGGAGAAAACGCATGGCAAATCCGATAAAAGATTCCCCTGGCCTCGGGCCTGCTTGCTACCAGATCAAGCTGACCGGAAAAATTCGCGAGGATTGGTCCGATTGGCTGAGCGGAATGGACATTTCCACGAAGGGTAATGGCGAAGAATCGCCGGTCACTACCCTGGTCGGAATGGTGACCGACCAGGCAGCGCTGCGCGGAATCCTGTGCAAAATTTGGGACCTCAACCTGACGGTCCTCTCGGTCTTCCGGCTGGAAATGAATGCCGAAGTGAAAGATGGTGAAGAAAATGAGTAACTCTATCCTGTCATTTGATGAAATTACGGCGGAACTGCGCACATCAGCCGGCGGCAAAGGCGGATCGCTGAGCCGGCTCTATCAGGCTGGTTTCCCAGTACCTGCAGGATTTGTGATCCTGCCGTCCGCTTTTGATGCTGAAGGGATCTCCCCAAATGCCTGGGCAGAAGTCCAGCAGCGATTGGCCTGCCTGCGCACGAAGGCTCCGGATATCTCTTTTGCTGTGCGTTCGTCTGCCCTATGTGAGGACTCGGCCAACGCCTCCTTTGCCGGCGAGTTTGAAACGGTGCTCAACATGCGCAGCGCTGAGGATATCCACAAGGCCATCAATACCGTGTACGGCTCGCGCAAGAGCGAGCGCGTGCAGGCGTACAGGCAGGTAAAGGGCATGGACGCAGTCCAGGAATTTGCGGTCATCATCCAGCAGTTAGTGAAGGCCGAAAGCTCCGGCGTGTTGTTTACCGCTAACCCGGTTACCGGCCAACGCGACCAGGCCATGCTGACTGCCACCTGGGGTTTGGGGGAAGCCATTGTGGGCGGGATGGTTACCCCGGACACCTTCACCGTCGATAAACCAACCGGCCGCATCGCGACCCGTGAAATCGCGGATAAACAGGTAATGACTTCTCTCCTCGAGGACGGCACCGCGGAGCTGCCCGTCCCAGAAAAGATGCGCCGCGCCCCCGTCCTGGCGAATGCCCAGGCTGCCGAGCTGGTGCGCCTGGGAAACCAGGTGGAGGCGCTTTATGGCATGCCCATGGACATCGAGTGGGTATGCGCCGGCGGAAAAATCATGCTCGTCCAGGCCAGGCCCATCACCAGCCTGCCCGAACCTGAGCCGCCTGTCCCAACCACGTGGAAACTGCCCAAAGGCCAATACTCCGCAATGCGCAACAACATTGTCGAATTGATGCCCAATCCGCTGACGCCGCTGTTCGATACCTTGGGCCGCGCCGCGATCAACGCCAGTTTTGCACGCCTGCTGACCCAATTTTTCGGCAAGCCGGGCATTATGCCGGACGAAATGATCCTCTCCGTCAATGGATATGCCTATAACAATGGGTCGGTTCGGCCGTTGAAGGCCTTATCCATGATTCTGGGTATGGGTGGGATTTTGAAACGCATGTTTACCGGCGCGGTTGAACGCTGGACTGATTCAGGCCGCCCGGGTTATATTGCTGCGATAGAACGTTTACAGGCCAGCCAGTGGAAGCAGTTTTCATCCACCCGGCTGGTGGATGCAGCCGGCGAGCTGTATGAAGCCGCGATCGACGCTTACGGCGCGCTGATTTCGGGGGTAATCCCGGCCGCCTGGATCAGTGAAGCCCTCTTTACAAAATTCTATAACCTGTTCATCAAGCGCCGCGGCGACCCGTCTGCTCAAACCTTCCTGCTGGGATTCGACAGCGCCCCCATTCAGGCCGAAAAGATGCTGTACGACCTTGCCGAATGGGTTCGTTCGCACACCGGATTGGCCGTCTGCCTGGGCAGTATGCCGGCTGCCCAAATTACTGCACTCCTCGAAACCGGCCAGACTCCGCCAGAGGTAGATGGCGCCGATTGGGCCGAGTGGCAGGCCAATTTCAAGGCGTATTTGAACCGCTGTGGGCACACCATCTACGACCTGGACTTTTCTAACCCGGTGCCTGCGGATGACCCAACCCCGCTGCTGGAGACCTGCCAATTATTTATCAAGGGCCAGGGCGTCAACCCGCATACGCGCCAGCTTGCCGCAATCGAAAAGCGTGAACAGGCACAGCAATCTATCCAGAAAAGGGTAAAAGGGCTGCGTTTAAAATACTTCCGCAAGTATATCAGCCTGGCCCAGCGTTACGCCCCGCTGCGCGAAGACGGGCTGGCGGATGTTGGACTGGGTTACCCCTTGCTGCGGCAAATGCTGCGCGAGGCAGGCCGCCGCTTCGCTGAAAACAGTCTAATCGAGACACCCGACGACATCTTTTGGCTGACAAAAGACGAAGTCGTGCACGCTGCAGCCGGGCTGGATCGCGGCGAAGCGTTGGATCCCCTGGGCGCGGCCATCCCTCAGCGCAAAGCCACCTGGCGCGCCGCCAGGCGGGTGCCGCCGCCGATGATGCTTCCGCAAATAAAGCTCCCAAAGATCAAGTTATTCGGGGGCATACTGCGCCGTTTTCGCAAACAAAAAGAAAACGCCATCAAAGGCGTCGGCGCCAGCCCGGGCTGCGTCACTGCCCCGGCTTGCGTGCTGCACGGGCCGGAGGATTTTGCCAGGATGCGCACCGGTGATGTGCTCGTGGCCACGATTACCACGCCGGCCTGGACGCCGCTGTTCGCTCGCGCCGCCGGCGTCGTTACCGACGTGGGCGGACCGCTGTCGCATGGCTCGATCGTGGCCCGTGAGTATGGTATTCCGGCCGTGCTGGGCACGGGCGTTGCCACCCAGCGAATCCGCAGCGGACAGAAGATCACCGTGGATGGCACTCGCGGGACGGTACTCATTGCGGCGGAATGAACAAACAGGCGGTGGTAAAACGCGGAGGCAATTCGATCTATAATTAAGATATGTGGATCCGATCCCCGCATATCCGCACCCGAGCCAGTCTTTATTCCCTGCTCCTGCTTGCGTTGTTTTTAGCAGGATGCGGAACCACTCAAGCGCCTTTGCCATCTGCCACTCCATCGATGGTTCCGGCAGATCCGCCCACGCTCCGGTCCACCCTCCAGTTGGCGGCCGACTACTTCTCGGCCGTCCTCAACTCCAACCAGGCCGCGCTTGGCAGCATGATCGGCGCGGACGCCTGGTGCACCACGCCGGACAGCTCAGCCACGGTTGAAAAACAGGTGAGGGATTACAACTCGGCCGAGGTCAGGAGCCAAAAAATCGAGGCGATGGATATCAGCGGCTGGGTGGCCTATCCGCCCGGCGCCGAAGCGGCCCGAATTTCCTTCGAGTACCAGCACGCTGCCAATCCCGGATGGACCCCGGCAAGGATCGTAGTCGTCACGGTCCAATCTACGGACACGCATGCCCGCTTCATTTGCAACGTAACCAATTAATAAAAGGGAGCTTCCGAATGGAACTAAGAATCGATCCATTAACCTTATCGAAACGCGTTTCGGGATGGGCTTTCGTGGGACTGATGGCCCTGGGCTTTGCTGCGCTGTACCTGCTCAATTACCTCCTGCCCCTTTCGGGCGGCAGCTATACGACCCGCGCCTGGGACTGGGCCGAGCTGTCTCTTGCCGCCGGGGCGTTGGTGGTGCTGGCATACACCTGGCGCTCGCTCGACCTGAGGACCGCCCTGCTCGGGGCCGCCCTGGCACTGGTCAGCGGCTTGAGCCGCGCTTTTGGTAATACCAGCCCGTTGGACGGCGCCACCGAGGGGATTGCCGTCTGGCTCACCTTCTGCGCCGGCGCCGCCCTGTTTCGCCGGCTGAAGGCGAGAGCGGTGACCGCCTTCCAGCCTCCGCCGGCGAGCATCCTGCGCAGCCTGGGCATTGGCGTGCTGTTTGCCCTGCCGCTGGCGGCGCTCAACAACCTGTTTTTCTACTTCCAGAACGGAGCTCCCCATTTCCAGAGTCTCTTCAGCAGCGCCTTCGAGGCGCTCAGCCCGGGGATTTACGAAGAAGCGGTCTACCGCTACTTCGTTCTGGCGGTGTGCTTCTTCATACTAAAGGATGCTGCTTCCCGGCGCTGGGTGACGGTTGCGGCAGTCACTCTGGCCGTGGTGCCGCATAGCTTGCTCCACCTGCCCGACCTGTTCCTGGATAACCCGGCCATGGGCCTGGGGATGCTGGCTGCCACCTCGCTGCTCTTCGGCCTGCCGATGGCGCTGCTGCAGGTCAGGCGCAATTACGAGTCGGCGGCAGCCTTCCACTGGTTCATCGACTTCATGCGCTTTCTCTTCGGTTATTAAATTTCGGCCTTACGAAGCGCGGGCGGGTAATTGTCCATGAGGCAGCAGCCCCAGTTGGACCATCTGCGCGAAGCGGTCCGGTGATCCCCAATGCTCCACGATCTTGCCGTCCTCGAACCGGCACAGGTCGAAAACCGTGACCTCGAAGGATTTGCCGTTAGGCGGTCCCATGAAGCCAACCGTATTGGTGCCGCGGGCGGTCATGCGCGCCCAAACCTTATCCTCGACGGCCGCCAGCTCCTCGATGGTCAGGCATAAATCCGGAAAGTTCCGGCGCAGAAACTCGATATCCGCCTGGACGCCGGCGATGGTTGGGTGCAGTCCAAACTGGTGCTCGATAAAATCGGGATTGAACAGATCCGGCAACACCTGGTAATTGCCCTGGTTGAAGCCTTGGGTAATTAACCGGCGAAATACATCTTTGTTGTGTTCTGTATTCATTTGACTCTCCTATCTTCTCTGGATTCATTCCAGTTGCAAAATAACCTGGTTTTGAGTAAACTGTAAGCGTAATGTGTTTCTATATTCAATACAGTATTACTTTATTTAATATAGATATAATATACCTAATTTGTCGAAAAGTCAAGAGTAAATGCCCCAATCTCCGCAACCAAAACGCACCTATACTTCCGGCCGCCGCCGCTTGCAGGCGGACCAGACCCGCCGCTCGATCCTCGAGGCCGCCCGCAAGCTCTTCTATTCTCGCGGGTATGCCAGCGCAACCATCGAAGCCATCGCTCAGGAGGCCGGGGTCGCGCCCGAAACGATCTACGCTGTCTTCGGCAGCAAGCCGGCGATCCTGCGCGCCCTGGTGGACGTTACCTTCGCCGGCGATGAAGAGCCGGTCCCTTTGCTGGAGCGGTCTTTCAGCCTAACGGCCGCGGAGGAAACGGACCAGCGCCGACTCGTCGAGCTATTCGCCGTGAATATTTACCGGATCATGGCCCGCATGAGTCCGGTTTTTGCGCTCCTGCGAACCACAGCCAAAACCGACCCGGAGATTGCGGCCCTGCTCGCCCGACTCTTGCACGAACGCCTTGGGGGAATGTCCTTCTTCGTCGAGCAGCTCAGCCGGATTGACCCCCTGCGCGGCCAGCTTCCTGCGGACCAGGCCAGTGCAACCGTCTGGGCCATCTCCAGCGCTGAGGTTTTCGACCTGCTGACCCGCGACCTGGGCTGGTCCGAAGAGCAATATGTAACATGGTTAAGCAGTACTCTGGTCCGGTTGTTACTACAATGATGGTGTAGAGTCCGACAGCGGCGAAGGTGATCGCCCAGATGAACATGGCCCAGCTCGCATTGCCACATTCCTGAAAATTCTCGCCGCCTGTATAATAAAAAAAGTCCCTCGAGCGGATCGAAAGAAATTATTATGCCAGTCTACAGGCCGGCCGAAGATGACCAATACCCCGAGCTCCTGCAGCTCATGCGCAAGGATGCCGCCGATTACTTCCAGCAGTCGCTCGAGTTGATGCAGTTTACCTGGGACCAGTTCGCCCGGCTCTTCAGAACGGTCGGAAAGGTGTATTCGATCTATCAGGACGGCCAGCTGGCCGGCTTTTACTGGACCGAAGCGCGCGAGCGGACCCTGCACCTGCACGGACTGATCCTGAAATCCGGTTTTCAAGGACAGGGCATCGGCACGGCGGTGATCTGCATGCTTGCCGATAGCTTCCAGGGCCGGATGGACGCCATCGAATTGGGTGTGCACCAGTCCAACGAGCGGGCCAAAAAACTCTACGAGCGGCTGGGGTTTGAAGTGATCAAATTCCGCAAGGACATGGGCTACTACATCATGCAGAAGCCTTTAGAATAATTAAGCACGCCAGGCCTCAATTCGATCATGGACGATCTGCCAACCGCCGCGGCCAGCCTGGAAAAATTAAAAGGCCTGGATATCGGCAACGTATATCCAGGCCACGGCAGTCCGTTCCAGATGGCTACGGTTTAATCCCCGCGTCTTTCAGCACGCCCTGAATGGCCTCCGCATCCGGCAGCAAGATCCACATCCCGTTCCACGACCAGGAAGGGGTGGCCTGTTTCTCGTCGATGGCGAAACTCTTGATCTGGTCCGGAGCCTCCAGGACGTGGGCAGCCACTGGCATGAAGGCGATCGCATTTTCGACGCTCAGGTTCGTCTGGATATTATCCTGCAGCGCCGCTTTGATGGCCGAGAGTTTATCCAGTGAAATATTGTTCACCAGGTCCTTGAAGATGGCGTACACCACCTCCTGCGCCCGGCGCAGCCGGTCGAAGTCGCTGGAAGAATGGCGCGAGCGCACGTACCAAAGGGCGGTAGCTCCGTTCATGTGCACGGCGCCCTTCTTGACGCTGCACATGCTGTTGACTGCCTGCGGCAGGCTGCATTCATCCGTCAGATCCTGACCCACCTCAACGTTCACCCCGCCCTGGCTGTCGATAAACTTTGTAAAGCCGCCAAAGTTGGTCAGCACGTAATAATCCGGCTTGACCCCAAAGTTGGCCTCAAACATCTCGGCGGTGGCATCGAATCCGCCCAGCGCCTGGACCTGGTTGATTTTCATCTCGTACAGGCTGGGCACCTTCACCCACAGGTCGCGTGGGAAGGAGACCACGCTGACCGATTTCTTGTCCGCGTCGACCGTCACCAGGATGATCGTGTCGGTGCGGTAGCCGTTATCCCCCGGGCGCTGGTCGGAGCCCAGCAGAAGGATCTTGGTCTGTCCGGCAGGCATGGGCAGGTTGAAGATCTGGGCCAGGCCGGGTTTCGGCTGGGCGGCGGGAGCCGCTCCCGAGGCCGCTCCCTCGGCGGGCTGGAAAATGATCGCCAGGCCGACGATGATGAAAGCGACCAGCAGCAGACCGAACAGCACGCTGAGCGCTACGACCGGGTTTATACGGCGCCTGCCGGAGCGTCTTGCATAAGGGGCGTTGGCCATCGCCGGCTGCCCAGTGGGGTTGTATGACCAGGAATTCCTATAGACGGGCCTGGCCATGGGAGCGCCCGTCCAGTAATTCTTCTGCGCTGGGCGGCCAAGCAGCCGTTTGAACCATTCTTCGAGCCGTGTTTTAGATATAAAGTTATCCAAGGCGTCTTCTCTCTTTGCCGGCGGCCTACCTTTTGCGCCGGTCTTGTGGTTGGTTTCGGCCTCACCAATCCCGCTCGCATCGAGGCCTGATCATAGTGTTGCGAAAATCGTGCCAACATTTGACTGGCCGAGTCATGCCTCGCACCTACGGAAATAAAAAAAGCTATAATTGTGGCATATCTACGCATATTGCCGCATGGGAGGTGCACATGGCAGAAGTTGAAATCCGCCGCCTCGACGGCGAGGACATGATCGAGGTTATGCACCAGCTCAATACCTACGCCTTCCGGGCCACGCCGCCCGTGCCGGACCGGGAAACCTGGGCCGAACCGGTACGCCGGCGGGCAGGCGCCACTTACATGGCAGTTTTCGAGGACGGCAGACCCATGGCCGGCGCGGTGACCACGCCGCAGACTCACAACGTGCGCGGCAAGCTGTTCAAGACGGCCGGCCTGTGGGGCGTTGCCACCCTGCCCGAGGGCCGGCGCAAAGGCTACAGCCGCCAGGCCATTGGCCGCCTGATGGAGAATGACCGTCAACTCGGGCGCGTCTTTTCGACCCTTTACCCTTTCCGCGAATCGTTTTACGAAAAAATGGGCTACGTGGGGTTCCCGTATACCCTGGTGGCCAAACTGAGCCCGCACACCCTGGCGCAAGCTTTGAAGCTGGACGTGGAAGGAGAGGTTCAGCGCCTGCCGATCGCTGAAGCGTACCCCATCTACCGGGCTTACCTGGAGAAGATCCGGGCCGAGATCCACGGCATGACTCTTTTCGATTTCCCCGACGTCGAAACGGTGAGGAAGAACAACCCCTTCTGGCTGGCCGTCGCCCGGGTGAATGGCGCGGTCGAAGGGCTGATCCTCTACAGCCTGCAGGGGGAGGAAATCACCAAGTTCAATATGCGCTGCTGGCGCTTCTATTATTCCACCAGCCGGGCCAGGTACCTGCTGCTGGGATGGGTGGCCCGCCACGTGGACCAGGCCGACCGGGCCGAGCTGCGCCTGGCGCCTTACGAGCGCCCCAACACCTGGCTGGCCGACCTCGAGTTGAAGACCGAGTTGGCCACCTGGGGCCCGATGGGACGCATCCTGGCGGTGGATGGCATTGGGGGCATGCAGGCAGGCCAGGGCGCCTTTACCGCCCGCATGTTCGACCCCATGTGCCCCTGGAACGAGGGCATCTGGCGCTTCGAGGGCGTGGACGGCGCCTTGAACGTGTCTGCAGCCGCCCAGGCGCAGTGCGATTTAACCATCCAGGGCCTGAGCGGCCTGGTTTACGGCGTTACCGACCCGCAAGACCTGCGCTACCGGGGATGGGGGAACCCCGAGCCGGACGTCCAGCAGGCGATGCGCAGCCTGTTCCCGTCCATGAGCCCACACCTGCACGAGGAGTTTTAAAATATCTACTATCTGGATAAA
>DBMK01000322.1 GCA_002298885.1 Anaerolineaceae bacterium UBA700
CAGGTAGAATGCGATTGCCCTGCAGACAGGAAATATTAAGCAGTTAAGCCTCTTAGAATGGGATATACTAATCAGATGGGGGAAAAGTGCACTCCTACTTATTGTATTGGTTCTCGGGTTAGCTTTTCTCGACGGGAGGGTGGGCGTACCTGCCGGTAATCAAGCGGTGTTATACTGTTAGTTGGCAGCAGCATCTTAGCGATTTCATAATTATGGACTGCGGATTTAGAATATGAGCATGGAAAAGAATATCTCATCGCACCCACCGGTAGTCTTAAGCGAACGCCTGCGCGTTATGTTCCGACCAATGCTCGAACGGATCGGCCAACTGGGAGTGCGTCTGGGGATCGACCCGGACGCAGTCACCGTGGTTGGGCTGCTGGTGGTGCTGGGGGCGGCGGTGCTGGCGGCGGCGGGCAGTTTCCTGGCTGCCGGCATCGTGCTGATCCTGGGGGCGCCGCTGGATACGCTGGACGGGGCCATCGCGCGGGCCATGGGGCGCAAGAACCGCTTCGGCGCCCTGCTCGATTCGACCCTCGACCGCTACGGGGACGGGTTCCTGTTCTGCGGGCTGGGATATTATTTCGCATCCCACGGCCAGATGGTCGAAATGGGGCTGGCCCTCCTGGCATTGGTGGGCGCCTACGTGGTCAGCTACGTGCGGGCGCGCGCCGAGGGGTTGGGAATCGGGTCGATCAAGGCCGGCCTGTTCGATCGCCTGGTGCGCACGGTGATTTTGATCGCTGCCTTGCTCACGGGCTGGGTTGTGCCGGGGTTGGTCGTCCTGGCGCTCGGCAACAACCTTACGGCCGTGCAGCGCATCATTATGGCCCGGCGCATGACCCGCTCCGACGGGAAATGAGCCGGGCATGGCAGAAAAAGGGGGAGTGACATGTATATCGGAGTAATTCACAGTCCAGTGGAGAAAGTCTCTCCGGCCCGGCAGAAAGAGATCCGGGCTGAATGGGAGATATTCAGAATCGCTCGCTCCGTGCAGGAGGCGCTCGAACAATACGGCCACCGGGTGGAGCAGGTGAGCCTCGAAGCGGACGGATTCGACAGGCTGGCCCGGTTCGATTGGGTTTTCAACCTGGCGGAAAGCGTGAACGGATTCCCGCTGGCGGATTTCGAGGTGGCGCGGACGCTGGAAGAGCTGGGGATTCCGTTTACCGGGTCGGGCTCGCAGACGCTGCGAGTTTGCGCGGATAAGCGCCGGGCCAAGGAAATCATCGGCCAAGAGGGCATCCGCACGCCCGCTTTCCAGACCATCGAGCTCGGAGCGGATATACGGCTGCAAATGGACTTCCCCTTAATTGTCAAACCTGCCCACGAGGACGCCAGCATCGGAATCACCAGCCGGTCGGTCGTCAAGGACTTACCCGCGCTGGAGCAGCAGGTGCGCAGGGTCCAGCGGACGTATCGCCAGGCGGCGCTGATTGAGGAATATATCGAGGGCCGGGACATATCCGTATCCTTCATAGGAAACCGCCAGCGGCGCAGAATCCTGCCGCCCTCGGAGTGCATCTACCTGCCGGGCTATCCCGGTCCGAAGATCCTGACATATGCATCCAAGTGGAAACCGGATTCCCAGGCCTATAAGCATTCGGTCACACGCTGTCCCTGCGAGCTCGACGATGAAACGCTGGCACGAGTCAACGAGGTTGCCGCCAGGGTTTTCCGGCTGCTGGACTGCCGGGATTACGCCCGCGTCGATTTCCGGCTTGCCGGCAAGGGGCTGTACTTGCTCGAAGTAAACCCCAACCCGTGCCTCAGCCCGCACGATTCGGGTTTCCTCACGGCCTGCCATATCGTTGGGTTGAGTTACGCTGAGGCGATCCATGCAATTCTGGAGCATTCAATAGAAGAGTGGGGCGCTGTACACCAATCCCAAAACAGGAGTCGCTATGCAAGACATCCGGGTGAGAAGTCTTACCCAAAGAGACCGGCCCATTTTAAAGAGGATCCTGGGCAGGATTGAATCATTCCATGCAAAAGACCGGGCAGTGGCGCTGGAGCTGATTGATATAATTTTGAACGACCCGGCACAAAAGGATTACATGTCGCTGGTCAGCGAGGATGAGGCCGGCCGGGTGAACGGGTTCATTTGTTTTGGGCCAACTCCCCTGACCAAAGGCACCTACGATATTTACTGGGTGGCTGTGGATCCGGAAACCGCCGGTAAAGGAGTAGGCGCCCGTCTTTTGCACAGCGTTGAAGCACGGCTACGCAAGAAGCATGGCAGGTTGGTGATCATCGAGACTTCCTCAGAAGAGGATTACCGGCGGGCGCGCAAGTTTTACGAGAAGAATGGCTACCAGCTCGCCGAGCGGATCGCGGATTTTTATCGGGTTGGAGAAGACCGGGTTACCTACATCAAGCGACTGCCGGCAAGAACGGGGCAAAAGGGCGTTTAGGGTATAAATTATCATATTATTTCAGGGATTAAAATAAGTGTCCGTAACCACTTGAATTTTGGCCTCTTTGTGCTACACTTTTTCTTAACACGTTTTTGACCTTTAAACTCCCTATCTGCATTTGCCTGAACTTAATAATACAGGGCACCTTTGAAATAATTGAAGCAGCCGCAATTACCAGAAGGAAACTGAGATTTTAGAAAACTTCGATGGACCTGGACGTCCATTATTTTGAATTTACCCGTGAAAGATGGCTTCAAGACCAGAAAGGAGGAAATGGCAAAAATAACGACCAATCCAAGCGCCTCATCACAGCCCGCATCGCAGCCAAAAGGCCCAAGGCAGATCCAACCCAATGGAAGTAGGAGAATCCAGATGAAAAATCGTCCATTCAGTATTTTGAGCGTATTCGTCATCCTAGCCATGCTGGCAGCCGGTTGTGCGCCAGCCGCAACTCAGCCTGCCGCCGCCGGCCCGACCACGCCTCCACAGGCTGCCCTGGGAACGATCAAGGTTGCCACCCAGAGCCCGCTTTCGGGCAGCCAATCCGTCGTCGGCGTTGGCATTAAGAACGGCGCCGAACTTGCCATGGCCCAGCTCAGCGATGCGCTGACCAAGATGGGCTTCAAAGTGGAACTGGCAGCCTTCGACGACCAGGCGGACCCCAACACGGGTGTTGCCAATGCCAAGAAGATCGTTTCCGATCCGGCCATCCTGTGCGTGGTGGGGCATTACAACTCCGGCGTGCAGATCCCGTCCTCCGAGGAATACCATAACGCCGGCCTGGCCAACGTCTCCCCGGCCAACACCAACCCCAAGGTGACCGACCGCGGCTACCTGGAAGTGAACCGCATCGTCGGCCGCGACGACACGCAGGGCGCGGTGGGTGCCCAGTTCGCCAAGGGCAAGGGCATCACCTCCGTCTACGTTCTGCACGACAAGACGACCTATGGACAGGGCATCGCCACTTTCTTCCAGGCCGAAGCCCAGAAGCAGGGTCTCAAGGTGCTGGGATTTGAGGGCACCACTGAAAAAGCCAATTTCGATCCGATCCTGTCTCCGGCGCTGGGCGCCAAGCCGGATGCGATCTACCTGGGCGGTATGTTCGACCAGTGGTCTGTGTTGATCAAGCAGGCCCGAGAAAAAGGCTACACGGGCATGTTCATCAGCGACGATGGCTTTGATTCGTCCGATTCGGCCAAGATTGCCGGCGATTCGCTGACCAGCGGCGCGGGTACGTTCTACTCCACCGTTTCTGGTCCTGCCAGCGCCTATCCGGGCACGGCCAAATTCCAGGCGGATTACAAAGCCAAATACAACTCAGACCCGACACCGTTTGCGGCCCAAGGTTACGACTCGATGGGCATCTGCCTGAAGGCAATCGAGAACGCCGCCGTGGCTGCCGGCAACAAGACGCCGACCCGGAACGCAGTGGCCCAGGCTATTCGCGCTCTGAAGGATTACCCTGGTATTACCGGCCCGGTTAATTTCAACTCCAAGGGCGATATGACCGAAGCCAAATACTTTGTCATCCAGGTAATTTCGGGCGATCCGGCCAAGTGGGCTGACAATACGATTACCCAAACGTTGACAATCGCTCCACCACAGTAAAAAATGCTTTTCCCAGGGGAGTCTTTAGCGGCGTTGGCTGCTAAAGACTCCCCGTTCGTGTGGAGATGAATCTCGGGGCCTGGCCAAAACAGGTATGGCCTCATTTTAATGAACCGGAGCGTTTCAACCTGGGGTAAACGCATGAGAAGAAGATCCTTTGCGGCCACGTTCTTAAGAGAAATTTTTCGCCCGGTTGGGCAGATTCTGTTATTTATACTCGTCACCGGATTGGTGCTTTCCGGTTTTATGCTCCTGCTCGCGTTGCTCCTGCGCGGCTCGGCGGTCGATCAGGCCCTGGTGGCCCGCAGCAGCGTGGACCTGTTCACGTATACAGTGGGCAACCTGCCGCAGGTGCTGCTGGACGGCATAACCCTTGGATTCGTCTATGCCGCCATCGCCCTGGGCTATACCATGGTGTATGGCGTTTTGGAATTCATCAACTTCGCCCACAGTGAAATCTTCGCCATCGGCGCGTTTGTAGGCGTGGAGGTGTTGACGGCCCTGGACGGCGCCGGGGTGCTGCGCAGCAGCTCGACCGTGGGCGCCTACGCCTGGCTGATCTTTGCCATGTTTTGCGGCATGGCGGCTTCCGGCCTGACGGCGGTGTTGATGGAGCGCATCGCCTACCGGCCGCTGCGCAACGCGCCTCGCCTGGTGCCGTTGATCTCGGCCATCGGCGTTTCCTTCTTCCTGCAAGACCTCATCCGCCTGGTGGAGAGCCTGACTACGGGCCAGTTCTACCGGGTGATCCCAAGCTTCGGCAATTTTGAGAGCCGGGTGCAGCTTGCCAGCTTCCCGCTGGCAGGGTCGACGGTCACCATCGGCATCCAGAATAAGTCGATCCTGGTCATCGTGGCAGCCATGCTGATGCTGGTTGGGCTGAACTACCTGGTGAACGCCACCAAGCTGGGCAAAGCCATCCGCTCGGTGGCGCAGGACCGCAACTCCGCCAGCCTGATGGGCATCAACGTCAACCAGATCATTTCGGCCACCTTCCTTATCGGCGGCGCGCTGGGAGGGGCGGCGGGTTTGATGTTTGCACTCAAATTCACCCGCATCGACCCGTACATGGGCTTTTTCCCGGGCATCAAGGCTTTCACCGCAGCCGTGCTGGGCGGGATTGGAAATCTTACCGGCGCACTGCTGGGGGGCATCGTGCTGGGTATGCTGGAGACGTTCGCCGGTTCGTACCTGTCCGTGTACACGAATGGGGCAGCCGGGGCCGAGTATACCGACATATTAGCCTTCGGCATTTTGATCCTGGTGCTGATCTTCCGGCCCACCGGCCTGCTCGGCGAGCAGGTAGGGCAGAAGGCATAGGAGCAAACCATGGAATCGACTTCACTTAAAAGAATCCTTTCAAACGCCAGGAGCCTCCTCAGCAAGCTGAACGAAGGAAGAAACGCCCTGATCGTAATGGTCGTCTACCTGGGGCTCACCTCGATATGGGTTTATAACGATACGCAAAACCTGCTGGCGTTTCTGCTCTTTCTTTCCTCCTTGTTGCTCCTTTATTTCGTGCGGATCGGGAATAAGGCCAAATTAATCATTGGCCTGGTGGCTGCGTTGATCATCATTCCGATCCTGGGGTTGCGCTATATATTTTACCTGGAAGTGATGTTCCAGATCTGCGTGTTTGCCTCACTGGCCCTGGGTCTGAACATCGTGGTGGGTTTTACCGGCTTGCTCAACTTTGGCTACATTGCTTTTTACCTCGTTGGGGCGTATACCTGGGCGTTTTTTGGCTCGCAGCAAATGTACATGCTGAATCAAATTCCCGGCTCGCAGCCGATCTCCAACACTTTCTTCCTGCCGGCGGATTCGTTCTACCTGTTCCTCTTTTTGGGCCTGGGGGTGGCGGCGATCATTGGTATTCTGCTGGGGCTGCCGGTGCTGCGGGTGCGTGGCGACTACCTGGCGATCGTGACCCTGGGCTTCGGCGAAGTGCTGCGGGTGCTGGTAAACAACCTGGATCATCCGATCAACCTGACCAACGGACCGCAGGGGATTACGCCCATTCAAAGGCCAACCCTGCCTGGCGGCGTGCTGGACGCGCTGCGCCAGGTTTTGAACCCGCTGATTGGGCGCAACATTACCCAGGACGAGTTCTACAACCTGTATTTCTACCTGCTTACCCTGCTGGTGATTGTGGTGGTAGTTATCGTGGTGATCCGCCTGAATGATTCGAAGATTGGCCGGGCCTGGACTGCTATCCGTGAGGATGAGGTTGCGGCAGTGGCCATGGGCATTCCGCTGGTGAAGATGAAGCTGGCGGCTTTCGCCATCGCAGCATCCTTTGCCGGGGTGATGGGCGTGATCTTCGCCGCCAACCGTACCTTTGTCAGCCCGGAATCGTTCACCTTCCTGCAGTCCATCAACGTGCTTACGATGGTGATCCTGGGCGGTATGGGCAGCATCCCGGGTGTGATCGTGGGGGCGGCGGCGGTGACGGTGCTCAACGTGCAGGTGCTGCAGGGCCTTTCGCTGGGACTGAACGAATTGCGCCAAAGCGGCGGCGTGATCCCGATCATCAACTTCGCCTGGAAGGACCTCTCCACCCAGCTCGATCCGGCCAAGTACCAGCGCCTGCTGTTCGGCCTGATCCTGATCTTAATGATGATCTACCGCCAGGCCGGTTTGATCCCTGAAAAGCGGCGCAAACGCATGCCGGAAGGCAGTCAAATCGCCAAAGAACCTGAAAACGGTAATGGTTCTGCCACGGCGACCCCTCAGGAGGCCAGCAATGACGCTTCTTGAGACGAAGGGAGTCACCAAACGCTTTGGCGGCCTGGTGGCCGTGCACAGCATGGATTTTGTCGAGGAAGAGGGCAAGATCTACAGCATCATCGGCCCCAATGGAGCCGGCAAGACCACCTTCTTCAACACCCTGACCGGTATCTATAAGCCGGAAGAGGGCTCGATCCACTTCGATGGCCATTCGCTGGTCGGCCGCCGGCCGGATCAAATCTCCGCCCTGGCCATCGCACGTACTTTTCAGAATATCCGCCTGTTCGGGACGATGACCGTGGTCGAGAACATCCTGATCGGGATGAACAACCGCCTGCGCCAGAACCCGTTTGGGACGCTGCTGCATACACACGCATTCCGCGAGGAAGAGGAAAAGGCCTTCCAACGGGTGGTTGAGTTGATGGATTTCGTAGGGCTGAAGGGCGTGGGCGATGAATTGTCCTCCAGCCTGCCGTACGGCGGGCAGCGCCGGATCGAGATCGCCCGGGCCCTGGCTTCGCAGCCCAAGCTGCTGCTGCTGGACGAGCCGACCGCCGGCATGAACCCGCACGAGACCGACGAAGCGATTGCGCTCTTCAGGCGGGTGCGCGACGAGCTGGGCATCACCATCCTGTTGATCGAGCACGACATGCGCGTGGTGATGGGCATTTCGGAGCGTATCACCGTGATGGACTACGGTGAGAAAATTGCAGAGGGAACGCCGGAGGAGATCCGCTCCAACCCGCGTGTCATCGAAGCCTACCTGGGCCGCGGCGCAGCGGCCGAGCAACTTGCGGAAGGTGAAGCATGAGCCTGCTGGAACTCGATAACGTCCATTCATATTATGGCCATATCCATGCCCTCAAGGGAATCTCGCTGACGGTCGACGAGGGTGAGATCGTCACCCTGATCGGGGCCAACGGGGCAGGCAAGAGCACCACCCTGCGCACCATCTCGGGCCTGATCCACGCCCGCGAGGGTTCGATTCACATGGGCGGCAAGGACATAACCCGCATGCAGCCGCACCTGATCGTTGAGCTGGGAGTGGGGCACGTGCCGGAGGGACGCGGCATCTTCCCGCGGCTGACGGTGCGCGAGAACCTGGAGATGGGCGCCTTTACCCTCAGCAACCCGGCCGAGGTGGAACGGCGCATGGAAGGCGTGTTCGTGCTCTTCCCGCGCCTGCGCGAGCGGGTGTACCAGAAGGGCGGCACGCTTTCGGGCGGAGAGCAGCAAATGCTGGCCACGGCGCGGGGTATCATGTTGAAGCCCAAGATCCTGTTGATGGACGAGCCTTCGATGGGCCTGGCGCCGGTGCTGGTGGATGCCATTTTCGACGTCATCCGTGAAATGAACAAGAACGATGGGGCGACTATCCTGCTGGTGGAACAGAACGCCCAGATGGCCCTGCGTTATTCGGCCCGGGCTTACGTGTTGGAGACGGGCCGCATCGTGCTTTCGGGCCCATCCAAGGAGATCGCCCAGAATCCGGACGTGAAAAAGGCCTACCTGGGCGGATGAGCGCGTCCGAGGCCGGCGGCCGCTCCGGCGAGGCGCTGGTGCTGGCCGCGGCCGTGCTGTGGGGCACTACCGGCACAGCCCAGGCGCTGGCGCCGGCCGGCGCCCAACCGGCGGCGGTGGGCGCGCTGCGCCTGTTGATCGGTGGAGCGGCGCTGCTGGCTTTTGCCGCCCTGCGCAAGAAAATACCGGCTCGACCCAAGCTGCCGCTGCGGCGCACCCTGCTGGCGGCAGTTTTCGTTGCCGTATACCAGTTGTGCTTTTTTGCCGGGGTGTCGCGCACCGGGGTGGCAATGGGCACCATGGCCGGCATCGGCAGCGCACCGGTCTTCGGCGGGCTGCTGGGGGCGGCCCTGCGCGGCGAAAAGCTGGGACGCACCTGGGTGGGCGCCACAGCCCTGGCCATCGCCGGATGCTGCATGATGGTCATCGGCCAGGAGGCCGGCGGGCTGAAGGTGGACCTGCTGGGGGTTGCCCTGGCAGTGGCGGCCGGGCTGTCCTACGCCAGCTTTACCCTGGTCAGCAAGGGTCTTTTGGAGGGCCAGCCACCGGAAGCAGTGACCGGGGCGGTGTTCAGCCTGGGGGCTGTCTTCCTGCTGCCGGTGCTGTTCACGGGACTGGACCTGCGTTGGCTGGCGCAGCCCGCCGGGCTGCTGGTGATCCTGCACCTGGGGCTGCTGGCAACCATGGCGTCTTACCTGCTCTTCAGCCGCGGCCTGCAGCAGATAAAGGTCTCCACCGCCACCACGCTTTCGCTGGCCGAGCCGCTGACTGCCGGGACGCTGGGCGTGGTGGTGCTGGGCGAGCAGCTCAGCCCGGTGACCGTGCTGGGAATGCTCCTGCTCGTTGCCGGCCTGGCTTTACTGACGAATAAACCCCAGGGTTAAAAAAGCCCTACCCCCCTGACCCCCCGCCCCAAAATCGGGCGGGAGGAAATATATTTGGGGTTATTGACGCCCGC
>DBMK01000219.1 GCA_002298885.1 Anaerolineaceae bacterium UBA700
TTGGGCGGCTTCGCCGCCCAAAAAGCCTCAAAATTATTCCCGGAATATCAACGGAATTTATGGGCCGTAAGGGAACTGGCCTTTGCCGTTGACCGTGCCGTTCTCCGTGTGGGGAATGCCACTGTCGACGAGCACGTTGCCGTAGCTGTCGGTAACGCGGAAGGTGTACGGCCCCGGCCCCATGCCCGGATTGGTCTGCACGAAGTAGTTGTAGTCGGTGCGGGGCACGCTAACCCACTGGCTGGTAGCATTCAGATACTCGAACTTGGCGATCGGGTTGCGGTGGTTGCGCACCTGGACAGCGGTCCACCACTGGTTGCTGCCGTCCTTAAAATGGTAAGCGATTGGGCCAGCCAGGGACGGGCTGACCACCTGCCAGGTGATTGGCACCACGCCCAGAGGCAGGTCGGCGATCAGGGCAAAGGCCTGCCGACTCAAATCGAGGTGGCCGGCCTTGCATTCCGGGCACAGGTCGACGATGCGCACGGTGATTGTCCCCTTGGGACCGGTCAGACGCACGTATTCGCCGCACACAGCAGCATTGGCGTATTCCTCTGCGTTCATCGCCGCCACCATCAGGTCTGATGGCGAGGGGCCGAACATGCAGGCGCCATCGCCGGTTGCGTTGTAATACGTGGCTTTTCCCTGATGGAGCGGGTTTTCGGCGGGTTTGGTACTTTTAATGATCGGGAGCCAGATCGTGTTGGGGGCGGATGGGGAGGCGGAGGCGGGTGAGGTAACCAGGAATAACAACGGCGCGAATAGGATGGATAAGGCAATTAAGAACGTAAGGATGGGTTTCATTTGGGGTTTAGGCAGCGGAAGATAGCGAATTCTTTTTGGCTTTTTTTTACCCCCTCCCGGCCTCCCCCAAAATCCAAAAAACGGATTTTGGGGGAGGGGAAAAACACAAATCCCTTATTAGAGATAAGGGAAAGGGTTGGGGAAAAATCACAAGTCAATCTTCGTTAAGTAACATTATAAAATGATCGCTATCCCTCAACTTGATTGCCTTCCTTACCTTTATGCAAGGGTCAACCTCTAAAGCAAGCCTGGATATAATTAAGGGGACTCTATGGATCCCAAAATTGCAGAGCGATATAACGATGGAATATTACAGGCTGCCATGCAGCACTATGCCATCCGGCCGGAGGGCATAGCGCTGCTGGATGGGTTCGAGAGCTTTATGTACGAATTCGAGCGCCCGGATGGCAGATTCATCCTGCGCATCGGGCACAGCCTGCGGCGCACGCCGGACCTGATCCGGGGAGAGGTGAACTGGATCAATACCCTGGCGGCAGGCGGGGCGAGCGTGGCGCGGGCAGTGCTGTCCGAAGGCGGGAACCTGGTCGAGCCGGTGGACGACGGGCAGGGAGGCCAGTTCCTGTGCACGGCCTTCGTGCGGGCGCCAGGCGCTGAGGCCCGCCGTGAGCAAATCAATGACCGGCTCTTTTTGAACTACGGGCGCCTGATGGGGCGGATGCACGCCCTGGCCAAAAAGTATGTCCTGCCGGACCCGGCCTGGAAGCGCCCCGATTGGGACGATCGTCAAAATATGTGCGTGGAAGATTGGCTGCCGCAGCGCGAAAAAGGGGTTTTGGAGCGTTACCTGCCCTTGAAGGCGCACCTTTTCGGCCTGCCAAAGGACAGCGCAAGCTACGGCATGATCCACCAGGACGCCCACCCCGGCAATTTCTTCGTGGACGACGATTATTGCATCACCCTGTTCGATTTCGATGACTGCGTCTACGGCCATTTTATTTACGACATCGCCATGGCGTTGTTCTACGCCTCTGGGTGGGAAAAAGACCGGGAGGATTTTACCCGGCGCTTCATGCCCGTCTTTCTGCGCGGCTACCGCGAGGAGAACCAGCTCGACCCGGCCTGGCTGCTGGAGCTGCCCAACTTCCTGAAACTGCGCGAGATCGACCTGTTCGCCCAGATCCATTTCAGCTTTGCGGATGGCGACCACCCCGACGAGCCCTGGTCGGCGCGGTTCATGCGCGGCCGGCGCGAGCGCATCGAGGCTGGAATACCGTTTATCGAATTTGAGTGGGATTCGCTGGCAGAATATCTCTAGGCGGCTAATTAACGATCTCCTTACAGTTACGATAGCCGCGTTTCTCCATTGCTTGAACGGCTGTATAGTATTGGTGGGAGATCAAGCCGATGGGGAAAATTCGCAATTCATTCATTCCTAGAATATTCATCATCCTGGCAGTCCTGGCGGCGGCCATGCCGAGCGGGAGCGCCAGCGCGGCCGCCGGAGACTCGATCGCCCCCGGCACGATCCGGGCCGACGCCACGTTCGAGGCCATCGGCGTTGTCTGGCCGGTCGGCGGCGATGACAACCACAACAGCAATATGACCCTGGAATTCCGCAAGAGCGGCGAGAGCGCCTGGCACGCCGGCGCCCCGGCGACGCGGGCTTACCCGACGATCATCGTGGATGGAAGCCCGCTGGGGCTGAATTATTGGGCCGCCTCGGCCTTGTTCCTGCAGCCGGGCCAGGCTTACGAGCTGCGCCTGACCCTGACCGACCCGGATGGCGGCGGCGCCACGCGCACGGTCAACGCGTCGACGCGTAGCGGGCTTGAACCGGATGCCAACGGACGCCAGTTGTACGTTGTTCCAGGCAGCGGCGGCGGGAACGGCAGCCAGGCCAACCCGTTAAAGGGGCTGCAGGCCGCCGCCGACGCAGCCCAGCCCGGCGACGTGTTCCACCTGGCGGTGGGTACCTACGCGCCCTTCCAACTGCTGGCCAGCGGCACACCCGGACACCCCATCACCTTCCGCGGCCCGGATACGGGCAAGGCGGTGGTGGACGGCGGAGGGACGGACCGGGGCATTGTGACTCTCGGCGAATACGACCAGACCATCGGGTACGTAATCGTGGAGGGGCTCACGATCCAGAACGGGAATTGGGGAGTGGATGCGCAGAACGACCACGACATCCTGCTGCGCCATAACACGATCACCAACGTAGCCAACGGCATCCTCAACCGGCGCGGCGACGGGCTGGAAGCCAACCAGACGATCACGGATAACGTCATCCAGGGGCGGACGCCCTGGCCGGGCAGCGGCATCCCTGAGGAGGAGGGCATCGACCTGCGCGGCACGGGCAACGTGGTAGCTTACAACCGGGTGCAAGCCTTCGGCGACTGCATCTCGGTTAACCCCTTCACCAGCGACTCGTACGGGAATGATGTGGTGGGCAATGACGTTTCCTACTGCGTGGACGACGGCATCGAGATTGACGCCAACATGGCCAACGCCCGAACCTGGCGCAACCGGGTGATGAACTCGCGCATGGGGATCAGCGTGCAACCGGTGCGCGGCGGGCCGGCCTACATCTTTCGCAACGAGTTTTTCAACCTGGAGAGCAACCCGATCAAGATGCATAACGAGACCACCGGGTTCTGGGTAGTGCATAACACGGGCGCGAAGATCGGCAACGCCCAGGGCGACGACGGCTCGATGTGGCGCAACGCCGTCTTCCGCAACAACCTTTTGCTGGGCACGGCTTACGCCTTTGAATTTACCACCCAGCCCGACGAGGGATTCCGGGATTTGGACTACGACGCCTGGGGGACCACGCGTTCCAGCCCGCCGCTATTCAAATGGAACGACGTGCGGTATAACACCCTGGCCGATCTGAAAGCAACCGGGGTGGAGGCGCATGGGATCATGGCGCAATTTGCGCACGTATTAAACGCGAGCCTGCCCGCGGCGTGGAACGTGGCCGTGGCCCCGGGCAGCCGCGACCTGCGGCTGGCTGCCGCGGCGCCGGAGATCGACGCCGGGGCGGCGCTGCCCAATCTCAACGACATCTTCATCACGGACGGCAAGCCTGACATGGGCGCTTTCGAGGCGGGGCAGCCCCTGCCGGCCTACGGGCCGCGCCCGGCTGCGCCGGACTTGAGCGCTTCGAGCAAATCGGCCAGCCGCGGGGCGGCGGCGCCGGGCCAGACGATCACCTATACTATCCTGCTGCGCAACGCCGGCAGCCCGGCATCCGCCATCCACGCCAGTGACAGCCTCCCGGCAGGCATGGTGTACCTGGGGAACCTGCAGGCCAGTTCAGGCAGCGCGGCCTATGCCAGCGGCGTCGTTACCTGGGTTGGGGACGTGACTTCGGCTGCGCCAGTGACGATCCGCTTCGACGCAACGCCGGGGGCATCAGTTATTACCCCGACTGCGATCACGAACACGGTCTCGATTGAGGATGGTTTGGGAGGGACCCTGCTCCGCCAGGCGACCGTGGTCGCCAACGGAATGCAGGTCTACATTCCGGTAACCAAAAAATAAAAAATAGTGTTTGGGCGGTTTCACCGCCCAAACACTATTTAATTTTTTTTAGCCTTTATTTTTGGCGTTCTTTGTTGACGATGGCCACCGTACGGGTGCGGGTGCGGTAGAGGGCGAGGCGAACCAGGGAGACGAGAATCCAGCACGCCAGGCCGTAGACCAGCATGGCGATCAGCGAGGTAATCTCGAGGACCATACCGCTGCTGGCCGGGTTGGGCACCAGGGTGGCAAAGGGCTTGAGGAACAGGTCCGTCATCGAGTAAATGAAATGAGCGAACAGGTTGGCCGAGTTGGCGTCGATCAATTTAAAAAGGACGCGCAGCCCGATAACACCTTCAAGCACTCCAAAGACCAGGATGATGAACTGCGTCAGGCGGTAAGTGAACAGGCGTCGCTCTGCGCCGACGTCTTCGACGATGCGCTCCTGGTGCTCGAAGCCGCCTTGCTGCTGCAGCGTGACCTTTTCACGCCGGTCTTCAGGTCCAACATCGATATTATTATGGGTTGTCATATTGTCCTCCTTTGACGGGACAGCCAGCCGACCACGGCCGAAAGCAGGGCCGCACCGACGACCGCCCAGAAGAGTGGAAAGCCGCGGCCATCGATGGCGATGGTCAGGAAATCCGGCAGGTGGAACTCAGAAGCGATCCACGTGCCGACGAAAGCGCCCAGGAAGCCGACCACGATGGAGGCGATACAGCCTCCCAGAGAGTAACCGGCCAGGGCCTGGCCGATTGCGCCGGCTACTGCGGCGATTACCAACATTAACAAGAATCCGGCAAGTGACATGATGAACCTCCTATAAAACAGCTCTGACTGGTCAAACAGCCAGCACGGGCTGGGATAACTTGTGTTGATCGTGCAGCAGGTCGCGTTTTACACCAATCTTGGCAAAAATCTTTGCCTGGACCTGGGTGTTGAAGACCTGCCACTTCATTTCGGCGAAATCGGGGCACGGCTCGCCGGCCAGGAAACCAATCGGGATACTGAATCCGCCGGCCATGTGTTTTCCGCCGCCGTAGAAGCGACCCTCCGAATTGACCCCGAAGACACCCTTGATGAACTCATCCGGGTCAAGGGTCAATTTAGAGGTCCTCAGGGAGCCGGTCAGGACCTCTTCCTGGTTCTGGTCCTTGACGATGCCAAATACGATCGCCGTGTGGACGTTGTCCTCACGCACCAGAAAATCCGCCGCCTGGGGGATAGCGTCGCGGTCCTCGGAACGCACGTAGCCGATGCCCGCCACCGAAAGGTTCTCCACCAGGTTGCGGTTTTCGAGGGCACGCTGGATGATATCCATGACCTGTTTCGAACGCGCCTGGTCCATGATGTGTTCGAGCAGGTCGGGATCGCGAAATTGGCTCAAGTAAGCCGCGGCGTGGAAATCCTCCAGGTCGGCCCGGATGAACCCGACCGTGTCGGTCATGATGCCGTGCATGAGGGCAGTAGCCACCGCCACGTGCTCCTTACGGCTCTTTTGCATCGGCAGCAGCCCCTGCTCGATGTAATGGGCGTAGATGGTGGCTGTGGAACCGGTCTTTTGGATATCGCTGAATTCCGGATGCAGGACGTCCTGCGGCTCGTGGTGGTCAACGACGATGAGTACGGGCACGTTGGCTGCGGTAAGCGGCTTTACGATGCCATCCACGGTCGTGCCCTGGTTATCCAGAAAGACCGCCCCCTGGTACTTGCTGAAATCGAGATTCCCGTTATACTGGATCAGCTCGATCCCCAGCAGCTTGACCAGGGCTACGTTCTGACTGTGGCTAATCTTTCCGGTATAGGTGATATCGGCATCGATCTCGAATTCGGCCGAAATTAGCTTGTGAGCAAAGGCCGAAGAGATTGCATCCGGGTCCGGAAAATCGTGGAGCACAACCAGGTGTTTCTCCCCGCGATGGCTTTCCAGTATCTCGGCAATATCACGTTTCTTTTCCATCCTACCTCCGTACGCAATAGCTCATATGAAAGAAAAGCTTAAACGCTCACGACATCAATCGAGGCACTGTCCAATATACTCAGTTCAGAAACAGAGACAATTGGGAAATCTCCTTAGAGGGAGGTAGGGATTCCCCCCACCGAGTTGTTATTTTTTGAGGGTTTT
>DBMK01000217.1 GCA_002298885.1 Anaerolineaceae bacterium UBA700
CCATGGAATGGAGAGGGGGAGAGAAATCAAATTCTTACCTGGTGAGCACGCCTCACGCCTGCTTTCCTTACGCGCTCCCCTCTCCAAGGAATAGAATGGGGAGAGAAATCAAATTGTTACCTGGTGAGCACGCCTCACGTCTACTTTCCTTACGCGCTCACCTCTCCAAGGAATAGAATGGGGAGAGAAATCAAATTCTTACCTGGTGAGCACGCCTCACATTTACTTTCCTTACGCGCTCCCCTCTCCGTTTTATGGAGAGGGGTCGGGGGTGAGGTCAATTATTGTTTACCGCGTTCAACCAGTCGGGCGGGGACGCCCGACTTACAGAGGTTTGGTTTTAATTGGATTAATTAATTCGGCCTCAAAACGATTCCCGGAACGCTCACCTTCTTATCCGTATCCACCAGGGTGAAGGTCTTGGCGCCGTCAGCGGCGGGAGGGAACAGGTACCAGCCGGCGTAGGTATTTTGCTTGCCGCCGGTATTGTCGTTGTCCACCACGGGACCACTGTCGGAAATACGCGGGAACCAGTTGCCCAGATCGTCCACCAGGGACATGTAATCATTGTGGGCGTACATGAAGCGCGAGGGGAAGGGGCCGTCCCAGGAAATCAAGCGCCATTCGAGGTTGAACTGCATTGTCCAATCCTTGCGCACCAGCACGGTGGTCACGCACAGGTCCATAGTCAGCGAATACTGCCCGTTCGGATCGAAAACGTTGCTGTCGGCGTAATGGAAGGTGGTGCGCCCGCACTTGTTGACGTTGTGGAGGCCGGGCAGGTTATAGATGGCGCGTGTCGGGGATGAGGTCACAGAAGGCGTAACGCTTGGGGTCAGCGTGTCCGTCGGGGTTGGGGTGAGGGTGGGGGTTGGGGTAGCCGTCGGCGTTGGCGTTTCGCTCAGCGCAAGGGTAGGCATGGAGGTCTCGGTCGGCGCCAGGCTGGGGAGCGGGGTGGCGGAAGGGATGGGTGTTGCTCCTGCGCAGGCGCTCAGCGCCAGGATTAATCCAACATTGATCGAGAAAAGCAGAAAAATTGGCTTAATCTTCATGACTAACGGTAGATCAGGATGATGATATCGATCGACTTTTTCTTATCGACGTCGATCAGGATGAAGACATGGGCGCCGGGCTTGGGACGGGGAAACAGGTAATAGGCGGCAATGCTGTTTTCGCCGGGGCCTTGGGCATCCGTATCCTGGGTCTTGCCGCTGTTGCCGAGAGGCTCGTAGCGGTTGCCCAGGTCGTCAACCAGAAGCATGGTATCCAGGTTGCCGTAAACGTAGCGGTGCGGCACCGGCAGGTCCTTCGAGGCGAAGTGCCAGACCAGATTGAACTGCATCTTGTAGTCGTCGCGCACCAGCACGTCGACCAGACATAAATTAACGATTCCGTCGTAGGCCTTGCTGCCGTAGGTATAGTGCAAGGGCAAGTCCGTGCAGCGGCCCACCGGGTGGACGCCGGGCATGTTGTAGGACGGGGTGCGGGTCGGTGGCTGCGTATCGGTAGGGGTCAGGGTAATGGTCGGCGTGAGCGTGGGAGTCTGCGTCTCGGTTGGGATGGGCGTCGATGTTGCGCTTGCCGTCATCGTTGCGGTTGGAAGCTCGGTCGCCGATGGGGCCAGCGTGGGAACGAGCGTGGGCGTTGGGGTGGGAGCAGCGGCGCAGCCGCTGGCAGCCAAGGCGATAAGTACAACTATAGGTAATAGGGTCGAAGGCTTCAATGGGTTCGACAGCTCCGTTTATTTACGTTTGGGGTTTTGGGCCGGGAGGCCGGATATCGCCGCTTTCGGTCTTGCCGTAAGGATCCCCCATCACGGCGTGGTAAGCCTCGATGGCATCCAGCATGCGCTTGCGGGCGGCATCGGCCTCGCGCTGTTGGACCCGGAAATTGTGGCGCTCGATGCGCGAGAACAGCTCGCGCTGCACCTCGGAGGGGGCATACACGGTATCGAACGTAAAACGGGTATCGCCGATACGGATGTAGACCGTGCCGTAGTTGAGGACGAGGCCCAATATCCCCAGGCGTTCGAACTCAACGCTCTGGATATTTCGCACCGGCGCCTCGCGCTTTTCCTCGGAACCAAGCGGTTTCTTGTACACGTCGACGATCGTATCGTCACTGACGATGTACACGTCGTTGGCCCAGTCGGCGTACTGGTACCACCACCACATTGCCAGCATGAGGAAGACGACGAAGCCCAGGCCGAGCATCGTCGGCGGGCTTAGCAGCGTGAACAAGCCCGCCGCGCCCAAAAAGACGATAACCACCCAGGCGAGGAGGATCAGGCTGGGAAAGAAAATCTTCTGCATCAGGATAAACCAGTGCTTGCGGTAGGTAATTACGTTATTCTGTTCCCAGCGCATACGGAAGATGTTGGCCAGCGCCTCCGCCAGCGAGCCCGATTTTACCTGTTTCTTGACCTTTTTTTTACGCTTTTCTTCCTCCCAGAAATCCAGGCGCTGGCGCAGCTCCTTGCGCATTTTCCCGTGCTCTTCCTCTTCGTGCAGGCTGGAGCGCTGCTGGCGCCGGTCGTCCAGGAACCCTTTCACCACCTCCGGGTGACGCAGGTCCGGGAAGGCGAGGGTGCCGGTATACGTCTTGAGGATCAGGTCGCCGTATCCGACGATGCGGCCTACCTGCGACGATTCGATGCCGCTGGCCAGCACGGCCTCCATAGGCGATTCCTGGCGGCTGTCGTACAACAGCACGACCTTCTCCTGGAAGATGGCCCGGCGGTTGGTGATGATCGAATAGTCGTTGGTCCAATCGACGTAGTTCCAGATGATCAGTGCTCCCCCAATCGCGGCAACGCCCGCCGAAATGAACCCCGGCAGAAGCGATCCGGGCTCGCCGACCAGTGCGAAGGAAGTCAAGACGATCACCCCCGCCACGAAGAGGACGGCCGGGATGATCATGCGAGTCAGCAGAAAAAATGGGTGGCGCCGGTCGATGTAAAAAATGGTTTCCTTCGGATCGCGCCAATCCAGGTAGACTTCCAGGGAAAGATGCAGGCTGTGGACGAGCATCTGGAAGGGAAGGACAAACTGGGGGAATTTCTCCAGGAGAGCCAGGAAGTCCTGACGAGTGATGCGGAACAAGCGCCCCTGGCTGGTGGCCAGGGCATCCGTGCAGTAGACCGGCTTCTTTTCGATTACCTCGACCCCAAACATGTCGCCGTTTTCGAACACGCCCATCGAGGCATTGATCTTGCCGGTGAAATAATTGAGGTTGACATCCCCATCCAGGATGATGTGGAAATACTCGGCGGAATCGCCCTGGTTATAAAGCGTTTCGCCCTCTTTAAAACTCACCACCATGCCGAGCCCGGCGATCCAGGCCAGGTTTGCTTCGCCTTCGGTCTCAGCTTCCTCGTCTTCCCCTTCCGCCATTTGACGGAAGGGAAAGACTCGCTTGAGCAGGTCGATTACTTCGGCACTTGAATCTTCCATAGGATGGTGGGATGGCGGATCGAGAGCCACCAACAGGCGCTCGATGCGGTTAAGCCTCCTGGGCTGCGACCGGCTCCGCCTTGTGGAACACCAGGTTTTGCTTATCGTCCAGGTCCACCAGAACCCGGTCGCCCTCCTGGAATTCACCCGAAAGCAGGCTGACCGAGAGCGGACTCTCGATAAACTTCTGCAAGGCGCGGCGCAGCGGGCGGGCGCCGAAGGCCGGGTCGTAACCCGTTTGAGCCAGCCACTCGCGGGCCGATTCGGTTAGCTCAACCGACAGGCCGTGCTCCTGCAGGCGGCTTTGGACCTCCTTCATCTGCAGGTCAACGATCTCGCGCATCTGGTCCATGCCCAGGGCCGAGAACAAAATGATCTCATCAATGCGATTGAGGAACTCGGGGCGGAAGGTGCTCTTGAGCGCTTTCTGGATCTTTTCCTGGGCGGCGCGTTCCTCGCCGGAATCCTCGCCGTGAGGCAAAAAGCCCAGGCTGCCGCCCCGGCGCACGAACTCGGTGCCCAAGTTGGAGGTCATGATCAAGACGGTATTGCGGAAATCGACCACCCGGCCCTGGCCGTCGGTCAGGCGGCCGTCGTCCAGGATCTGGAGGAGCGAATTCCACACTTCCGGGTGGGCTTTTTCGATCTCATCGAAGAGGATCACCCGGTACGGCCGGCGGCGCACGGCCTCGGTCAACTGACCGCCTTCCTCGTAGCCAACGTAGCCCGGAGGGGCGCCGAACAAGCGCGAGGCAGTGTGCTGCTCGCGGTATTCGCTCATATCCAGGCGCACCAGCGCATCCTCGTCGCCGAACATGAACCACGCCAGGGCCTTGGCCAGCTCGGTCTTGCCGACCCCGGACGGGCCAATGAAGATGAATGAGCCGATCGGGCGGCGTGGGTCCTTGAGCCCCGAGCGCGCCCGGCGGATGGCGTCGGCCACGGCATGCACAGCCTCTTCCTGGCCGCGGATGCGTTCAGCAATGCGGTCTTCCATGTGCAGGAGCTTGTCCTGCTCGGTCTCCATCATTTGGGTCACCGGGATGCCGGTCCATTGGGCCACCACGTCGGCAATATCGTTAACATCGACGGTCTCATCCAGCTTGTACTCGTCCTCCCACTTATCGCGGGCGGTATTGAAATCGCTCTCCATGCGCAGGCGCTCCGCCTTTTTGCGAGCGGCGCGCTCGTAATCGCGCTCCAGCCCGGCCTGCTCTTCTTCCGCCTGCAGGCGATCCAGCTCGGTCTTCATCTCTTTCAAGTCCACCGGCAGCGAATATAACGCCACGCGCAGCTTGGCGGCGGCCTCGTCCATCAGGTCGATGGCCTTATCCGGCAGACGGCGGTCGGTAACGTAGCGCGCTGAGAGCCGTGCAGCAGCGACCAGGGCGTCATCGCTAAAGCTGATCTTGTGGTGGGCCTCGTAACGGTCCTTCAGGCCGCGCAGCATCTTGATCGTATCGTCTACGCTCGGCTCATCGACGTAGACGGGCGCAAAGCGCCGTTCGAGGGCCGAGTCTTTTTCGATATATTTATGGAATTCATCCAGGGTGGTGGCGCCGATGCACTGCAGCTCGCCGCGCGCCAGGGCCGGCTTGAGCATGTTCGAAGCATCCATGGCGCCCTGGGCGGCGCCCGCACCGACTACGGTATGCAGCTCGTCGATGAACAGGATGATCTCGTTCTCGGAGCGCTGGACTTCCTCAATAGCCGCCTTCAAGCGCTCCTCGAACTCACCTCGGAAGCGTGAGCCGGCAATCATGGCGCCCAGGTCCAGGGATACCACGCGCTTGCCGGTGAGGATCTCGGGCACGTCGTTCTTGGCGATCTTCTGGGCCAGGCCTTCTACGATGGCGGTCTTGCCCACGCCGGCTTCGCCGATCAGGACCGGGTTGTTCTTGGTGCGCCGCGAAAGGATCTGCATGACGCGCGAAATTTCGGTATCCCGCCCGATCACCGGGTCGAGCTTGCCCTCGCGGGCGAGCTGGGTGAGGTCGCGGGAGTATTTTTCGAGGGTGCGGTAGCGCGTCTCAGCCTGGGGGTCAGTCACGCGCTGCCCGCCGCGCAACTGAAGCACGGCTTCGTACACCCGTTCGCGGGTGAGGCCAGCGTTTTCGAGCAGGCGGGCTGCGGGCGTGTTGCGCTCGCTCAGGATTGCCAGGAAAATGTGCTCGGTGGATATGTATTCGTCTTTCAAGCGGCTGGCTTCTTCGTTAGCCAGGTCGATGATGCGTTTGACGCGCGGGGTGATGAAAATTTGGCCGGCGCCGCCGCCGAAAATATTGGCCTTGGGGCTGGTGCGCAAGGTGTAATCCAAACGCTCGATCAACAGGGCAGGATCGATCTTGAGAATCTCCAGGATCTGCGGGATCACCCCCTGGGGCTGCTCAATCAACGCCAGCAGAATATGCTCGGTGTCGATCTGGTTGTGCCCGTAACGCTGGATGATCTCGGCAGCGCGCTGCGCCGCTTCCTGGGCTCTCTCGGTAAATCGGTCAAATCGCATCATATGGGTTTTCTTATCCTTGCTTTGTCAGCACTTGAAGAAGAGATATTTGTAAGGGAAACAAGAGGGTTTCATCCGTTTTAGACAGTTAACTTTAGGATTATAACAAACACGGCGGCATCGGTATCTAAAAGAATTGTAAGAAATTCCTCAGAATATCAGGCCTCTCATTTGAATTGTATCTCCTTTAAGAAAGAATGCAAGTTCTATGCAAACCAGAACGCACGTTATCCGTTTTTGACCCTCTCCACGGCCCAAAAACAGGGAAAATCGGGCTCTCTTGTTGTAAAATAATAGCTGTGATTGCTTCAATGGCTCTCGATACGGCTCACATCCGCCCGGTCGATCCACGCCGCGATCTGCTGGTTATTGCCGATTTGATCGAGTTGTGTTTTGCCGACCAGATGGACGAAGAGGGGCGCGAATACGTGCGCCAGATCCGGCGCGCCGCCCAGAACGGCGATTTCTTCCGCTGGATGTACGGGGCCAACGAGCGTGTCTCGCTGCCGCTGGGCGGGTTCGTGTGGGTCGAGGAACAGCGCGTTGTCGGCAACCTGACCCTGATCCCATTTCGCGCCAACGGGAATAATGGAAAACAAATTCGCTGGCGCTACCTCATCGCCAACGTGGCTGTCCATCCGGATTACCGGCGGCGGGGGATCGGGCGCCAGCTCACCCTCAAGGCGCTGGAACACATCCGCCAGCGCAAGGCCGACGCCTGGCTGCAAGTGCGGGAGGATAACCCGGCGGCGATAGCGCTGTACCTTTCGATCCGCTTCGTCGAGCGGGCGCGGCGCACTACCTGGGAGCTGGCCCACGGCGCGGCCCTCCCCGAAATTCCGGCGCGCCTGGCGATAGGTAACCGCAAGGACTCGGACTGGCCCCAACAAGCATCCTGGCTGCGCCAGACCTACCCGCCCGAAGTAGCCTGGAACCTGGGCTTCTACTCCAAACGCCTGGCGCCGGGCTTTTGGAATGCGGTGGCCAATTTCTTCAATGACACCCCGGTCATGCAGTGGTCCGTGCGCCGTGCCGAGCGCCTGATCGGGACAGCCAGTTGGGACCCGGGACCCTACCGGGCCGAAAACCTGTGGCTGGCAGCCGACCCGGACAACGAGGAAGAGGCTCTGTTCGCCCTGTTGGTCAAGGCGCGCTCAACGCTGGTCACACGCCATCCATTGAGCATCAATTATCCCGCCGGGCGCGGGACGATTGCATTTTCTGAGGCCGGTTTCGTCAAGCAGAATACGTTGATCTGGATGGAAAACAAATTGTGAGATTGGCGGGGTAATAAAGCAGTCAATACACGCGATGCAACAAAAGGAGGAATCATGAAAATCATCATCCGTCTTGCAGTATACGCCGTGGCCCTGTTCGTGGCCGTGGCCGTTCTCCAGGGGAACGGGCTCAACATGTCCGATCCCAGCTTTACGAATTACGTCCTGCTGGCGTTGATTTTTGCAGTCATCAACACCATCTTGAAGCCTATCCTCAAGGTCGTCGGCTGCCCGATTCTGATTTTGACCCTGGGGTTGGGCTCGCTGCTGATCAACACGCTGCTGTTCTACATATTGTCCTGGGTAGCCCAGCAGCTCCACATCGGCTTCAAGGTCGAGACCTTCTTAGGCGCATTCCTGGGCTCGCTCATCGTCAGCGTAGTGAGTGTGGTCCTGAACCGCGTGCTGCGCGACTGAATCTTTAAATTAAAAACTAAGTTCGGGATAAGGTTTTTTGGTTTTTTTTTCGGGATGCGAAGCATCCCGAAAAAAAACCAAAAAACCTTATC
>DBMK01000168.1 GCA_002298885.1 Anaerolineaceae bacterium UBA700
TTAGGGAAGGGGGCCGGGGGGTTAGGTTAAATTCACCCGTTAATTTGATATTTTTTCTTGGGCCTTTTTAATCCCTCAATCGGCGCCAGGATCATCGGAATGGCCCGATCGCTCGACCACGGCGCATAGGGCGCCATGGTGATTCCGGCCAGCGCCAGCAGGGGCACATCGTAATTCACCCGCCAGCCGCAGTAGTCGAGCCAGGCTTCCTCGCGGTCCGCTTTGAGCGGCACACCGTTTTCGGCCAACGTCTTGCATACCTCGTCGAACTCCGCCCGCGAGATGCTCACCTTTTGCCCTCGCTTTGGATCGTGGTCATACTGCACACCGAAAAAATCGGCGATCCGGCGTAGCGTGATGTAACCGGCCCGGATACACAGGGCAGCTTGGGGCTCGTAAGGGATTTCCAACACCGAAAGGATCAGGGCCGCTGAGTCAAGGATCGCTCCCGCGGCCGTCACCCAGGAGCGCGAGGACTGCTGCGAGCGGAAGAAGACCAGCGGCGGAAGTGTAGAATGGCTTTCCTCTACATCGGCAAACCAGGCTTCCCAGCTCACCCACAGCTCGCGCAGTCGCTCGTACCCGTGAATGCGGTGGTAGCGCAGGATCAGCTCGATCGCGGAGGGCGGGTTGCCGGCGCGCACTTCCAGCATCGTAACCTGCGCTTCGCGCCGCGAAAAAGCCGCGTACATTGTCGGCAGGTATGCAATTAATAGCGATACCAGGATCAATCCAAGCGCCGCTTCGGTAAAAGCAAGGATCGTCTGGCCAAATCCTCCGATGGTCGCAAACCCCAGCGTTAATAAGGACGACCCGCTGTCTCGCAGTGCAGTGCCCAGTGAAACCGCGCCCACTCCCCAAAACATCAGCCCATACCCGATCAGCACGAAAGTGTACCAGGTCGGCAGCAGAGCCAGCAGGGCGATTGGAGCGTAGAAGCTCATCACCTGGTCCCGCGCCTCAAAATCCTTTGCCCGATGCAGCGGCAGGGTAAAGATGGCCCTGACGGCCTTGAACACCCCGCGCGTGATCAGGTCCTGGGTGCTGCGCGGCAGAACGAACGTTTCAATTGCCGAAAAAACCGTGGCGGCAACGATAGACAGGCCTGCTATAAACGCCAGAATGCGCAGGATATCCATCACCATCACTTCCCCTGCAGACGGCGAGTCCAGGCGTCCAATGCTTCCAGCAGGCTCTGGATAAGCGGCCGGATAGATTCATCCGTCGGATTTCCGTTTTGGTCGAATTTTTCCCAGGCCCTTTGAATTTGCACAACCGGGCGGGCCAGGACATGCATATTCGTGAAGATCGCCACCTCGCGCAGGTGGCTTTGAGCGTAAGCAGTCCCATTGATTCCGCCCGCGCCCATCAAGGCCACCGGCTTATCGTCCAGCGGGGTCTCCTTCAAGGGACGCGAAGCCCAATCGAGTGCATTTTTTAATACCCCCGGGATTGAATGGTTATATTCCGGGGTGGCGATCAGCAGCGCATCCGCCGCGGCAATCCTGGATTTGAAAACCGCCACAGGTTCAGGCGGCTCGGCAACCAAATCCTGGTTGAAGAGTGGGATGTTTGACAGGTCAAATACCTCCAGGGTCATGCCTTCCGGCAGCGTATCTAGAGCCAGGCGTAGCAGTCCTGCATTATAGGAAGCCTTGCGCAGGCTTCCTGCAATCCCTAAAACGCGAATTGGATATTTCATGTCGAATTTTATCCTTAATTAAAAAAGTTGGCGAGATTGCCTCGCCAACACAGTCTTCAAGCTGGAAATCAGGCTGCGCTGGAAGCTGGCTCTGTTTCGGCCACCTTCACCAGCTCGAGCTCGATCTCTACCTTGATGTCATCGCCTACCAGCCATCCGCCTGTTTCTAGCGCCTTATTCCAGTTCAGGTTCCAATCCTTGCGGTTGATGCGAGCAGTGGCTTCGAACCCGGCGTTGGTTTTTCCCCATATCGTCGATTGGCCTGCGTATTCCGTGTCCAGCACAACATCGTGAGCGATGTCCTTGATGGTCAATGTGCCGTGGATCAGCCCGTGGTGATCGTCCAGCTTCTCGACCTTCGTGCTGGAAAAGGTAATTTGCGGATTTTTTTCGGCGTCGAAGAAGTCAGCCGAGCGCAGGTGGTTGTCCCGCATGCTATCGCGTGTATTGATCGAAGCTGCGTCGATCTTAATTTCCACCCGGGATTTCTCCGGGTCTTCCTCGTTGAATTCGACCTTTCCGTCGAAACTCTCGAACCGGCCGCGTACGTTTGAGATCATCATGTGGCGCACGGTGAATGTAATTTGCGAATGAGACGGATCAATTTTCCAAGCCATTTTGTATTCCTCCAAAAAAACGTATTTTCGATTAAGTGCCGGCAGCGAGCGCCGGTTGCGATTTGGCTATTCTTTGCCTTGCTTGCCGAGTTTTTTGCACAGTTTGCCGAGGACTTGCTGCTCATCGGCAGTCAATGTCTCGAACTCTTCGACGATCAGCTTGACCTGTTCCGGGAAAATGCGCTTGATCTGCTCTTCTCCCTTGGGGGTCAAGGAAACATTCGTCATCCTCCGGTCGTTCGGGTTGGTCTGCCGGGTTACCAGGCCCCTTTTTTCCAGGTTGTCGATCACCAGGGTAATATTCCCGCCGCTCTTGAGCAGCTTCCCGCCGATTTCGCTCTGGCACATTGGGCCCAGGTGCAGCAGCGTTTCCATCACGCCAAACTGGGTGCCAGTCAGGTCCTCCAGGACAGCCCTGCGCATCATCCGGGATTCCAGCGAATCCGCCGCCCTGTAAAACTTGATGTATGTATCCAGGGCTAAGACTTGTTCCGGAGTTCCTTTAAAGTGAGTTGGCATTGAATATTTCCATATCAAATAATTTGATATTGAAATAATACTACAATCATCCGAATAAATCAATCTTTTTTTGATAAGAATATTATTAGACTTAAATTAACGCCGGAATAGGTTACAAATGTCCCCACCAGACCATTTCTGCCAGGATTAAGACGATTGACAGGATCGTCAGAGCCGCCCTCACACGCTCGTAATCCCTGAAACGACAATTTATCGATCTTCCTTATTATTACGGTTTTTCCAAGCGAAAACCTTCTGTTTGGCTCTTTGACCGCCTTGCGGCCTATGGATCCAACAGAAAATTTACCCAACATCCTATCAGTTTTATAATCGTATTAGGGTAATCTTTGTAGTATAATTAATTTCGTAACAAAATTCCTTTACACATTTAATATTGTTATCAGGAGTGTTGCATGGATCTCCTCGTCGTCTTTATTACGGGCTTAACCACCGGTGGATTGAGCTGCCTGGCTGTCCAGGGTGGGTTGCTGGCCAGCTCCCTGGCCTACCAGATCGAACAAGACTACCGCGCACCGGCAGCGCCCAGGAAGAAGAACCCCAACGCTCCCAAGATCCGGCCGCGTATTGCGCAGCCCATCATCCTGTTCCTGGCCGCCAAGATCGTCGCCTACACCCTGCTGGGGCTGCTCCTCGGGGCCCTGGGTTCCGTGCTCCAGCTCACCGCTACGATGCGCGCCATTCTGTTAGGCCTGATCGGCATTTTCATGATCGGGAACGGCCTGCGCATGCTCAAGGTCCATCCAATATTCCGCTTTTTTGCCATCGAGCCGCCGTCCGCCCTCACCCGTTACATCCGCCGTAAATCCAAGAACGGCGCCTCTCTGGTCACGCCTCTGTTCTTGGGCGCCATGACCGTGTTGATCCCCTGTGGGGTGACCCAGGCCATGATGGCGGTCGCCGTAGGCACCGGCGATCCACTGCAGGGTGCAGCGATCATGGCCGCCTTCACCCTCGGCGCCAGCCCGGTCTTTTTCGCCCTGGCCTACATGGCCACCCGCCTGGGAGCCCGCCTGGAGAAATACTTCACCCGCGCCGTCGCCCTGGTGGTCATCATTCTCGGCTTTGTATCCATCGACTCGGGCCTCAACCTGGCCGGCTCGCCAATTTCGTTGGCCCGCCTGCTCGCCCCCGCCGCACAAGCTGAGACCGTCACCGCCGGTTCGCAGCCCCAGGCTGCTGCTGGCGGCGTCATCACCATCAACGCCGGCAATTCCGGCTATTCACCAAAAATTCTGCACGCCGCCGCCAACACGCAATTGAAGCTTAACCTGGTCACCAACAACACCGTCTCGTGCGCCCGGGCTATCGTCTTTCCAACCCTGGGAGTCGAAAAGGTGTTGCCTGCCTCCGGCAGAGTGAGCATCGACGTCCCGCCCCAGCCAAAAGGCTCGGTAATGAACTACACCTGCTCCATGGGCATGTATACCGGTCAAATCGTGTTCGACCTTTAGCCATGAAAACAACATTTCGCGTCCCCGATATGGAATGTCCCAATTGCGCTATGCACCTCGAGAGCATCGAGGATGAGCTGGATGGAGTCAGCCTCGTCAACGCCAGCTACCGCAAACTGCAAATGGAAGTCGAATTCGACGAGAACCGCGTCACCATCCCACAAATCGTCGCCGCCGCGCTTAAAAAAGGCTACCACGCCGAATTAGCCTGATACCCATAAAAAATAAACATCGTGCAAACTCAATCTCAGCCTGCTGAAGCAGGCTTGAGTCCCTCCCAGCCTGGGGTTTTAACCCCAGGCGTCTTGCAAAAACAATTTACCCCCCCGCCGCGCCCCTTGCGCCCCTACGCCTCAGGTTGAAACCTGAGACTATCCTACCTCAAGCCTGCTGCTATCTTTCCCATCGCAGTTATAATAGTCGAGAACGCAACCTTGCCGGGCCAGGAGCGAATCGACATGAACACCTTTGCGGATAAACAACGCCAACGTCTGTTAATCAGCCTCGTTCTCGTCGTTGTTCTGTCCCTTTCCACAGCCTGCCAGCCCATCCTGACCCTCTTAGGCCAGCCGACCTACGTCCCGACCCCCACATTTCCGCCTTTCCCACAGCCTTCGCCAACCAACACCTCCGTTCCGCAGGCCTCGCTAACTCCCGGCCCTGGCCCGCAGATTGTCACCCGCCAGAAAAATGTCGACGGTAAATCGCTATTCACGCTTTCCATGAATTATCCTTATCTTGAAAATGCAGACGATCCGCGTTTCGACTTATTCAACCAGGAGATCGCCAAAGAGCTCGATTCGATCCAGCAAAGCTTTCTAGATAACCTCAAGAATCTGCCTTCGACGCCCGACCCAAGTCTCCCGCCCAGCTTCCTGGGCACTGAATACAAGATCACCCACGGAGACGCCGGCTTGCTCAGCGTCCTTTTCACGGTCGGTTTCTACGTCACAGGCGCGGCTCACCCCAACCAATACGCCGTCGCGCTCAACCTGGACGTTGCCAACGGCAAAGTGTTGGCCCTCTCCGACCTCTTTAACCCAGGAACCGATTATTTAAAGGCTGTTTCCGACTACTGCCTGGCCGACCTCAAGAAACAAGGCCGCCTGGAATGGGATAGCGGCGCCCTCCCCAAGGCCGAGAACTATCACTCCTGGAATATTACCTCGGACGGACTGTTGATTTCTTTCGATCCATACCAGGTTACCTCGTACGCTATGGGGCCGCAGTCCGTCACCATCCCGTACGTCGCATTGAAGGATGTTTTGAACCGTTCCGGTCCACTTGCGCCGTTATTAAAATAATGGATTTTGTTGAGTAGCTGCGAGCTACGAAGCAGCCCGCAGCTACTCAAAAAAATCCATTTCCCAGATATTTTGGAGAGTAAGTATGCCTCAAGAAAAGAAAGTGCTTCTTGCAGTTCTGGCCCACCCGGATGATGAGACTTTCGGCACCGGGGGCACGCTAGCTTATTACGCCCACAACGGTGTTGATGTTCACCTGGTTTGCGCCACGCGCGGCGAAGTCGGCGATGTGGACCCCCAGTTCATGCAGGGATACTCCTCTATCGCTGATGTCCGTTCGGCGGAGCTGCGCTGCGCCGCCGGCCTGCTTGGTTTATCCGGCGTCTATTTCCTGGATTACCGCGATTCGGGCATGCCCGGTTCGGCCGACAACCACCACCCGAGCGCTCTGGCCGCTGCCCCACTCGATGAGGTCGCCGCGAAAGTGGTTCACTATTTCCGGCTGCTCAGGCCGCAAGTCGTCATCACCTTCGACCCCATCGGCGGCTACCGCCACCCGGACCACATCGCCATCCACAATGCCACCGTCAGGGCCTTCGAGGTTGTCCAGGCGGACCCGGCGGCGTTCCCCGATTCGGACGGCCTGGCTCCATTCGTGCCCCAAAAGCTCTATTTCCAGACCTTTCCGCGCACCTTTTTACGCATTGGGGTCGCCGTCATGCGCCTCTTCGGGCAGGACCCGCGCCATTTTGGCCGCAACAAGGACGTCGATTTTGCTTCGATCGCCGAGGTCGACTTTCCCATTCACGCCCGCGTTGATTTTAAGAGCGTCGCCGCACTGCGCGCCCAGGCCGCCCGCTGCCACGCCAGCCAGGGCGGCGGCCAGCAGGGCCGGGGCATCGTCAACCTGATCTCCAACCTGATGCCCGCCAAAGAACTTTACATGCGCTCCTTCCCCGTCCCTCAAAACGGTCTCATCGAAAAAGACTTATTCGAGGGGATAAAATAATTATTAAATCAAAATCGGGCCATTTCATGGCCCGATTTTGATTTAATAACTATTTTATCCCCTCAAGGACGCTAGTAAACGCCAGCTTCCCATCCCCGCGACTTACCCGGATCGTGTCGCCAGGCTTGAAATCACCGGAAAGGATGTGCAGCGCCAGCGGGTCCTGCAGCTCGCGTTGGATCGCCCGCTTCAGCGGCCGGGCGCCAAAATCCGGGTCGTAACCGCTCTCGGCCAGGAACTGGCGAGCTGGCTCGTCCACTTCAAGGTTGTAACCCTTGTCTTTCAACAGGCCGATTACTCGGCGCAGTTGGATCGAGACGATCTCCGCTAGTTGCTCCCGCTTCAGCGGGTGGAAGACCACGATCTCGTCCAGCCGGTTCAAGAACTCGGGGCGGAAGGCGGCCTGCAGCACGCGGTTGATTTGCTCGCGGCTGGCTTCGCCTTCGTTCATCCACAGCTCGCCGCCCAGGTTGCTGGTCATGATCACAACCGTATTGCGGAAATCCACCGTCCGCCCCTGACCATCGGTCAGGCGCCCATCGTCCAGCAGTTGCAGCAGCACGTTGAACACTTCGGCGTGCGCCTTTTCGATCTCGTCGAACAGCACCACCGCATACGGCCGGCGGCGTACCGCTTCGGTCAACTGGCCGCCTTCCTCGTAGCCTACGTACCCCGGAGGTGCTCCGATCAACCGCGACACGGTGTGCTTCTCCTGGTATTCGCTCATGTCGATGCGCACGATGGCGCGCTCGTCGTCAAACATAAACTCGGCCAGCGCTCGCGCCAATTCCGTCTTACCCACACCGGTCGGTCCAAGGAAGATGAAAGAGCCGATCGGGCGGTTGGGGTCCTGCAGTCCGGAGCGCGCCCGCCGCACCGCATTCGAGACCACCCGGATGGCTTCATCCTGCCCGACCACGCGTTGGTGCAGGTTTTCCTCCATGCGGATCAGTTTTTGCACCTCGCCTTCCAGCAGCTTGCTCACCGGGATATTCGTCCAGCGCGCCACCACCTCGGCGATCTCTTCCGGGTCCACCTCTTCCTTCAATAAGGCGCTTTCCGTCTGCATTTGTTGCAGCCGCCGCTCAGCTTCAACCCGCTTCCCCTCGAGCTCGCGCAGCACCCCATAACGCAGGCGGGCCGCTTTCTCCAGGTCGGACTTCCGTTCCGCCTCTTCCATTTCTAGCTGAGCCCTATCGATCTGCTCCTTGATGCTGCGCATGGCGGCGATGGCTTGCTTTTCAGTCTGCCAACGCGTGTTCAGCTCAGCGGATTTTTCCCGCATATTGGCCAGGTCCGCCTCCAGTTTTTCCAGGCGTTCCTTGGATGCTTTGTCCTTCTCCTTCTGTAGCGCCTGGCGCTCGATTTCGAGCTGCATGATCTGGCGGTCCACTTCGTCCAGTTGCTGTGGCTTGGAATCGATCTCGGTGCGCAGGTGCGCCGCCGCCTCGTCGATCAAGTCGATAGCCTTATCCGGCAGGTGCCGGTCGGTGATGTAGCGGCTCGACAGCGTGGCCGCCGCGATCACTGCCCCGTCGGTAATTCGCACGCCGTGGTGCAACTCGTAGCGCGCTTTCAAGCCGCGCAGGATGCTGATCGTGTCCTCCACCGACGGCTCTTCCACCATCACCGGTTGGAAGCGCCGTTCGAGGGCCGCGTCCTTCTCGATGTATTTTCGGTATTCGTCGATCGTCGTCGCCCCGATCAGGTGTAGCTCGCCGCGCGCCAGCATCGGTTTGAGCATGTTGCTCGCGTCCATCGCGCCTTCGGCCGCCCCGGCGCCAACCACGGTGTGTATCTCGTCCACAAACAGTATGATCTCGCCGTCGGAAGAAACGATGTCCTTCAGCACCGCTTTGAGGCGCTCTTCGAACTCGCCGCGGTATTTGGCCCCGGCGATCAGGGCGCCCATGTCGAGCTGCACCAGCCGCTTGTGTTTCAAACCCTCCGGCACGTCGCCGTTGACGATGCGCTGCGCCAGCCCCTCAACGATTGCCGTCTTGCCGACGCCTGGGTCGCCGATCAAGGCCGGGTTGTTCTTGGTACGCCGAGAAAGCACCTGCACGATCCGCCGGATTTCCTCGTCCCGCCCGATCACCGGGTCGAGCTTACCCTGGCGGGCAAAAGCCGTCAGGTCGCGCCCGTATTTCTGCAGCGCCTGGTAGGTATCCTCCGGGTTCTGGCTGGTCACGCGCTGATCGCCGCGCACACTCACCAGGGCCTTCAAGATCGAATCCTTATTAATCCCATATTGGCCCAACCGCTTGCCTTCGACGCTCTCGGTTAATCCCAATAAAATGTGTTCTGTGGATACGTAATCGTCCTGCATCCCTTTAGCGTAGCGTTCCGCAGCGCTCAGCACGTCCGCCGCCGGCTTGGACAGCCCGGCGTCCGCGCTCGAATCGCCGTAAACCTTTGGGCGTTTTTCCAGGTCCTGGCGCAGTTCTTCCCGAACCGCGCTTATACTCCCGGCAATCCGCGTCACCAGGGCCGGGACCACGCCCTCTTCCTGGTTGAGCAGCGCCAGCAAAATGTGTGCCGGCTCGATCGTCTGGTGGTTCAAATCCCGCGCCAACTGCTGCGCCTGGAACAGCGCTTCTTGTGCTTTTTGAGTATATTTATCGAGGTTCATACCAAAAACCCTCCGTTCCAATAATAATAACTTCCCCTAGAGGATAATCCAAGCGTGTTTGAATGAGGTTAACGGAGTATTAGAATTAGATCTATGCAGGATTGGCAATATAGGCTTTATCGATCCATCATCTTGTCAGTCGGCTGAAGCCGACTTGTGTTTTTTCTAGCCTGGGGATTCATCCCCAGGCGATCGAGATCCGTGACTTTCGGTTATGCTGAGGATATTTTTTCACCCCCAACCCCTCTCCCAAAATGGCGAAACTTGATCTGGGAGAGGCAAGAATACCTGATTTAGCGAACATCTCCCCTCTCCTGAGAACGGTTTTTGTTCTCAGGAGAGGGGCCGGGGGTGAGGCAAAAACACCTATCCCAAAATTTATTCCCCATTTTTGGAAAGTAATTGAGCAATATATTTGAAATGATTACTTAGAATACGCATACTGAAAAGGGATTTGAATGATAAAAATCGATGTAGAATAAGGAAAACAAATCGAAAAGGGCAAACCTGTTGAAAGGCAGGGGCGCAAAGTCATGGGTCTAAAGCCGCAAGGCTATGACCGCCAGACTGCCGAAATTGATAAATTGCAAATAAATCAAATTCGGGTCTGGTCATTCAGGCCCGAATTTTTAATTCATAAATGAAGGGAAAAGAGGGGTATCAAAAAATGGGCGGAACACAAATTATCGGGATTATTGTTCTGGTTGGAATTTTCTTGATTGTCGCTAAATTTATTTATGACATCAAATACGGCGTCATTGATAATTTTTCATTGCAAGGTAGTGGTCTATCCCTTTGTTTCCAACAAGGGAAACCATACTTCCAACAATATCAAGATTATGGAAATGAGTTTACGTTGTATTTTTGGGACGGGATTTATCCTCAATTCCACATCAATTTAGCCTTGAAGAAGGTTAACTCTGGTTGGATGATCGAGAAACCTCAAGTTTTTCCGCATGAAATTGGTGTTTTAACTCAAAAGAACATTCTGCAAATGATAAAAAGAATAAATTCTGCCCTTCAAAACGAGCAGGAAATATATATTGGGGATGAAATTAGTAATTGGAGAGTAAAAGGGAGAAGTTCTATAAAAAGTTGCTCGATTGCGCTTATTCCATCGCTGGAAAACATCGTTTCATTCCCTGAAAATTATGTACCGACAGACATTTTCTTACTCTATCACAACGAACAACCTGTATTTGTCCTGGGCAATCGAATAGGACAAGGAATTTCTTTGGAAATTGGGGAATATTGGGACGCTGATTTTCAACGACCTGCTGTTACTTTTACAATTGCATTGGAGGCGAAAGAGTCTGGATGGTGCGCCAAATTGGTATCAATCGAAGTGGTGAAATTTGCTGGAAAGTATGGATATTGGTATCATAATGCAAAAATTGACGGTGTTGTTTACTCAACAGCTATAGGGGAACGAATCAGAAAAGAGCAAGAGCCGAAGGTTTTGGAACTAATTGACCTTTGTAATGAGGCGATTAGCAGGCGCGAGGTTTTCAATTTTCATGAGTTTGAAAACCATTGGAAAAATTGTGGCGAGTATTTTCACATTTATGTTGCGTCCACTGATATTTCTAAAAGCAGTATTGATATGATAAGAGGCAGGTCCCAATCGTATTTTAATTCGGAAGTCGAACCAAAAGTTTATATGCCGATTATTTCGGGAAAAAGTTGCATCTTCGTAATAATTGCATTGGGATTATTCGGTTTCATGATTTTAAATCCCGAATCTCTGTTTTATTCTGAGCAATTGACGCATATGCCTGCTCTTGGATTTCTGTTGCTTTTTATTATGTTGGGAATTGCTGGCTTTATTTCATATTTTTAAATAGGGTGCGTTCGCTTCTGAACGCACCATTTCTGCAATTCTATGGTTGGTGCTGGATTGTTCCCAATTCAGAAATGCGCATTATAATTAATTTATATCCATCGTTAGTTGACATATTCGATCCTCTCGCATCAGCCGAGCCCATTAAAAGCCTATGTTCAAACGGTTGTTGACCCAGGAGAAAGACCGTCGGCAGGCGGCGGTTGAGGTTTACGTCGTCCCGGACGTGGCGCGCTGCGTGCAGTGCGGGATTTGCTCGTATAACTGCCCGATCGAGATCGACGTCCGGCGCCACGCCTGGCTGGGGATCCCGGTGGCGGACAGCCACTGCCTGACCTGCGGGCAATGCGTGGCGCGCTGCCCGCGCGGCGTGCTGCGCTTCGAGCGCACGAGCCTGTTTGCCCGCCCCGGCAGCAAATAAACAGGAAAAAGACCATGCGCCATTACGTCATCATCGGCAGCGGGGTTGCGGGGATTTCGGCGGCTGAGGCCCTGCGCGCCCAGGACCCAAAATGCGACATCAAGCTCGTCGGCGACGACCCACACGGCTTTTACTCGCGCCCGGGCCTGGCTTACTATTTGAGCGGTGAAATCCCCGAAAAATCTCTTTTCCCCTTCGACGAGCGCGATTTTAAAAGCATCCACGCCCAGGTGCTGTGCGTCGCGGTCACGCGCATCGACCTGGCCGACCACAAAGTACTGCTCGCCGATGGGCAGGCCCTGGCGTACGACCGCCTGTTGATCGCCACGGGCGCGGCGGCGGTGCTGCCGCCGGTTGCAGGGATCGACATGGCCGGGGTGGTGAAGCTGGATAACCTGGAGGACGCCCGCTCGATCTACGCCCTGGCGCGCAAGGCGCGGGTGGCGGTGGTGGTTGGCGGCGGGATTACTGCCCTGGAGCTGGTGGAGGGGCTGGTGGCCCGGGGCGTGCACACCCACTATTTCCTGCGCGGCGAACGCTACTGGAGCAACGTGCTGGACGAGGAAGAATCGCACATCGTCGAAGCGCACCTGGCTAAGGACGGGGTGGAGCTGCATTTCAAGACCGAGCTGGCCGAGATCACCGGCGCCAAGGGCAAGGTCAGCGGGGTGCGCACCCAGGAGGGCCAGTCGGTGAAATGCCAGGTGGTCGCCGTCGCCATCGGCATCCAGCCGCGCAAAGAGCTGGCCGAGGCTTCGGGGATTAAAACCGGGCGCGGCGTCCTGGTGAACGAGTACCTGCAGACCAGCGACCCGGACGTATACGCCGCCGGCGACGTAGCCCAGGTCTTCAACCCGCTCACCGGCCAAAGCAGCCTGGACAGCCTGTGGGGGTCGGCGCGCGAGCAGGGCCGGGCCGCCGGCCTGAACATGAGCGGTGCACCCGCACCCTACCGCAAGGATTTTTCTTTCAACGTCACCCGGCTGGCCGGCATCACCACCACCATTTTAGGCATCGTGGGCTCCGGGCGCGATGCCGACGTGACCGGCATCGCCCGCGGCGACAGCGAAAGCTGGCGCCGCTCGTCCGACGAGACCGCCGTGCAGAGCGAGGTGGAGATCAGCCACCTGCGTATCCTGCTCGGGCCGAACACGATCGTCGGAGCCGTGCTGATGGGTGACCAGGCCCTGTCCGAGCCGCTGCAGCAGTTAATCCTGCACCGGACTGACGTCAGCGCCATCCGCGCCAGGCTGCTGGACCCACAAGCGCCGCTGGCAGAAATAATTATGGATTTCTGGAAGCAGTGGAAGGCGCAGTCCCCGGCAAAGGACTAATTATTGACTATTACTATTGAAAATACTACAAATAAAAACCTATAATGAGGGCACGGAGGGGGGAATTTACAAAAGGTTTTGAAAGGAGTAGTATGAACGAAATGCCTTCCCCTAATGTTGGCGCAAGCCTCATCCGTATCCATAAAGTGATCACGCGTGCTCTGGCGGTGTCCATCGAGAACAGCCAGGACGGCGGCCCCGAACTGGCCCGGCGCGATGGATTCCAGCGCTACGTTCGGGCGTTCCTCACCAGCCTCATCTCCCATCACGACGGAGAAGAAGAAGTTGCCTTCCCTTACCTTAAGGACAAGGTCAAGGATGGACCCTTTGACCTGCTCATCGTGCAGCACCGCCAGATGATGGAGATGCTTGTGGCGGTCAAGGATTGGCTGGAAATGGGCGACTTCGCCTGGGATCCGGCGGCTATGGCAAAGCTGCACGCCGCCCTGGAAGACGTCAATTCTCTTTGGAAGGTGCACATTCCGATCGAGGAAACGACCTTCGGCCCGCAGCAGGCGGCGGAGCTGCTCACCCCCGCAGAGAACGCTCAACTGGAGGGCCTGATCTCCGGCCACTCCGCCCAGCACGCCCTGCCCAGCGAGCTGGTGCTGCCCTTCGTGCTTTACAACCTGTCCGGCGCAGACCGGGAGGCGATGGCGCAGGTCCTGCCGCCGGTCGTGACCCAGCTCCTTCACACCGCCTGGAAACCGGCCTGGGAGCCGATGCAGCCTTACCTATTAGATTGATTTTTAGAAATGCAGATACTCCTGGCGGGTCGCAGACCCGCCAGGAGCATCTGCATTTCTAAAAATCAATTTTTTAAGATTATTCCGCCAGGGCAAACTCTCCCCAGGTAGAATTGCCACCGTTCCAGTATTCGTGCAAGGCATTGCGCAGGCGCAGGCGGGCGCGGGCCAGGCGGCTCTTGAAGGTGCCCATGCAGATGCCCATTACCCGGGCCGCTTCTTCGTAATCTAATTCTTGGATGTCGACCAGTACGACGGCGGTGCGGTAATCCGGGTGGAGCTTGCCCAGGCATTCCTGGACCGCTTCCACCATCTGCTCCGTCTCGACGGTCTTTTCGACGGTCTGGGAGGGGTCGACCATCCAAGATGCCGATTCGTACTCTTCGCCTTCCTCGTCCACCGGTTCGAGGGCGGTGAACGGGTGTTTTTTAATCCGCCGCAGCATGTCGATGCAGGTATTAGTGGTGATGCGCAGCAGCCAGGCCTTGAAAGTGGTGCCGAACACGGTGTGGATGTTCTGGTAGGCCCGGATGAAAGCTTCTTGAGCGGCGTCCTCGGCGGCTTCCTGCTCCCCCAGCACCCAATAGGCCTGGCGGTAGACCAGGTCCTGGTAGTTGAGCACCAACTGGTTGAAGGCTTCCAGGCTGCCTTTTTGGGCTTTTTGGATCAAGCGGGTTTCCTGTTCGATGCGGCTGTTTGGGGAATAAACCTGTTTGAAATCAGGAATTGGGGCTGAATAGGCTGTCACTGTTTGGATCATGGTGTCTCTCCCTCGGGCATCGGGCATGCCACTCAAGTTTCTATGCTGCCAGTATAGCCAGGAGGGGGGGTTAATTTCTTCACACCAATGGATAATCCAGAGGGTTAATTCGTAGGTAGTACGAATTAACCCTCTTTGACTTAAATATTTTTGGAGTCTGGTCTTTTTCGAAAAGGCCATAAATAGAGCCCCACCCCCTGCCCCCGCCCCAAAATCGGGCGGG
>DBMK01000169.1 GCA_002298885.1 Anaerolineaceae bacterium UBA700
TAGTCTAAACTACAAGTAATTCGCGGAAGAGGAATTTACCTTGAAAATCATCGTAGCGACGATCGGATCGCGGGGGGACGTACAGCCGTACATCAACCTGTGCCAGGGGCTGCAGGAGGCCGGGCACGCCGTGACCCTGGCCACCAACCCCACCCTGTGCCCGCTTGCCGCAGCCCACGGTGTGAAGAGCGCCCCGGTTGGCCCGGCGGTGGACATGGGCGAGGCGGGGGCGCGCCTGATGGCCCAATCCTTCAACAACATGTGGATCGGCATGATCCGGGTGATGCAGCTCGGGGCAAAACTGGTGGAACAGGCCTACCCCGACGTGCTGGAGCTGTGCCGCGGCGCCGACCTGGTGGTGACCTCGGATACCACCAGTGGCATCGCCGAGGCCGAAAGGCTGGGCGTGCCGTGGATCAGCGTCACCCTGCAGCCCGGGCGCATCCCAATGCCCCAGGCCAGGCCCAGCCCCTTCAACCGGGTCTTCGGGCTGACCCTGGGCAAGCTGTTCGTGATGCCCACCAACGCCTTCCGCAGGCGGGTGGGGGCGCCGCCGGTGAAGGATATCTCCAGCATGCTGTCTGAACGCATGATCCTCCTGCCGGTGAGCCCGCAGGTGGCCCAGCCGGACGCACATTGGCCGGCGCAGGTGCGATCCACCGGCTACTGGTTTGCCCGCCCGCTGGGAGATTGGTCCCCGCCGCCGGACCTGATCGAATTCCTGGCTGCGGGCCGGCGGCCGGTGGCGGTGAGCCTGGGGGTGATGAGCCTTTCGGGCAAGCAGGCCCGCCGCAGCGCCGAGCTGGTGCTGGAGGCCCTGCGCCGGGCCGGGGCGCGCGCCATCGTGCAAGGCTGGGACGCGGCCCTGGAGGGCCTGAGCCTGCCGCCGACGGTCTACCGGGCCGGTTCCATGCCTCACGCCTGGCTGTTCGACCAGGTCAGCGCGGTGATCCACCACGGCGGTTTCGGCACCACCGCGGCGGTGCTGCGCTCGGGCCAGCCGGGCATCGTGGTGCCGCACATCATCGACCAGTTCTACTGGGGCCAACGGGTAACCGAGCTGGGGGTGGGGCCCAAATACATCCCACGCGGCAATCTGAGCGCCGAGAACCTGGCCCAGGCCGTGACGCAGGCGCAGATTGACGGCGACCTGCGCGGGCGCGCCGCAGCGCTGGGCGAGTGCATTCGCGCCGAGCCGGATGGGGTCAGCGCGGCGGTAAGGTTGATTGAAAATATAAGGTAGTGGTTTGTCAAAGGTGATTTTGTTAATGGTAGTGGCGACTTCAGTCGCTTGAGTCGATCAATAACGACTAAAGTCGTTACTACGATTCTTTGGAAACCCAACCCATAGAATTGAAATATCAGACCCGGGACGTACGGGATTTAAGACCCCCGACCGAGTTGCCTCCTGGATGCTTGTCCTATACTGGGGAGCATCAAACAAGACATTCAGGAGGAAGCCATGTTCCACAACACCATCATCCGCGTCGAGGACGTACGGCGCCACCTGCCGCAGGGCGGGCGCGAGCTGCACATCCTCAACGGGATTTCTTTTGACGTCGAAGCCGGCTCGTGGCTGGCGCTCACCGGTCCTTCCGGATCGGGCAAGTCCACCCTGCTCGGCATCCTGGCCGGCATCGACCGGCCCTCCGGCGGGAGGGTCTACATCGAAGGCACGGAGATCGGCGCCCTGCCCGAAGGCCGGTTGGCGCGCCTGCGCAACGAGAAGATCGGCGTGGTGTTCCAATCCTTCCACCTTATCCCCACCATGACCGCCCTGGAGAACGTGGAAGCGCCGGTGTACATCCACCCCCAAAGGTTGAACGCGCGTGCATTGGCCGTAAAGATCCTCGGGCAGGTTGGCCTGGGCGAGCGCATGGGGCATTTTCCCCACCAGCTCTCGGGGGGCGAGCAGCAGCGCGTGGCCATCGCCCGCGCCCTGGTGTGCGGCCCGGAAATCCTGCTCGCCGACGAGCCCACCGGCAACCTGGACACCGCCACCAGCAAACAGGTGCTCGACCTGATTCGCCAATTGCGCAACCAGCTTGGGCTGACCGTGGTCATGGTGACGCACGACCCGGCGATTGCAGGCCGCGCTGATGCCCGGCTGCACATCGTCGACGGACGGATCATCGACGCCGGAAGCCCGGCGCAAGCGGCCTTAACACCGATCGGCTCCTTTGCCCCGGCCGGCGAGGCGCGCACATGATCACTATCACCCATTTTATGCGCCTGGCGGCCCAATCCCTGCGCCGCGGCGGACAGCGCGTGCTGGTTGCCCTGCTGTGCATCACCTTCGGGGTCATGTCGCTGGTGGCAATGAGCATGCTGGCCAAATCGATCGGCAGCGCCATCCAACTTACGCCGGCCCAGCTCCTGGGTGGCGACCTGAGCACCGGACGCATGGCGGAAGACACCATCCGCCCCGAGGATGTGGAGCAGCTCAGGGCGCTCCAGCAGAGCGGCGAGATCAGCCGTTACACGCTGATCGCCTTCAACAACCTGTCGATCACTTTCCACACTCCCGGATCGGGCGAAATGCGTTTTCCCGGGACCGGGATGGGCATCGAGCCGGACAACTACCCCCTGGCCGGGTCGTTGAGCATCGGGGAACCGGGCAGCATTGGCCTGCCGACCCTGCTGCAGCAGGCCGGCGACGTGGTGCTCACCCGCGACCTGGCCGAGGACAACAACCTCAAGGTGGGCGACGCCATCATCCTTTCTGACCTGCGCGTTGGCGTCCCCATAGAAGGCAGGGTGCGCGGCATCGCCTACGATACCCCCAACCACCAGGGCGACAAGATCTACTACTCGGTGGCAACTGCGCAGAAGCTGGCGGGTAGCCAGCCGGTAATCAACACGGCCATCGTCAACTCGGCCCAGCCGAAGGCGCTCACTGCAGCGCTGGAAGCCAGCGGTTGGTCGGTGGATTGGGCGGCCGGGCGGAGGGACACCCAGACCGCCAACCTCTGGATGATTGGCCTGCGCGGCGCCGGGATCCTGGGACTGCTGGTGAGCGGCATCGGCATCGCCAACACCATGCAGGTGCTGCTGCGCCGCCGCCGCGGCGAGATTGCAATCTGGAAAACGCTCGGCTACAGCACAGGCCACCTGCGCCTGATCTTCACCCTCGAAGCCGGGCTGCTCGGCCTGGCCGGAAGCCTGCTGGGCGCCGGGCTGGGGGTGCTGGTCAGCAGCGGCCTGCTCGAGCTGTTCCGGCGCACCTCGACCCTGCTGTACGAGTGGACGTTTTCGCCGGCCCCGCCCCTGCTGGGCGTGGCGGCGGGGACGCTGACGACGGTGATCTTTGCAGCCTGGGCGATCGTCGTCTCCAGCCAGGCCAGGCCGGCGGCGCTGCTGCGCAACGAGCCGGTGGACGTGCAGCGCCTGCCCGGCTGGCAGGCCGCCTTCCTGGCCCTGCTCCTGGCGGGAGGATTTACCCTGCTCACCGGCCTGGTGATGGAATCGGCGCTGGAAGGGATCGGCGTGCTGGCGGGCATCGTGATCGGGATCGCTGTGCTGGGCGGTTTCTTCAGCGGGGCGCTGTGGGTGTGCGTGCGCGCCGTGCCCCTGGGCGGGCTTTCCATGGCGCGCCTGGCCTTCAACAACCTGCGCCGGCGCGGGGCCGTGCTGGTGTTCGCCATGATCGCCCTGTTCATCGGCGTGCTTTCGATGAGCATGGGGCTGGAGGTGCTGCAGCTCAGCGAGCTCAAAATAGGGGGGCAGCCCGACGTACCCCAGGGCTACAACCTGACCGTCCTGGCGGCGGCCGGCCAGGAGAGCGCCATCCGCCAGGCGCTGCAGGCGCAGCAGCCGGAAAAGGTGAGCCTGGGATATCGCACAGGGCTGGAAAACCTGAGGGCGGCAGACGGCGGAGCGGCCGGAGCGCTGGACGCCGTGCTGGTGGGACGCTCCGAACCGGGAGAATACATCGTCAGCGGGGCGGCCTGGGGCAGCCAGCCGGACGGCGTGTACGCTTACCAGGGCGCGGACCTGAAAGCGGGCAGCCAGGTGGAAGTCACCTTGCGCGGCGGCGCCAACAAGACGTTAACCGTTATCGGATCCTACGATATCGACTACCGCGGCATGGGCCTTCACCCCCCCACCGGGCTGTTAATGACGGCGGAGGCCTTCAATCGAGTCGCCACCCCGGATTCGCTCGCCTTCTTCGTGAAAGTGTCCCCCGGACGGGCCGGGGAGGCGGCAGCGGCCCTGGGGGCCGCCCTGCCGCAGGCCACGGTGGTGGACCTGGCGGCTTATGCCGCCCGGTCGATGCAAAGCACCCGAAAATTGTACGTCCTGCCGATGGCCATGGCCGGCCTGGCGCTGCTGGCGGGCTTACTGCTGGCGGCCAACTCGGCCAGCCTGGCCGTGCTCGACCGCCGCTACGAGATCGGCATCCTGAAAACGGTGGGCTACTCGCGCCGCCAAATTCTGACGATCTTCGCGGTAGAATATGGTTTGGCCGGGCTGCTGGCCACAGCCGCCGGTGTGGCTCTTGTCCAGGCGCTGCTGGCGGCGCTGGCGTTTGGCAACCACATGCCGGCGAGCATCCTGCTGTTGAACCTCCCGTCCGTGGGATTTATCGCACTGTGCGGCGTCGGCCTCACTCTGCTGACTGTCTTAGGCGTCACCTGGACTCCAACCAGCGTCCCACCTGTTGTGGTATTGAACGAAAGGAACTGACTCGAAACCGGAAACCTGATGCGCCTCATTGCCTTTTTTCGAACCCTTCGAGGAAAGCTGATCCTCACCTATACCACGGTGACAGTCCTGGCGCTGCTGGCGCTGGAACTGGTGATCCTGGTGATCATATTTCTGTTTTCCGGCGGGCTGAACACGGAATCCCTTTCCTACCTCTCGGACGTGGTGTCCGTCCTGCCGATGCAGGCCCGCCAATACCTGCGGCCCGGCGCGAACGACCTGGCCGGGCTGCAGGGCTGGCTGCAGGACACCTACGATGCCGGGTATGCCAGCCTGCCGCCGCAGGGCATCATGGACAGCCCGGCGGCCGCCATTTTCAGGAACGACCCGATGTACGTGCTATCGCCGGACGAAACGGTGCTGGCTGCTGCCCCGGCCAGCGCAAAGGGCCTGGTAGGGAGGAAGTACAGTCCGCCCCAAGACGTGGCCGGCAGCAAGGATATCCTCGATAATGCGCTGAAACTGGAGCTCCAAGCTGCCAGCGTGTCGACGAGAAAGCCTGACGGGAATTTTCTGCTGGCGGTGCCGGTGCAGCAGAGCCAGGGAGAAGGGCCGCTGGCGGCCATCATCCTGGTTACGGTGAAGCCGCCGCCGGGCGGGGTGAGCGAATGGTGGCCGGTGATCCTGGGCATCGTGCCAGTTACCGGGTTGATCCTGCTGGTGGCCGTGGCGCCGTTCGGCGCCTTGTTCGGGCTCATTATGTCGCGCGGCCTCACCCGCCGGCTGAAAGCCCTCACCCAGGCGGCGGACGCCTGGGGCGAAGGCGATTTCTCCGTCCAACCGCTGCAGGACCGCTCGCATGACGAGATCAGTACCTTGGGGGTGCGCCTGCGGCGCATGGCCGAACGCGTCCAGGCGCTGCTGCATACACAACAGGAGCTGGCCCTGCTGGAGGAGCGCAACCGCCTGGCGCGTGAGCTGCACGACACGGTCAAACAGGAAACGTTCGCCACCCTGATGCAGGTGCGCGCCGCCAAAAACCTGCTCGAACGCGACCCGGCGGCCGCCCGCCAGCGCCTGAACGAAGCCGAGGAGCTGATCAAGTCCTCGCAGCAGGAGCTGGGGTTGATCATTTCCGAGCTGCGCCCCGCCGCCCTGGAGGGCCAGGGCCTGGCGGGAGCTGTGAGCGACTACCTGGCCACCTGGTCGCAGCATTCACGCATTCCGGCCGAGATCCAGGTACAGGGCGAGCGGCGCCTGCCGTTGGAGGTGGAGCAGACCCTCTTCCGTGTCGCCCAGGAGGCGCTTTCCAACGTCGCCCGGCACAGCCGGGCTTCGGCCGCCTCCGTGCGGCTGGAATTCGATCCGGACGGGGTGAGCTTATGCGTGGCCGATAACGGCGTCGGCTTCGATCCGTCCGCCGCCAGCAGCGGCTTCGGCCTGCAGAGCATGCGCGACCGCATGGCTGCCATCCAGGGCCGGCTGGTGGTCCAATCTACGCCGGATGGCGGGGCAACCATCACGGCCAGCGCGCCGGCGCTGCGCCAGGAGCAAAAATAATCATGGGAGACAGCATCCGAATCATCCTGGTCGACGACCACAACATGGTGCGCATGGGCCTGAAGGCCTTTTTCTCCACCCTTCCCGACATCCAGGTGGTGGGCGAGGCTGCCACGGGGGAAGACGCCGTGCGCCTGGCCGGCGAATTGACCCCCGACGTGGCCTTGATGGACCTGATCATGCCCGGCATGGACGGCGTGGAGGCCACCCGCCAGGTGAAGAAGGTCAGCCCGCGCACCCAGGTGATCGTGGTGACCTCGTACCACGAGGACGAGCACATCTTCCCCGCCATCCGCGCCGGGGCGCTCTCGTACGTGCTCAAAGATATCGACCCCGACGACCTGGCCGACGCCATCCGCCGGGCCAGCGCCGGGGAGGCGGTGCTGAATCCGCGCGTCGCCACGCGCATGGTCAAAGAACTGGGCGGGATGCGCCAGGAAACGGTCAACCCATTCCGCGAGTTGACCGGGCGCGAGCTGGAAGTGCTTAAATTAATTGCCGCTGGGAAGAATAATCAAGAAATCGCCGATGTTTTGGTCATCAGCGAGAAGACGGTAAAGACGCACATCACCAACATCCTGACCAAGCTGCACCTCGCCGACCGCACGCAGGCTGCCGTGTTCGCCTGGCAGGAGGGAATCGTGCGGCGGGATCAGACGTAGGCAGGGGGTTCCGGGTGCTATCCAGGTTTCTTGACGGGCAGCTTGGCCTTCTTTTGTTCCTGTTTCTTTACAAGCTGCTCTTTCTTTTGCTTGTCAGCCTTGTTCTTATCCTTTTTGCTGCCTTTTTCTCCCATTGAGTATCTCCTTTTAGGTGTAATACCTGTCCAGATGAAGGAGGAAGCCAGGCGCTGCCTCGGTTATCTTCATTATAGTCGATTTGAGCCGCAGCAGAACGCCGCCCGTGTTATCTTTACGAGCGGCGCTGAGGATATTTTCAATGTTGAGCAAAAAAACTGTCTATTTCATTAATAAAGCTCAAGGTTCCTCTCTCTATGCGGGATGTTAAAGCATCCAGGTCACTAAAATCCGGGTTGTCAACCAGGGAGTGCTCTACAATGGAATCTACGCCTTGCGGGGTGGGAACAATCCGGTAAACATTCCAACCGCAGTCTTTAAATAATTTCCAGTATTTTGTCTGAACCTGTTTGTTGTAACCTGACAGCCAGATCTCAAACCGAAATGCCTCATGAAGAAATACGATGGCGATCTTCAGGCCTCGATTTTTCAATGATTCTGGATTAATGGAAAAATAGGTCATATCCATATACCCATAATAAAGGTTGCCGGGGACGGAATAATCCGGGTATTTGTTCTTAAAATGCGTTCTCAAATCCATGATGTATTCCATCAGCCCTTTGTACGCCGCTTGAATTGCGCCCTTCTCCAGTTGTTTTCGATATTCAAGCAAATTTTCATTAAGCGTTCCCATTTTTGATTCCTCCCTATCCTACATGCTTTAATATCACCTGCACAATGTCATCCAATGGCATGGATATATCCACCGTAAGCACATTCGCCGGTTCCTCGAGGGCGTCGAACTGACTCTTCAGCATATCCGGCTTCATATAATGATCGGTGCGCTTTTCCATGCGCGACCAGATCAACTCAAAACTGCCCTTGAGATAGACAATTTGGACGCCCTCATTGCCGTCCAGCAACTGCCGGCGATAGCGCTCCTTGAGGGCGGAACAGGCCAGCACGCCAGGACGGTCCGCTTTTAATGAAGATGAAATCAGGTCGTGCAGTGCAGCCAGCCACGGAGCGCGGTCGGCATCGTCGAGCGGAATCCCGTTTGCCATTTTGGCAATGTTCGCGGGCGGATGGAAATCATCGCCGTCGTAAAAGTTCCACCCCAAATGTTCGGCAAGGGATTTACCCACGCTCGTCTTGCCGCACCCGGAGACACCCATCACGATAAAGAAGCGAGTCTTCACAGCACCTTTATTATCCAAAAGGTTAATTAGAACAGGCCCCATTCCTTGGCGCCGTCTGAATCGTCCGGCTTGCGCCTTTTCATCGGCTGGTAGGTGTGCATGATCCGGGACAGCTCCCCAAAATCAAGCCAGATCAACAGGCATTCGGCGCAGCCCTGGATGATGACGTTGCCCGATCCGCCGTAGGGATAGCCGTCCATGGGTTTCTTGCAGGCGGGGCAAATGACGGTCCGAGCGCGCTCGGACGGGGACTGGAGGAGGCGCTGTTCTTCGCCGGCCGCGGGGTGAGCCTTGGCCTGCCTGAGAATGGGCAGCATCTTCGATTGGCTAATAAGGTTCCCGCGGCAGTTGGGGCAGGAATAAATGTGCACGTCCTTGACGGCTGCCGTAACCAGCGGATGGCCGCACACCGGGCAGGCATACGGGGAAACCTCGTCGAACAGGGCAACACCGTCCAGGTTCGGGTCGGGAAAACCGTAGCTGCCGCAGTATGCGCAGTGGTAGAAATCCCTGCCTTCTTCGGTGCTCACCGGCGCGCCGCATTGCTTGCAGTTCATCTTATTTGGCTATCTCCCAGACGTGCCCGGCGGGATCGGCGAAGCTGGCAGTGCGCACACCCCAGGGCCGATCCACCGGGCCGTTGAGCAGCTTCACGCCGCGGGCGGTCAGCTCGGCGCACATGGCATCCACGTCGTCCACGTGGATGGTAAACATCAGGCGCGACCCGGCCTCCCGGGCGGCCACTTTAGCCGGCTCGATGAGCTCTGCGGCCTGGGAGATCTTCAATACGTTAATCAGCGTGGCGCCAATCTGAAACACGCACGAGTTGGCGTCCTCGAATACCACCGGCAGCCCGAAGGCCTGCCGGTAGAACTGCTTCGCAGCCGCGAGGTCCTCTACGAACAAGGTGACGGCAAAAATCCCCTTTGGCCAGGGGCCAGTTTGTACGCCTTTACCGGTATTTGGGCCCATTGATAATCTCCTTTGCCTGTAATTTTACATTAAGCTCAGGAATTAATTGAGGTTGTTTCGGGCTTCGAAGCAGCCCGAAACAACCCCAAAATGAGTGATGTTGGGATTCGGGGGATTTTGTGTGTCTGGGTTTAGGTTAAGTTCATGCCGCCTCACCCCCCTGCCCCCCTCTCCTGGAGCGGTGAAACGTGCTCCAGGAGAGGGGGAGGGAACCCCGCCGATGAATTATGAGCTGCGGTTCTTCTTGAAGTAGACGTCGGCAAGGACGGCGACGACGAGGACGACGGCTTTGAGGACGAACTGCCAGGCGGGGGCGACGTTCAGCATTTGCAGGCCGGTGGAGAGGCTGGCAATGATCAGGGCGCCGATCAGGGCGCCGGGGATGGTGCCGACGCCGCCCAGGGTGGAGGTGCCGCCCAGGATGCAGGCGGCGATGGCATCCAGCTCGTACCCGGAGCCGGCGGCAATGGTGCCGTAGCCGACGTAGGAGGCCAGCACGATGCCGGCAACGCCGCACAGGAAGCCCATGAGGACGAAAATGCGGAATTTCACGCTGCTGATGCTGATGCCCGAGAGGCGCGAGGCGTCCAGGTTGCCGCCGATGGCGTAGGCATAGCGGCCAAAGCGGGTGTTGTTGGCCACGTAGATCATGACCATGGCCACGAGCGCCAGCAGGAACACCGGCACGGGGATGCCCTTGTAGGCATTGACGTTGAGGATGTAGGCCAGCACCAGCACCGCTGGGATAAGCGCGCCGAGCAGGTCGACGTAGAGCGGGCGCAGCTTGAAGCCATACTTCTGCTTGCCCTGCCGGACGCTGAAGATGTTCCAGACCAGGAAGACCAGGATGACCCCAAATAAAATCAGGCCTTCAAACTCAGGGATGTACCCCTGGGCAATGCTGGAAAAGACGGGCTGGTCGGCGGCGATGGTTTTACCCTGGGTGACCAGCAGGATCAGGCCGTTGAAGAGCCACATGCCGGCCAGGGTGACGATGAAGGAGGGCAGCCCCAGGTAGGCGATGATGTAGCCCTGCACCGCGCCGGCAAACGTGCCAACCAGCAGGCCGCAGACGATTGAGAGCGCGGCGGACAGGCCGGGTTGGTTGGGAAAATATTCGAACCACACGTAGTACTGCAAATACGCCACGACCACCGAGACGAACCCGGCCATCTTGCCTACCGACAGGTCGATGTTGCCGGTGACGATCACCAGCACCATGCCGATGGACAGGAAGGCAGTCACGGACATCTGGCGGAACAGGTTGGAGATATTCTGAGGAAACAGGTAAGTGCCGCCGGTCGCAAAGTAAAAGATGGCCCAAATACCGACCACGGCGATGAGCAGCGTATAGGTCTGGATGTTGCCCCGAACGACCAGGAGCAGCCGGGAGGCCAGGCTTTTTTGGGGTTGCGCGCCAGCGTCTGTAGGATTCATGGGGTTACCTCGCTTCATTCTCTTGGGTTGATTTCACGCAGATTCTACGCCGGTGGCCAATGCCATCACGCGTTCCTGGCTGGCCTCGGCAACCGGCAGCGTAACCGTGGAATGGCCCCGGCACATCACCATGATCCGGTCGCTCATTCCCAGCACTTCTTCCAGGTCGCTGGAGATCATAATCACCGCCACGCCGGTCTCTGCCAGCTCGTTCATCAACTTGTAAATCTCAAATTTCGCGCCGACGTCAATGCCGCGGGTCGGATCGTCCATCACCAGCACCTGCGGTTTGGACAACAGCCATTTGGAGATGACCACCTTTTGCTGGTTGCCGCCCGACAGGGTGGCCGCGGCCACATCCAGGCTAGGGGCTTTGATCGTCAGGCTCTTGGCCTGTTCCAGGCTGACGCGCATCTCCTTGTTGGCATCGATGCGCAGGAAGGCGGCAAATTGATCCAGGTTGGGCAGGGAAATGTTCTTCAGAATGGATTGGATCATCACCAGGCCCATGCCTTTGCGGTCCTCAGGCACCAGGCTCAAGCCGGCGTCGATGGCCTGGCGGGCGCTTTTGGGCCGGATCTCCTTGCCCCCGATCCGGATCTGGCCTTTGGAAATTCGGCCATACTCGCCGAACAAGGTTAACACCAGCTCGGTGCGGCCCGAACCCATCAGGCCGGCAATGCCAAAAATCTCGCCCCTGCGCACGTCGAAGCTGACCCCGTTCAGCACCTTGCGGCTGGTCTTCTTGGGGTCGAAAGCTTCGAGGTCCTTCACTTCAAAAACAACTTCGCCGGGATGGCGCTGGCCCTTGGGGAAGCGCTCCTTCATCTCGCGGCCGACCATGTACCTGACCAGGTCGCCCTGGGTGATGTCCTTGGTCGGCTGGGTAACGATGATCTTGCCATCCCGCATCACGGTCACGCGATCGGTAATCTGGAAAAATTCTTCCAAACGGTGTGAAATATAAATGCAGGTGATGCCGTGTTCCTTGAGCGTCCTCAGGATTTCCATCAATTTTTCAACTTCGACCTGGCTGAGGGCGCTGGTGGGCTCGTCCAGGATGAGGACCTTGGCGTTTTCGGAGAGGGCCTTGGCAATCTCAACCATCTGCATTTTGCCGACTCCAAGGTTGCTGACCGTCTCGTAAGGGTCGATATCCAACTGGTACTTCGTCAGGATCACCTGTGTATCCGCGTACAGCTTGTTCCAGTTGACCCCCAGGCCCTTCACCGGCTCGCGGCCCAAGAAAACGTTTTCGCCGACGGTGCGGGTGGGGACGAGGGTGAGCTCCTGGTAGACGATGGCGATGCCCCTCTCGGCGGCCTCGCGAATCGAGCTCTGGCCCAGCCGCAATTCCTGGCCGTCGTAAGCCACGGCGCCGTCGTAGGTGCCGAAGGGATAAACGCCCGAAAGGATTTTCACCAGGGTCGATTTGCCGGCGCCGTTCTCGCCGCAAATGCCGTGAATTTCGCCGCGGCGGATCTGGAAAGAAACATCATCCAGGGCCACCACGCCCGGAAACCGCTTGGTCACATGGTTGAAATCGAGAATTATCCCATTGTCCACTGCGCGCACCTCCGGCCGAAGGGCTTAACTCGGATCAGGTTTTCCCGGCCCCCCTTATTTTATGACGGAAAAACGGGGGGCCGGGCGAAAAAAGGTTATTGATTAGGGTCTCGGAGGAACCTGGTCGGCGGGGATGCCGCGGTAAACCGCTTCGTAGGATTGGAACCCGCTCTTGACGATCTGGTCGTAGACGTTGGCCTTGGTGATCTGGACGACGGGCAGGAAGGCTGCCATGACGTTGCCGGTCAAGGATTTGTCGCCGGTCAACGTGGCCAGGGAGAACTGGGTCAAACCGGAGGGAGTCTGGCCCTTGATCAGGGCATCGATCATATCTACGGCCTTCGGCGCCAGGAGGCGAGTGTCTTTGTAGACGCTGACGGTCTGCTGACCCTTGACGATGCTGTTGCAGCCATCGGCGGTGGCGTCCTGGCCTGAGATCGGCACTTTGCCGGCCAAACCCTGGGCCGCTAAAGCCTGGAGCTCGCCCAGGGCGGTGCCATCGTTCGAGGCAACTACAGCGTCGATCTTGTTCTGCTGCCCGGTGAGGATATTCTCCATCATCGCTTCGGCCTTGGCGGCGTCCCAGTTGTCAACCCACTGGTCTGCCACGATCTTGACCACACCCTGGTCGATGTAGGGCTGGACGACTTCCATCTGGCCCTGGCGGACCAGGACGGCGTTGTTGTCGGTTGGGGATCCACCTGAGAGGACCACTTTGGCGGGATTGGCCTTGGTCCAGGTGGTGCTTCCCGGAAGGCCCAGGGCGGTCATGACGCCGAGCGCTTCCTGGCGGCCGACTTCGACGTTGTCGAAGGACAGGTATGCAGAAATCTTGTCGGTCTTGATCAGGCGGTCGTAGGAGATTACCTTCACGCCGGCGGCAACGGCCTTGTTGACCGGGGTTACGGCGGCAGCGCCATCTTCGGCGATGACGATGAGGCCCTTGATGCCTTGCGAGACCATGTTATCGATCTGGTCGCTCTGCAGCTTCACGTCGTGGTCGGCTTCCTGCACGATCACCTCGTAGCCCTTAGCCTGCAGCAGCTTGGTCATCTGGGCGGACTCGACAGGCCAGCGTTCGGTGGCGTAGTCGGAGAAGGAAAGGCCTACTTTGATCTTGCCGCTGCCGCTGGTGGCGGCAGTTGGGGCAGCGGTTGGGGCAGCGGTTGGAGCGGCGCTGCAGCCAACCAGGCTGGCAACGATTGCCACAAGCAATGCTATGTACAAAATTTTGCGAGACATCGTTCAACTCCTTCTTATGCAACGAGAATATCGAATCGGATTAGATTGGAATGCTGAACGGCAGGTTTATATTAATCTGGACCTCCTTTCAGGGTGCCTAAGAGTCGCAGCGGGCCCAACCGATGGCTCTCATACGCCCTCACTTATAAGGTGCCCAATTTCTCCAGCTAGACGATTTCCAGTTCGCGGATAATATCGTCTAGTACGACAGCGACTGCTCCAAATACACAGGCTTCTTTCCCCCGTTCTGAAAATGCGATGCGCATGGCTTCCACCGAGGGCGGCAGCGCTTCGGAAAATACGATCTTTTCGATCACCGGCGAGAGGATGGAACGCGCCAGGCTGAACGCTCCGCCGATGACCACCAACTCCGGGTTGAACAGGTTGGCCAGGTCGGCAATCCCCAGGCCGAGATACCTGCCCACGTCCTCAATTGCCTGCCGGCAGATTGGATCGCCGTTCAAAGCCGCATCGACGACCAGGGGGAAAGTCAGGTTACTCAGGTCGTGCGCGACGCCGGAGGGCAGGTCCCCGCCGGGGGATTTGCCCAGCGACTGCTTGACGCGCCGGATGACCGCCTGGGGGCCGACCTGGGTTTCCCAGCATCCTCTGCGCCCGCAGCCGCACAGCTCGCCGGCGGGGTCGCGCTGGATGTGGCCGATCTCCCCCGCATAGCCGTGCCCGCCGCGAAACAGCTTGCCATTCACGATCACCCCGCCGCCCAGGCCGACGCCCGAGCTCAGGTAGACGAGATGGTCCACGCCGCGGGCGATGCCGAAGTAGTATTCTCCCAGGGCGGCCAGGTTGGCTTCGTTATCTACGTAGATCGGCAGCCGGAAGCGCTGGTTCCACATCAGGCGCAGGGGCACGTCCCGCCACCCCAGGTTGGGGGCGAAGATCAGCTCGCCTTTGTTTACATTGACGAGCCCCGGCAGGCCGACACCGATGCCGAGTACGTGCAGCCGCCGTTCGGCGGCTTGAAAGAGCGCCTTATCGATGGACTGCTCGGCTTTTACCAGCACTTCAATCTGAGGGAGGTGGAGGTCGAGGTCAATCCAATCCTCCCAGATGGTTTTGGCGACGAAGTCGGTCAGGAGCACGGAAATAAAATCGACGCCGATCTCGACGCCGATCACCGCGCCGCCATCCGGGCGCAGGCCCAGGTCAACCGAAGGCCGGCCGATGCGCGAGTCGCGGCGTTCCTGTTCCCAGACCAGGCCTTCGCCGATCAACGAATTGACGATATTGGAGACGGTGCTGCGGTTCAGCCCGGTGAGATCGGCCACCTCGGCTCTCGAAACCGGGGAACGCAGGCGCAGGGTATTGAGCACCAGCGATTTGTTGACCCTTCCGATGATTTCCTGATCAGCATTGCGAGGTTGCCGCATAGTATCCCACTTAATTGATTCAATGGATAAATTAATTACATATCATTATAGTTACTTTTGCCTAAATTTCAATATACGAGAGGGATTGTTGTGACGCGGGAAAGGAAATTTGTGGTTTGTTTTGGGCGCAAAGCGCCCAAAACAAACCACAAAGCGGTTTAAAAGATGGCTAGCGCCCTTCTAATAAATTACCATTGTTTCCAGAGCAGGATCAATCCTCGATTAATAATGACGATCAATGCCAGGGCAATAGCTAACGCAGATTGGCCTGTTTGATATAAAGCCAGGGCGGCCGTTAAAAATAAGGCCGAGGATAAAATAGTCCCCCAGGTGACTCCCAGGCGATGCCCGGCCTTTGGAGCAAGAAGGGTTCCCCAAATGACAACAGCCACCAGGGGTACGCCGATTCCCAAAATCCATTTCACCCAGATGCTTTTATCGCCAAAGAACCCCCAATAGCCAAAAGCCGCAAGCATGGCCAGCTCGAGCAAAAAGGCAAGGCCGGAGTTTAATGCTTTTAAAATTTCCATATTGCCCCGATTGGTTTGTAGAAATAAAATGTAACTAAACTTTATCTATTATGTGCAAATTATATCACTACTCTCATTCTGTGAAATAAAAAAGGGCTATCCATTTCTGGAGAGCTCTTCCGATACTATGAACGATTACAGACTACGCTGGCAAAGATGCCGCTCGCCACTCTCAACCCAACCTACAATTATCTGATGATTTTCCCGTTGTTATTATAAAAGTTGATTTTGAACAAAATTGAATTGGTCACAAAAGAGTTTTAACGCTTCTTCATGCGTAAATGAGATTTCATCACCTTTCATATCAATATTTAGGGTGCGATTGCGCCAGGATACGCTTGTAATTCCCCTTTTTATTAAATCAGAAGGCCATTCTCTTAACTTACCACCCTGTTTATGGGAGACCACATTTCTGATTATGCGTGCAAATTGAAACCAAGGGACTGATTTGTATTGATCAATTTGTCCTGTCTCTTCGCAATATAGTAGTATCAATTCATGCCCTTCTCGAACAAGCGATCTCTTAAGTGATTTCTCGAATTCGCCAATATGCACATTTCGATTGATTGCATTTTCGATTTCTTCTGTGTACCAATTTGGACCAATCGAAAACCAAATTCCATTCGGACCATCAAATTTAATGTTTTTTCCAGAAAGACTCTTCCAACTATCCTCAGGAATTAGTTGCGGGAACAACAATCCCAAAGCGAAGTTTTCCCAAGTATTAGTGAGTGCGGCAAGCAATTCGGTCTTAGTCAAATTTGATGTATGGTATGGCTAGAAATTTTATATCGGAATAATTCTCACGACTTATAAACAGAAAATTATTCGTCTATCATTTGCAAATCTCTATAACATAATTTCAAGAACCCAAAATTACAGGGGGTCGACAAGGACATAATTTTGGAAAGTCATGAATATCCTATTAATTACCAAAGTTGTAGCGAGAATTCTCACCTGTTATTTATTCTAGCCCCTTCAAGATAATGAAATTATATATTGCTTTTTGCTTTTAAGATCTTCGTAGGTCAAATTGAAGAAAGCATGTCATGCTTCACCCAAATTCTTTCCTCCTGCTTCAACCTAAAATCCAAATTTTCGCATGAATGCGGTCGATTAAATGTTGGGTTTCGGGGAGTGGGGGTACAGGGCTGTAGACAAGATTTTAGCCCCCTCAACCCAACCTACAAGCTGGCGGCGCAGTCTTCGCTGAGACTGCGCC
>DBMK01000101.1 GCA_002298885.1 Anaerolineaceae bacterium UBA700
GGAAAAGATCCCCATCAGTCTCATCCAGCCTTGGGACTTAGAACTTCAGGTGGGAATAGATTTGGATGAGGTTGAGCAGGCCGGGCAGGAGGACACCGGGGAGGAGGCCGATCAGGAGGATGATCAGGATACCGGCGGAACACAGGACGGCCGAGGTCCACTTCTCACCGATCTCCCAGGCGGGGGTGAGGCTGCTGGCAAGGCTGGCGAGCAGGCGGAAGCCTCCCCCCCAGTAGGCCACACTGCCGGCCAGGATCCAGGCCATGAGCGGCACCGATTGGCCGGCCACGGCCTCGATGACGGCCTGGCGGACGGGGAACTCGGCCAGCAGTGGCAGCCCGCCCAGGCAAAAATAGGCGATCAGCAGGGCGCCGGAGGCAAACGGCAGGCGGTGCAGGCTGCCTTTTAAGCCATCCAGCGTGGCTGGTATTCCGGCCTGTTCGAAAAGAGACAGAGCGAATGAGAAGAGGAGCAGGGCCAGGAAGCGCGGCACAAGGGCTGTGGCAAAGGCCTCCAGGCCCATGGTGGTGTGCAGGCCCAGCGCTATCAGGGCGAACCCGCTTTCGAGGATTACGGCGTAGCCAAACGCTCTTTTTAGATCCTTCTGGAAGGCGGCCCAGATGCCGCCGGTGACCACCATCAACGTGCCGACGAGCTGGAAGACGGCGGGCAGGGCCTGGTTATCCCGCAGCCAGGTGTAGTTATCCATGAACCCAAGAGCCATGAAGAAGACGACTCCCGGGATGAAGCTGAGCACGAACCCGGAAGTATAGGGGTGCGTCTCGCCGGTGAGCAGCGGGATCCAGGTGTAAAAAGGAAAGACGGCCAGCCAGAAGGCGAAGCCCAGGCCAAAGAAAACGGCAGCCTGGAGCAGCAGGCGCGGATCGTTCGGGCTGGCGTCGATGGCGGATGCGGTCCACCCGGCGAGCAGTATGAACGGAACGGCCAGCGTTTGAAAGATCAGGTAGCGCAGGGCGCCCTGGCCAACCGGCCGTCCGGGCGGGTTGAGCATGGGGATGCTCAACAGGACGGCTGTTTCGATGAGCAAGGCAGCAAAGAGGAACGGCTCGACGGCCTGAGCAGCGACGAGCAGAGCGATCATCCCCAGGCCAAACGGCCAAAAGAGCCGCCCGGGGCGCGCAAAATATGCTCCGAAGAACCAGAAGAAACCCAGCGCGAAGACCAGGGTGAGGAAAGCGCGGTCGGCGTTATCCAGCACAAAGCGGCGCCCGAAGATGACGATGGCCGAGGAGACTTTAAATGCTACCGGCCCAATCTGGATGGTAGTGTCGATGGGCATCTGCCAGGCAAGCAAGGCCAGGATCAGGCACAGCGCCGATGACAGGCCGGCTGTCCAGCCACTGCGGCGCATGATGAACAGGAGGAGGATGGCGATTACCCCCGGCAGGGCGATCCAGATCAGGGGGGCGCTCATACGTCGCGCTCCATGGAGGCGGCGGACGCCATATAAGCCCCTACCAGGGCCAGTCCCAGGTTGACCGCCGCAAGCAGGCCGGCGACCAGGACTGAATTCTCCAGGGCGGCGTAGAGGATCTCGAACCCGGAGAGGAAGGTCAGCAGGCCGATGACCACCCGGGCGGATTGGCGGTTCATTCCCATCTGCAGCAGGCCCATGCCCATCAGGATCAGTCCGCCGAGGCTGGTGGGCTGGCTGACGTGGAGCATGCCCATCAGCGATTGTGAAAACGAAAAGATGGCAATCCACAACAGCAGGGCCGCCAGGGCGCGAAAGATGCGTCCGGAGAGCGGCAGAATGGCGTCCTCGCCGATATCGCTGCCGGACTGGGTGGTGGCCAGGACCGCGCTGGCCATCAGGCCTACCACCAATTTAACGGCGGCCATACCGATCGGCCAGCTCAGTGTGACCAGCCAAAACATGGCCACGTATTGGACCGAGAGGGCAATTTGCGTGCCGCGCCAATCCAGGCCGATCAGCAGGACCAAGGAGGCGACCATCAAGATGGGGACGGCAATGATGGCGTACTGGTCAAGGTTCATGGCAGCGACCCCTGGCCGGCGAGGAGCGAAAGCAAGAGCGCCAACAGCACGAAAACCCAAAGCACCCCGCCTTCGCCTTCGAGGATGGTCGTCACGCCTTGCAGGACGCTTTGGAATACCCTTAATAGCGCGCCGAGGAAAATGTACAGCCAATCCAGCCGCAGCACAGCGCTTAACAACCGGCCAGCGCGGCGGGCGATGATAACAACCCAGATCCTTTCGAAGCGCTCCGTTGGAATGCGCGAACGATAACGCCAAAAATAAACAACATATCCGAGGGTGAGTAAGGCCGAAAGGATGCTGGCCCACCATACCCCGCTGGTAAGGGTGCCCGGAAGTCCCAGCAAAAGCAGCAGCCAGGCGTTGGCGGCCAGGAAGTACAGGCCGAACGGGTACAGCACCTGGATCCAACGTTCCATCGGAGAAAGGGGATCCGCGGGCCGCTGGGCATGACGGATGAATCCGATCATGATTAAGGCATGCGCCAGGAGGAAAATGAAATCCGGGGCATTGATTGGCGGGATGACCAGGCCTTTCCAGCCGTTGGCGGCGGGAGTGAAGGGCAGGCCGCTGAATGCCAGGAGCGAAATTGCCAGCGGGAAGCCGGTCAGCCGTTCGCGGGCGGTATACAGGAATAGGACGCCCCCGGTCAGGACCAGGGCGATGCCCCAGGCCAGGGTGGACTGCGGATAACCGCGGATGGAGCTGGCCACGCACAGGCCAGCTAAGGCGATCATCCAGTAAGGGCGCCCGCTGATCTCGTCAGCGGACCCAGCCCACATAGCGGCGCCATACAGGCCGGCCAGGGCAGAAAAGATCAATAGAAATGGCGAATACTCGGGCGGCACGACGTTGGGCGGCAGGTGGGCCAGCAGCACCAGGCTGGATGCCGGGCTTGCCAGGCGCAGGATGGTGCCCAGGCCGCGGCGTAACGGCACCTCGGCGGAGTATGGCAGGTGCAGGGGGAGCACTCCCAGGCGCAGCCCGGCGGCAATCAGCAAGAACACTGCCGACGCCTGAGGCGGGGCGATCAGAATCAACACTTGCCCGTTGCTCTGGCTGACAGCCATGGCGATGATCAAGAAAAAGGTGCCGCTCACCCTGGCCGAAAATGACAGGACCGCCTGGAGGCTCATCTGGGGTTGGTTTACTGTCCAGAGGATGACCGCCAGCTCGATCAGATCGATGATCATCCAGGCCAGGGCCAGGGCTAGCGGGCTGCTGGCGATAATTGCCAGGATGGCAGCGCCGGAAACGAGCAGGCTGCCGGCCCAGGCGGAAGGGATTGAGCGCAAGGCCAGGCGGGCGGAGGCGGTAAGGATGACGGCGGCGGCGAGGCCGGCAATGGCAAAGGAATAGGACCAGCTCACTGTGTCGAGCTGGAAGATGATGGCGCCGGGCAGACCGGGGATAGGCAGCCACTCCGGCAGAGCCAGGGGCGGAGGATTGATCCAATGGAAAGCCAGGATGAGACCCCAATTGGCCAGTGAAACCAGGACGGCGACCAGGTAACTGATCCCGAAGCGCGGCTGCGTCCGTTGTAGGATCAGGATGGCCACTGCGGACAGGATCGGCAGAAAGACCGGGAGGAGGATCAACACGTCAGACTGGGTAAGAGAAGGTGCTGCGCTTGATGAAGCGTCCCCGGCCGGGAGCGCCGAGCCAGCGTTCCTGGTCGACGATCAGGTGGCCGCGCGAATAGACCTTTACCGGGTACCCGGTCAGGTCCCAGCCTTCGAAAAGGTTGTAATCGGTGCGATGCTGGGCATGGGCGACGCCGTACCGGAGGCGTTTTTGGGGGTCCCAGAGGACGATGTCGGCGTCGGAGCCGGGCAGCAGGGCGCCTTTGCGCGGGTACATGCCGAAGATTTTGGCCGGGGTGGTGCAGGTCAGGTCGACGAACTGGTTAGGGGTGAGGCGACCGTTACCGACTGCATAGGTCCAGAGGATGGGCATGCGGTCACCGACGCAGGGCAGGCCGTTGGGGATCTTGGTGAAATCATCGCGGCCCAATTCCTTGCCGGGGATGGCGACCAGCTTGCCTTCGTAGAGAATTGGTCTCGAGCCATTGAAGAAGAAGGGGCAATGGTCGGTGGCGATAGTCTGGATGATGCCGTCCTGCAGGCCTTGCCACAGGCGGGCGTTATCGGCGGCGGTGCGCATCGGTGGCGAGCAGATCCACTTGGCCCCATCCGGCCGGCGCAGGTCGTCGACGGAGAAAAACAGGTACTGCGGGCAGGTCTCGCCCAGGATGGGCAGGCCTTTTTCGCGAGCGTAGGCAAGCTGGTCGACTTCGCCGGCAGCGTTCATGTGGACGATGTACAGTGGGGCGCCGCCGGCCTGGGCAGCTAGGGCGAAGCCGCGCAGCCCCGCCTCGACCGCGCCCCAGGCGGGGCGGGTGAGGGCGTGCCATTCGGGGGATTTCTTGCCGGCGGCCAGGGCCTCGGACACCAGGATGTCGATCACGTCGCCGTTTTCGGCGTGCAGCATGGTCAGCAGGCCGTGCTCGCGGGCAATGCGCATGACCCGGAAGATCTCGCCATCAAGCAGGCGCAGGCGGTTGTTGTAGGCGGTGAAGACTTTAAGGCTGGTGATGCCTTCCGCGGGCAGCCGGGGGATGTCGGCCTCTACGGCCGGGGTCAGGTGGGTGATGTTCATGTGGAAGCTGAAGTCGATGGCGGCCTTGGCGTCAGCCTTGGCATGCCAGGCATCCACGCAGGCAGGCAGCGAGTCCAGGTCCTGGGAGATAAAATCGATGGCGGTGGTGGTACCGCCGAAGGCGGCGGCCTTGTGCCCGGTGTAGTGGTCGTCTGAGGAGACGGTGTTGAACATCGGCAGCTCGAAATGGGTGTGCACGTCCACCCCCCCGGGGAGGACCAACATCCCGGAGGCGTCGACCACCTCCGCATCCGCCGGGGCGGCCAGGTCTACGCCGATCGAGGCGATTTTCTCGTTTTCAACCAATATATCCGCCGGATAGGTCTCTGCGGCGGTTACCAACGTACCATTTTTAATGACCAGAGCCATACGCGCCTCCATAGGATGATTCTACCAGGATTATTAAACCACAATTTGACCTCAGAGATACGGTGTACATAGTGAAAAGCGCATTTTTTTAACTACTGAGACACTGAGGACACTGAGAAAACCTTAAAATATTTATTAAGGTTTTCTCAGTGTCTCAGTGGTTAAATATTGCCAAATCCTAAGAAGGCCAGAATGGCAGGGTCGATTGCTAATTCGGGGAGGTCGGCGGGGGTGTATTCACCGCCCTGCAGGGCGCGCTCGCGCAGGGTGCGCCAGAGGACCTGGCGCTCTTCGGAGCGCACGACCAGGTCGTTGATCGTCCGAGCGGTTGGGAACAGTTCGCCGGTGGTGTAAAGAAAGGTGATCCGCCGCCAGCGCCCGGCGTGAATTGGATGGGGCAGGGTCTGCAGCGGGCCCAGGGAAAGCTTGTAGTATTCTTCAGCGGCGCGGGGATGGCCAGGCTCGTCGCGGAAAAGCTCGGCCCGGCGGGTCAGCTCGTGGCCGCGCACCTCGGCAAAGTGCTCGATACGCCAGCGGCGCTCGGGGCCAAAACTGCCGGTCTGGTAAAAGGCCAACGCATCCACGTTAATCACCTTTGGGGCGCGGCGTAAGGGGATGCGGTACCACCCCAGCAGGCGGGCGATCTCCAGGTCGCGTTCCTCGGGCATGACGGCAACGAGGACGAGAGCATCACGCGCTGGATAGGATTCCATTCTGTAATTTTATAGCAAAATGGCGGCATATGCCGCCATT
>DBMK01000233.1 GCA_002298885.1 Anaerolineaceae bacterium UBA700
TAACGAATGAGCACGAATAATTTAAAATTATTCGTGCTCATTCGTTAAAATTCGTGTAATTAGCGGATAAGGATTCTTGTCGCTCCCACCGGGCGCACGGAGACGGGGTGGCAGGCGCCGGGGCCAAAGACGGCTTCGACGCCCCTGACGTACTCCTCCAGCAGCTCGGCGGGCAAGAAGACCTGGATCGTCCCGCCGAAGCCGCCGCCGTGGACGCGCCAGGCGCCCCGCCCGTGCAGCAACTGGCCGGTGAGGGCCAACGCCAGAGGGATGCCCTGGGCTTCGGGGGCGCGCACGGCGTAGCAGTTCTGCAGCAGCATCCACGAGCTGCGCCCCGATTCGTTCACCAGGCCCAGAAAATGCTCGAACTGGCCGCTCTCCAGGGCCTGCACCTGCTCCACCACCCGGGCGTCGTCGCCGTAAAAATGCAGGGCACGCAGGATGGCCCGGTCGCTGACCTGTTTACGCAGGCGGGGCAGGCTCTCCAGCAACTTCTCCAGGGTAACCTCGCGCAGCAGCCGGCCGCCCAGCGCCTGGGCCACGCTGCACATCTCACTGTAGATGCTGGCGTATTCGTCGGTCAGGTCGGTGTGGCCGCGGCCGGTTTCGACGATTGCCAGGACGTGCCCACTGCGCGAAAAATCGTACTTCACCTTACGCACCAGGGGGGCCGCCTCGTCCTTGAAATCGATTGTCACCAACCCGCCCACGGCAATCGTGGTCTGGTCCATCAGCCCGCTCGGCTTGCCGAAGAAGTTGACCTCGGCGAACTGGCCAATCTGGGCCATCAGCACCGGGTCGAGCCGGGCGTCGTTATACAGCTCATTGAGCATCACCGCCATCAACTGCTCGTAGGCCGCCGATGAACTCAACCCTGCCCCGTTGGGGATGGAGCTGGACAGGCAGGCCTTGAACCCGCCCACCTTGAAGCCCAGCCGGGCGAAGCGGGCACACACGCCGCGCGCCAGGGCCGCCGAGGTGAAGCGCTCGGCTACCACCGGATCGAGGCTGCGGGTGTCGATTGTCACCGGTTCGTAGCCTTCGGAATTTATCGTAATTAACCCGTCGCCAGTTTTGCAGGCAGCGGCAGCGATGTCCAGGTCCAGGGCGGCTGCCAGCACCCGCCCGCCATTGTGGTCGGTGTGGTTGCCCCCCACCTCGCTGCGCCCGGGCGAGCTGAACAGCTCGGCCGAATCTTCCTGGGGGTACAGCGCCCGGAACTTCTCGAGCAGGCCGCGGTAGCGCCGCTTCTGGCGTTCCAGCGCCTCGGGGCGGCGCCCAACCATCTGCCCCAGCGCCGCCTCCCCTTTGTACGAGCCCAAGAACGAATCCCATTCCTGTAGACGCGCCATTATTCCCTCTTTTTACCTGGAATGGCTGTGATGGGCTGCGAAGCAGCCCACCACAGCCATTCCACTTTACCTGATCCATCTTACCTATTCTTCCTCAACCATCTTCAGGAAGGCGTCGGTCACATCCGGATCGAAATGCGAGCCGCGCATTTGGCGGATGTATTGGATGGCCTGCTGGCGCGGCCAGGCCTTGCGGTAAGGCCGGTCGGAGCACAGCGCATCCCAAACATCCACAATGGCAAAAATGCGCGCCGCCAGCGGAATCTCCACCCCTTTCAGGCCGCGCGGGTAACCCGTTCCGTCCCATTTCTCGTGATGGCAGTATGGAATGTCCAGTGCCGGACGCAGGTACTCGATGGGGTTGAGCAGATCGAAGGCAATTTTTGGATGGCCGCGCATGGTGGCCCATTCATCGTCCGTCAGCGAGCCCGCCTTGAGCAGCACGCTGTCGGGAATGTTGATCTTGCCGATGTCGTGCAGCAAGGCGCCGCGATAGATGTTGACCCGCTCGTCCCCGTCGATGCCCAGCATATCGGCCAGCTTCACCGTCTTTTCGGCCACCTTCTTGGAATGCCACTCCGTTTCCTTGTCGCGCAGGTCCAGGGTGCGCGACCAGCCTTCCAGGGTGGATTCGTAAGCGCGGGTGCGGTCGAGGTTGCTGCGCCTGAGGTCGTCCAGCAGGCGCGTGTTTTCAATCGCCACCGCCGCCGTATTCGCCACCAGCGAGAGCGCCTCGGCGTCCTCAGCCGTAAAGCGATTGAGCTCGTTGCTTTGCACCTGGAGCGCCCCGATGACCTTGTCGTGCGCCAGCATGGGCGCATACAACCCGGACTGCGCCACCGGGTCATCCTCGCCCACCAGCACGTTCACGCTCAAATTTTTCGAGCGCTCGATCAGGTCGTTGAGGATCAGCGGCTTGCGGGTGTAGACCACCTCGCTCTGGGTGCCGCGCCCGGGCGGCTCGAGCGGCGCCGGCGGCAGTTCGTCCGTATTGATCGGATCGCCGTTGAGCGAGGCAAACTGGCAGGTAAAGCGTTGGGCCTGGGCATCGTAAAAAGAGATGAACACCACGCTGATCCCCGGCAGCAGCTCGTATAAATAATGGTCCAGGCGCTTGAAGATCACCGGCAGGTCGAGCGTCTCGGTCAGCACCCGCCCAATCTCGCTGACCGTAGCCATCTGGCGGGCGTGCGCCACGGCCGCCTCGTGCAGGGTGGTGCGCTGGATGGCATTGGCGGCAATATCGGAGATGGCGGTCAGCAGGCGCGCCTCACGCTCATCGATGCTCCTCTTGCGGGCAATGGTCACCGACCCAATGGCCTGGCCCTGCGTTATGAGCGGCGCGCAGGCCACCGCCTTCAAGTCGCCCAGGAGATGAGTGCGGTAGGCGTGGGGATCGTTTTTAAAGTCCTGGGTGATGTAGATCTGGCCGGTCTGCATGGCGTACGCAGCCAGCCCCTTGCCGGCAGGAGTACGCAGCCCGGTCAGGTGCGCCATCTTCCCGTGCGCCAGCACGAAGACCGCATCCTCGCTGACGGGATCCTTTAAAGTCATGCTCGAGCCTTCGGCCAGCAGCAGCCGGTCCACCTGGTCCAGAATGGCGGCGATCAGGCTGGGCCGGTCCGGGGTATTGCGCAAGGCCGCGCTTACCGAGATCATCATCTCCAACTCCTGCTGGTGCTGCACGCGCTCGGTGACATCGCGGGCAATACCCTCCACGGAGACCAACTGACCGCCTTCAAAGATCGTCACAATACGGTGCTCGGTCCAGATGATGCGTCCATCCTTGCACACCACGCGCAGGGTGAACGAGTTATCCGGCAGGCCGGCAAAGTCGAGGCCTTGTATTTGAGGCAAATCTTCACGCAGGATTATCTGGTTATACAGCTCTGGGTTGGCGTAAAATTCTTCGGGGGTGTAGCCCATAACAGCCGTCACAGCCGGGCTGACGTAATCGAATTTGAGGCTGGGGAGTCGACGAAAATTGTAGATAACATCCTGGGCGTTTTCGGCCATGCGCCGGAACCGCTCTTCGCTCTGGCGCAGAGCCGCCTGGGCAGCCTGCCGCTGCACGCGCTCCTGTTTCTGCTGCAGGGCGTTGGCAACCGCCTGGCCCAGGCGCGCCAGCCGGTCCTTGAGCAAGTAATCGGCGGCGCCCTGTTTCATCATCTCCACCGCCACCTCTTCGCTGATGCTGCCGGTGACCACGATGAACGGGATATCCAGCCGGCGCTGCTTGAGCAGGTTGAGCCCCTGCAGGGCGTCGAACTGGGGCAGCGAATAATCGGCGATGATCAGGTCCAGCCCGTTTTGCAGGGCGGCCTGGAACGTCTGGGCGGTGTCCACACGCTGCCAGGCAGGCGCATATCCGGCTCGCTTGAGCTCGTAGACGATCAATTCGGCATCTGATGGCCGATCTTCCAAGATGAGCACGTTTAATTGGGCTGGCATAGGCTCAATCATTCCGGAAGCTAAATTACAGCCGCCTGGTTGTATAACAGCCAGTACGTGGAAAGGATGCTGACGGCTCCCATAAACTTATCGAAATCGACCGGTTTGACGATGTAACTGTTAGCGCCCAGGCTGTAACATTCGTCGATATCTTTGTCCTGGCGCGAGGAGGTCAACACCACCACCGGCAGCTTACGTGTCTTTGGGTTGGATTTAATCTGACGCAGCACCTCGATTCCATCCACCTTGGGCAGCTTCAAATCGAGCAGGATCAGCCTGGGAAATGCATCCTCGCCGCTGGCGCCGTTCGCTTCGCCAGGTGCGCTGGCTCCGCTCGCGGCCAGGCGGAAAAGGAAATCCAAAGCCTCGGCCCCGTCCCGCGCCACCCGGATGCGGCTGCTCAAGCCATTCTTTTTGAAGGCATGCAGCGCCAGCTCCAGGTCATTGGGGTTATCTTCCACCAGCAGAATTTCAGCCGTCCCTTCACTCATGCTCTGGTCCCTCTGGAAGCGTAAAATAGAACGTCGCGCCTTTGTCTACCTCGGCATCAGCCCACACCAGCCCCCCGTGACGGCTGACGATGCGCTGGACGATGGCCAGGCCGATCCCGCTGCCTTCGTAATCCTCGGCCCGGTGCAGGCGCTGGAAGGCCGTAAACAACTTGTGGGCAAAACGCATATCGAACCCAACCCCATTATCCTTGATAAAGTAAATTCCTGCAACATTTGGTGAGACCGCCGTTGCCTGCGAAAGGGGACCGGTGCCGCGCCGGGCGCGCTCCTGCAACACCGGGCTGGGCAGCTTGAGCGTGCCGGCGGTGCCCTGCCCGGCAGCAGGGGCCGGGCTGCGGGGCGGCGCGCCGCGAGTGAACCCCACCTCGATGCGCGCCGCCGGGCGCTGGCGGGTGAACTTCAAAGCGTTGCTGAGCAGGTTCATGAACACCTGCTTGACCAGCACCGGGTCGGCGGCGGCCGGCGGCAAGTCGCCCAGGATGATGTCCACCGGGCGCCCCTCCTGCTCGGGCTGCAGGTCCACCAGCGCCTGGCGGACGACCGCATTCAGGTCCACGCGCTGTTTGCGCAGCGCCTGGCGATTCAACCGCGAAAACACCAACAGGTCGTCCACCAGTTCGCCCATTTGTTGGGTATTGGTGCGCACCAGCCCCAAAAAGCGCTGCGCCTCCGGCTGCAGCCCGGCCGAGAAATCCTCCAGCAGGATGCGCGAGAAACCGTCGATGGCGCGCAGCGGGGCGCGCAGGTCGTGCGAGACTGAATACGAGAACGCTTCGAGCTCCTGGTTGGCGGCCTGGAGCTGGGCGGTGCGCTCGGCCACCCGCTGTTCCAGCTCCTGGTTGAGCTTTCGCACCTCTTCCTCGGCCTCCACCTGCTCGGTAATGTCGATGCTGATGCCGCCGATCATCAACGGGCCGTCCTGGCCGCCCAGGGGAAATTTCACCAATTTAAAGATGTGCTCGACGTTGTCTTTATCCCACTCGGTGGTGATGCGGGTTACCTGCACCCCGGTCAGCGTAAGCTGGTCGTCGGCGTAGGTCTTGGCCGCTTCATCCGCCGGGAAGAAGTCGCTGGCGGTCATGCCGACCCCGTCCTCCCAGCCGAAGAACTCCTTATTGTAGCGGTTCAGGTAGACCATGCGCGAGTCCCGGTCCTTGATAAAGGCCATGGCCGGCAGGTGGTCCATGAAGGAAGTGAAGCGCTCCTCGCTGGCCCTGCGGGCCTCTTCGATGCGCTTTTGCTCGGTCACGTCCTGCGCCGTGCCGAGCACGCGCAGCGGCTGTCCTTGCAGGCTGCGCAAGATCTCACCGTGGGCATGAATGACCCGCTCGCTGCCGTCGCGCCGCCGTACACGGTATTCCAGGTCGTACGGCTCGCCCGACGCCAGCGCATTTTCCAGGGTCTGCAGCGTGCGCTGGCGGTCCTGCGGCACCACCAGGTGCTCCACGAAATAGCTGAAGACCAGCGGGCGCTGGTCGGCGGGGTGGACGTCGAAAATGCGGTACATGTTTTCGGACCATTCGGCAGTATCGCTGGCGGCATCGTAATCCCAACTGCCCATATCGGCCAGGCGCTGGGCCTCGGCCAGGGTAGCCTCGCTCTTGCGCAGAGCCGCCTCCACCTTCTTGCGCTCGGTAATATCCCGGCTGGCGCCCAGGATTTCGGTCACCTGGCCCTGCTCATCCATCAACAAGGTAGTGACGGCCTCGGTCGAGACCACCGAGCCATCTTTGCAGGGCTGATCTACCAGGGTAGTCATGGAGCGCATCGATTCGTCACCAGCGGCAAACGCCGCCAGGCGAGTCGGCAAGTTATCGACGATATAGCGGTACGAATCGGGGGTTAAAACTTCCTCCAGCGGCTGCGCCAGCACCTCCTCGGGGGTGTAGCCGCGCAGCTTGTACACCGAGGGGCTGATGTAGGTGAAGCGCTGGGTGGCGATATCCAGGGTCCAGATCACGTCGGCTGAATTTTCGGAGAGCAGACGGTAGCGTTTTTCGCTCTCACGCAGGGCTTGCTGGGCTTTTATACTCTCGGTAATATCCCGGCCAATGCCGATGTTCAGGCCATTACTGAGGTTCACCTGGGCCCAACTCGTGCTCACGATATGCCCATCCCGGGCGCGCATATCCGAATCGCGCCAGCCCTCGCGATGGTGCAGAATGAAATCCAGGATGCTCCTGCGCATTTCGGGGTCAGGGTACAATTCAGCCAGCATATCCCCGCATACAACTGCTTCCTCCAGCGGCCAGCCGAGCGTCTTCTCCCAGAAGCGGTTGGCCCACACCAGACGCCCATGGTCATCATACATGTCGATCATGACCGGGATGTTGGCCAGGATGGCCTCGGTACGCTCGGTCTGCTGCTTGCGCTCGCTGATGTCGAGCACGAAAGCCACTGATTGGCTGCGAGTTTCGCCGATCAGGAGGTATCCCACGATTACCCAGATGCGGCTGCCGTCCTTGCGAATGTATTCCTTTTCAAAGGGCGTGCACGAGCCGCGTTCCAGAGCCTCGACAGCAGCCTTTTCCTCCAAGGGCATATACTCCGGCGGGGTCATATGCTTCCAGTTCACCCGGCCGGCCTGCAGATCTTCACGGGTATAACCGGTGATGCGCAGGTATTCGTCGTTGGCCTCGAACACCCGGCCCTCCAGGTCCCCAAACTCCGTACCGAATAGGTCGGACTCGTAAAAGGCGCGCATTTTCTCCTGGCTGGCGTGCAGCTCGGCCTCGGCCCGTTTACGCTCGGTGATATCCTGCCCAATGCCGATTGTCGTCCCGTCTGAAAGGCGGATATTGGCCCAGGTAGTATCCAGCATACGCCCGTCGCGCGCCCGCACGCGCGAGTCACTCCAGGCGCTGTCTGCCCTGGCAATCAATTCCAGGATTTCCTGGCGGCGGGCCGGCTCCGGATAAAACTTTTCCATCAGGTTCCCTTGAGCCAGGGCCTCTTCCAACGGCCAGCCCAGGGTCTTCTCCCAGTAGCGGTTGCCCCACACTTGTTTTCCGGTGGGATCGAACACTTCAATCATCACCGGAATGTTATTCAGGATGGCTTCCAGCCGTTCGGTTATCCGTTTGCGTTCGCTGATGTCCAGGGTAAAGACCAACGAATCCTCGCGCGCCTCGCCGGTGAGAATAAAGCCGACCAGCACCCACACCCGGCTGCCGTCCTTGCGGATGTATTCCTTCTCGAAAGGCGTGCAGCCGCCGCGTTCCTTAGCTTCGCGGATGTGCTCTTCGTCCAAATGCAGATATTCCGGCGGAGTAATGCTCTTCCAATCCACCCGCCCGGCTTCCATGTCCTGGCGAGTGTAGCCGATGGTGCGCAGAAATTCATCGTTCGATTCGATGACGGACCCGTGGATGTTACCGGAGTGGGTTCCGAACAGATCCGACGCAAAGAAGGCGCGCAGCTTCTCCTCGCTGGCGCGCAGTTCGGCTTCGGCCCGCTTGCGCCGGGTGATATCCTGCCCAATGCCGATATTTGAGCCATCCGAAAGCACCACGTTGGCCCAGGTGGTATCCAGCATACGCTCGTCGCGGGTGCGCGTCTTGCAATCGTGCCATTCGCTTTCGGTGAGCCGTCTTTTTTCAAGGGCAAAGTGGCGATAGGCCGGGTCGGGATAGTGGTCGGCCAGCATGTCCGGGTCCGCCAGGGCCTCGTCCAGAGTCCAGCCCAGGGTATCTTCCCAGCAGCGGTTACCCCAAACCAGCCGGCGCTGGGGATCGAAGTAGTCGATCATGACCGGGATGTTGTCCAAAATGGCCTGCAGGCGCTCGGTCTCTTGCTTGCGGGCGGTGATGTCAATGACGAAACTGGCCGAGTTCTGGCGGTTCTCACCGAAAAAGATGTACCCGATGAGCACCCACACCCGGCTGCCATCCTGGCGCAGGTAATACTTCTCGTACGGCGTGCAGGCGCCGTGCTGGCGCGCCTCGGCCATGTGCTTTTCGTCCTCAGCAAGCATCTCTGGCGGGGTGATGGCCCGCCAATCCATTCGGCCGGCGTGCAGGTCCTCTCGGGTGAATCCGGTAATGCGCAGGTACTCGTCGTTGGCTTCGGTAATCTTGCCGTAGCTGTCGCCGAACATGGTGCCGATGAGGGCCGAATCGAAGAAAGCGCGCAATTTTTCCTGGCTGGCTCGCAGCTCGGCATTGGCCGCCTGGAGCTGGCGGGTACGCTCGTCCACCAACCGCTCCTGGTATTCAACCAGAGACGCATTTCGCAGCGCCATGGAAACACCCGGGGCGAGCAGCTTGAGCAGATCCAGATATTGGCCGGACGGACGGTCGCCCGGCAGGCCCAGCAGCAGCAGCCCGCCCATGCATACCGCGCCGCACTTGAGGGGCATACCCAGCGAAAGACCGATCCCCAGGCGGTCCAGCAGGCCGGCGGCCTGCGAACCGTCACCGGGACGCCAGGCTACGGCCTCTTCTTCGGCCTGCAGCAGGCGCGCCAGGTCTTGCAGCGGCGCGCCGGGGGCCCATTCGCCCGGGAGCTGAGGGCTGGCCCCCACCATTTGCAGCGCATCCCCCCCGTCCGGCTCGCCGTACGAGCGTACCAGGATGGCGCCGGTGGCCCCGCTTATCCGGCAAAGCCCGCCGGCCAGGGTTGCGCCCACCTCGGCCGGCTTCCCGGTACGGCCGAGCGCGTTATTCAGTATTTCCACTCCCGAAATGAGGAAAGCCGGATCTTGTTCAGAAAAGGTCATGCCATTTCTCCCTCTCTACCGCCGTACCGCATGCAAACAAGTTGGATGGGCACGCGCCGTATCCACGCGCATGTCCAGCCGGACCCCATATATTTGGAGACGCCGTAAAATGGAAGGGAGGCGGTGAGCCGGGTTCGGCTCGCGAGGGCTTCATCCTTACCGGTAACCGTAGAACAGCCTTCCAGCTAACGTTAATCGCGGTTTTTGGGCGGGTTTTTCAACGCCGCCGCGCCCAAATCCCGCCACGAGATGGGCTTTTAATCTTCCTATAATGTAAAATTATACACCCCGCACCAACCGTCCCCAAATCCTGGCGCTTCCAATGCCTTAAACCTTGCAAATTTGTAAGGCCTTCCTGAAAATTTCTCCACGACCTCCGTGTCTCCCCTGGCACCGCCCGCCAGGGCAGGTGCGTGGTGAAAACGAACTAACATGCTACAATTAACCCCATGAAATTCCCCCTATCCCTGGCGGCGGGTGCAGCGAGGCTGCTGCCGGGCTCAATTAAAAAGGCCATTTACCACAGCGGGCCGCTGGCGCGCTTCATCCGCCGCGCCCTCAACCGGTCCGCCCCCCAGGGACTCAGCCAGGTGAGCGTGGCTGCCGGCGGGCTGCAGGGCGTTCCCCTGCTGCTGGATTTGCACGCCGAGAAGGACTACTGGCTGGGCACCTATGAGCCGGAGCTGCAGCAGGCGGTGCGCGATTGGCTGCACCCCGGCATGGTGGTCTACGACGTGGGCGCCAACGTCGGCTACATTTCGCTGCTGCTGGCCCGCGCTGCCGGGCCGCAGGGCCAGGTCTTTGCCTTCGAGCCGCTGCCGGCCAACCTGCAGCGTATGGAGGCCAATTTCGGCCTCAACCCGTGGGCGCGCCTGGCCTGTATTCCCGCCGCAGTGGTCGACCGCTCCGGCCCGGTGCGCTTCCTGGCGCACGCCTCGGGGGCCATGGGCAAGGCCGCCGGCTCAGCCGGGCGCCACGACCAGGCCTATCCGGAGCAGATCGAGGTCGCCGGGATCAGCCTGGACGAGTTCGCCTACCCGGCGCAAGGCGCGGCCGCGCCGGCCTGGAGCGGCCCCCTGCCCCAACTGGTCAAGATGGACATCGAGGGCGGCGAGGTGCTGGCGCTGCAGGGCATGGACCGCCTGCTGTGCGAGGGCCGCCCGCTGCTCCTGCTGGAGCTGCACGGCCCCGAATCGGCCCGCGCCGCCTGGGATACGCTGACCGCCGCCGGCTACCAGCTCCTGCGCATGCAGCCCGGCTATCCCCCCATCCCTTCGCTAGATGCGCTGGATTGGAAAGCGTATATTATCGGTAGACCCGTGGAGGCGTGAAACGTGATGCGTGAAACGCAACCACGAATTACACCAATGATGACAAATGAACGCGAATGATCTTTATAAAGATTTCATTTGTGTTCATTAGCTCCCATTAGCATAATTCGTGGTTAAGCCTTTACTGTAAACCGTATACTGTAAACTGTAAACTTTATTCCCGCTGCTTCATCACGTGGTCAACCAGCCCGTATTCCACAGCCTGTTCGGCGCTCATGTAGAAATCGCGCTCGGTGTCGCGCTTGATCTCGTCCAGGGTGCGGCCGGTGTGGAAGGCCATGATCTCGTTCAGGCGCTCCTTCTGGCGCAGGATTTCACGGGCCTGGATTTCGATCTCGGTGGCCTGGCCCTGGGCCCCGCCCAGGGGCTGGTGCATGTGGATGGTGGCATGCGGCAGGGCGTAGCGCTGGCCCTTGGCCCCGGCGGCCAGCAGCACGGTGCCGAATGAAGCCGTCACCCCCACCGCCAGGGTGGTGATGGGGTTGGGGATGATCTGCATCGTGTCGTAGATGGCCAGCCCGGAGTAGATGATCCCGCCCGGCGAGTTGATGTACATCTGAATCGGCGCCTGGCCGTCCTCGCGACTCAAAAAGAGTAACTGGGCCACCACCGTGTTCGCCAGCCGGTCGTCGATCTCCGACCCCACGAACACAATGCGGTTGCGCAGCAGCAACGAAAAGATATCGTAAGCCCGTTCACCGTAGGCGGTCATCTCGGTAACCATCGGCACGGCCAATAAAGAATTTTTTACGGGATTCATGTTTCCTCCTCTCGGTCCTATTAAGACTCCCAATCGTAGTTGCGACTTATGGTTTTTGACAACTTAATTGGGTAATGTACTTACCTCGCGATCAACCAGAGCCTCACCCCCGGCCCCTCTCCTGAGAATAAAAAACCATTCTCAGGAGAGGGGAGAAATGCATTGGAATTGCTTTTCTCCCCTCTCCCAGAACATGCTTCACCGTTCTGGGAGAGGGGCCGGGGGTGAGGCCAGTAGGCCTGCCTAGACGCTGATTGCCCTTTTAAGTTTTCAAAAACCATTAGTCGCCTGGCCTGACAAGAAACGACTAAAGTGGTTACTACAATTATTTACTTTTGTGGTTGGCGTACCTCGGCTGGTTTACCAGCTCATGGCTGAATACATCTCTTTTAAAAATCGGCTCGGGGCGGTCGCCAGCAGGCAGGTGCCGGCGAACCCGGCCTGGCGGGCCAGGCTTTCCCAGCTCGGGTACGACAGCGGGTGCGGCACCCACAGGTTGCCCGCATCCACGTTATATTCCACCAGCAGCAGCCGCCCGCCCGGCCGCAGGTAGCCTTTGATTCTGCGCACCACTTCCAGCTTGCGCCCCGGCGCCACGAAGTGCAAGGCGTTTGCCATCACAATTCCGTCCAGGGGCGGCAGGTCCAGCGGGTGGGTAAAATCGGCGGTGAGGTAGTACACGGAAGTGCTTGCGAAGCGCGCCCGCAGCGCCTGGGCCTGCTCGCGCAGCGCGCCCCCATTTTTGTCTATTGAATAGATCACGCCCTGCGGACCCAGCAGCTCGGCCAGGGCCAGGGTGAAGGCGCCCGCGCCCGAGCCAAAGTCGGCCCAGGCGCCGCCTGCGCCGGGCACGCCCTCGTGCAACAGCCGGACGTGATCAGGGTGCTCCACCCGGGCTTAGTCCTGGGCTACCTTGCGGTTCAGCGCCTGGTAGGCCGCCGGGTTATCCAGGCCCCAGCCGATGATCTGCAGGGGCTTGATGCGGATGAGGCCGTCGTCGGCGTCGTAGTTGGCGCCGAAGAAGGCCTTGCCGCCGGTGGGCAGGGCCTCGGCACTGCCGCGGATCTCCACGCCGCGCGGCCGCCAGGGTGGCTGTACGTCGTCCACCACGAAGGCCACGTAGGGGTTCCTCTGGATATTGCGGAACTTCTTGGACTTGCTCATGAACCTTCCGCCGATCTCGATCGCGTCCAGCTCCGGGTTATAGCGGAAGCCGACCGGCGAATTCTGCGGGCGGCCTTGCGGGTTGACCGTGGCCAGGCGCCCCAGCCGCTGGCTTTGCAGGTATTCGATCTCCTTGGGGGTAAATACGCTCATCGTTTTTCCTTCCAATCTGCATACTTTACCCCGCTTCCGCCTTTCGATCAACCCGGCCATTCGGCCAGGGGGATCCGCGAATTACACGAATTTAACTAATTTTTTGAATTTTTTGCAAATTAGTGAAATTCGTGTAATTCGTGGATTTGTTGGGTTTCGCTCCGCTCAACCCAACCTACGGAATTTCCGCTGTGGTCTGTTGTCCGTTGTCCGTCGTCCGTGATCCGCTGTCTGTGGTCCCCCGTCCGCGGCGCGTGTTCCTCCTCCCCCAATACACCCCGCCGGCAACCAGGGCCACCGCCCCGGCCATCAGGCCAGCCAGCAGGCTCAGGCCGTCCTTCCACGGCAGGCGCGATACCAGCGGCGCTGGCAGGTCGCCCACCGGCAGCACCGTCCAGGTGAAGTCGGCCGTGGTGTCCGGAATGCCCTTGCGCCGCACCACCACGGCGATCTTCCAGCGCCCGGGCTGAGTGAGCATGTCCGACGACAGGCGGTAGGTTGCCGCGCCCAACGGGGCAGCGTCCATCGCCATCGTACCGAAGTCCTGTTCCAGGTAGGTCATCTGGACGATCACCCGCAGCACCGGGGCGGGTGCCGGACGCAGCGTGCTGGTGGCGAGCACGTTGAAAATATTGGGACCGGGGCGGTCGGGCTTGACCGACAGGCCGATGATCATGTCCTTCACCTGGACGGTAAGCTGGTCGGGTTGGTCGCCGGGCGAGATGGAATACTGCACGCCGCTGGCGGGGGCCATGGTGGTCAACCCGCCCACCACCAGTGCGATCAGCACTCCCAGGACGGCCTCGGTAACAATGAAGGCGGGCAAACGCCGGGCGCCGAAGGGCGTCCAGCCGGCCGGTTTTTTGAGCAGGCGCCCCAGCGGGGCCGCCAGGGCGGGATGCAGCATCAGGCTGTTGGCCAGGCCGAACAGCCCGGCCAGCAGCATCAAGGTTATCTTGCCCACGAGCACCAACCCGTAACCGGTCAACAGCAGGGCATCGGCCGAGATCACCCGCTGCCCGGTGCTGTAGATGCCGGTGGCGATGACCATGCCCACGCTCAACGCCGCCAGCGGGCCAAAACGCCCCCAGGTGGCCGATGCCACCGGCTTGAATTCGAGCTGCGCCTGTCTATAAATGGGTAAAATGCCCAGCGCCAGGCAGAACAGGCCGCCCACCCACAGCCCCACGAAGACCAGGTGCAGAAAGTCGACCGCCAACGGCAGCGCCGGGCTGCGCCCCCCGGCGGCGTGACTGGTGAAAGCCTGAGCGGCCAGCGCCCCGCCTGAAAACAGGACGGCGGCTGCGGTCCAGGCCTTGAGCGGCCGGCCGGCCTGTGCCAGACGGGTGAAAATGGGGAGGAGCGCCGCCGCAAAAAGCTGGCGCGCCATCCAGGCCGCGCCCCAACCTGTGGCGAACAACACCTGGGCCAGGGCCTTGCCCGGCGCCAGGCTGCTGTCTGCGGCAGTCAGGTTGGCCATCTGCCAGGCCAGGTACAGCAGCCCAACGGCAAAAACGAAGGCCGCCGCCAGCGCCGCCAGCGTGAACACCCGCAGGGTGACCCGGCGGTAGAACGCCTCCAGGGCCGCCACCCCCGGGCGCAGCGCCACCAGCGCCACGCCGATGGCCCCCACCATCAGCAGCAGCCCGGAATAAATGGCCCAGCGCAGCAGCGCCTCCGGCAGCGACAGGTCAGCCAGCATGCCGGCCTGCCCGGCCGCCCCGCCCTGGCCGCTGCCCGTTCCGGCCGCGGCCGCCGTGCCCGCACCCACCCGGAACACGAAATACCCCTGGCTTTGATGCCCATCCGAAGCCGAGGCGGCGCGCCAGTTGACGGTGTAGACCCCATCCGCCAGCGGCGGCGGAAAGAGCAGCATCAGGGTGGGGTCGCCGGCGTCGTATTCCACCCGCGCCGCGATCTTCTGGCCGTTCAGGTCGAGCAGTTGGGCCGTGCTGAAATCAGCGGCCACCGGCTCGGTGTACCAGATCTTGATCACCGCCGGAGATGCCGCCACCACGCTGTTGTCGGCCGGATCGGAACGCAGATAGGTGGCGTGCGCCTGCGCCAGGCCGGCCGTGCCTGCTAGCAGCGCCAAAAGGAGGCCGGCGGCAGCGGCCAGGCGCGCCAGAACTGCGGCGGGCCGGCTCTTCATGGCTTGGAGGGCGCCTTTCGGCGGTAGCGATAGAAAATGATCGCTGCCACCAGAATCAAAATGCCTGTCGCCAGGAAGGCCACTGACTCACCCGTCACCCCGCCCGGCTGCTGCCCCGCAGCGTTCGCTGCGGCCGCCGCAGGCGGGTTCTGGGGCAAGGTCACGCTGCCAACGCCAAAGTAATACTGCCCCTGGCTGGAATCGCCGTCCGATAAGGCAATTTTCCACTTCACCAGGTACACCCCCTGCCCCAGGACCGGCAGTTTCACCACCAGCCCGGCGTGGTTGGGGTCGTTCAGGTCCACCCCGCCGTTCCCCAGGTCAACCTGCTTGCCCTGGGCGTCGAAGACCTGAAGCATGCTGCCTTCCTCGCCGGCTTCCTCGGAGAAGGTCAGGGTTACCTGGCCAGGGGATTGGGCGAGAACCTCTCCATCCGCCGGCGAAGCGCTGGTTGGGGTCACGGTATGGGCGCTGGCGGGGGCCAGGGCGGCCAATAATAAAATAAGGGCAGCAAAAACGGCAGCAGTGATAGAGCGTGTCTTCATATAAATATCTTTCTTTATTAGATGCATCTGCGTTGACAATGCCACATTTGTACACGCAATTCTTATCACCCTCCCGGACTCCCCAAAATCCAAAAAACGGATTTTGGGGGAGG
>DBMK01000331.1 GCA_002298885.1 Anaerolineaceae bacterium UBA700
CCCCTCCACGCGCGCGGCTTCGAGCTGGAACCGGAACTCACCGCCAAGCTGCTCAAGCGCCACGTGCGCATTTATGAGGTGCCCATCCGCTTCAACCCGCGAGAATACAATGAAGGCAAGAAAATAAAGATGAAAGATGCCTTCGTCGCCGTGTGGAGCCTGTTCAAATACCGCTTCGTCGATTAAGCCTGGGCGGGCTTCACGTCGCGAACGTTCAACTGTAAACTTACCAGGCCGTTGTACAGGTTCCGTTCGAAGGTATAAAGCAAATCCACGCGTTCGGGCAGTGTTTCAGCCTGATGCCCCTGGCGGAAGGCAATCGCGTCCCAGGTGATCCAGCCATCCGAGACTTTCATCTTCAGGTGCTGTCCCTCTCCGCCCACCGTGCGGCGGTGCATCACACGCAGCCCGCGGGTGATGAAGGTGGCCTCGGGGTTTTCCTGGCCAGTCGGTTGGAGCATGTCCAGGTAACGCAGCAGTTCGGGTTGTAGATCACGGGCCTCCACCTCAACATCTGCTTTCAAGGTGGGCACGAGTTCCTGGCTTCCCAGAACGCGGTTGGCGATCTCACGCAATTTACTCTCTAGTTCAGGCAGATCCTTATTCAAGACGGTAAAACCTGCGGCTGCCTGGTGCCCGCCGTGGCGCACCAGCAGGTGCTTGCACTCATCCAGCGCCTGGGTGATGTGAAACTCGGGGATGCTGCGGCAGGAAGCGCGGGTGGTTTCTTCTTCAATCTGCCCGACGATCGCCGGACGGTAAAAGGTATCCACCAGGCGCGAGGCTACCAGGCCCACCACCCCGGGGTTGAAATCAGGCGAGAAGGCAAAAATGATCTCTCCGGCGTCGCTCGCAGATAGAGCCTGGGCGGCCTGCTCCTGCATTTCCCGAGTTTTCGCCTGCCGTTCGCGGTTCTGGTTGTCCAGTTTCTGCGCCAGGTCGCCGGCTTGTTTATAATCCCGGGACAAAAGCAAATTGAGCGCGGCCTCCGCCGATTCCAATCGTCCGGCGGCGTTAAGGCGCGGGCCCAGCATGAAGCCCACATCCGTCGCCGAAAGCCCGGGCAGCTTGACCGCCGCCGCGCCGGCCAGCGATACCACCCCCTGGCGGGTGCCTTTGCGCAGCTTATCCAGCCCGCGGCGCACCAGGATGCGGTTTTCCCCACGCAGCGGGACGATGTCGGAGATGGTGCCCAAAGCCACCAGATCCAACCAATCCTCTGCCCGGAAGCCGCTGAGCGGGTTCATGGCAAACAGCCCCTGGGCAATCTTGTAAGCCAGCCCGGCTCCTGAAAGGTCTTTATCCGGATAAGCATCGCCAGGCTGCTTGGGGCAGATGACCGCGACGGCCTCGGGTAATTCCGCCCCAGGGTGGTGGTGGTCGCTGATGATCAGGTCCAGGCCCAGCTCGCGCGCATGACCGGCTTCAGCCACCGAGCGGATGCCGCAGTCCACCGTCAAGATCAGCTCAACCCCCGTTTCCTTCAGCCAATCCAGCGCCTCATTGTTTAAGCCGTAACCCTCATCGAAGCGGTTGGGAATGTACCAGCGCACGTCTGCCCCCAGGCAACCCAGCACCTCCACCATCAGGGCAGTGGCGGTCACCCCATCCACGTCGTAATCGCCGTAGATAGCGATGGGTTCTTGATGGCTGGCAGACCACAGCAGGCGCTCCACCGCCAGGCGCATTCCCAGCAGATCAAAGGGGTCACCTCCTTCGCCTTCGGCGCGCAAGTAAGCCACGGCGCCCTTGGAATCGGTGGGTCCCAGGCGGTTGTAGATCACCTGGCGGATGATGGCAGGATATTCACTCAGCGCGGCATCCACCTCAGGCGGGATGGGCGGGGCCACGACCCAGCGCTTATTGCGGTTAGGCTGCATATACCCTCGGGACGCGCGCCGCCAGGCCTGAGACCACTTCGTAACAGGAGGTGCCCCAATCCTTAGCGATCTCTTCAGGGGTGATGCGCGCATCCCCCTGCCGCCCGACCAGCACCACTTCATCGCCAATCCGGGCTTCGGGAACCGCGTCCAACTGCAGCATGCACTGGTCCATGCACACCCCACCCACCACAGGCACGCGCCGCCCGCCCACCAGAACGCTATTACCCAGCCGCCGGCGGAAGCCATCGGCGTAGCCCACCGCGCATACCCCGATGCGCTCTTCATGTGTGGTGCGGTAACGGTAGTTATAGCCAATCCCGTGGCCGGGCGGGATCATCTTAACCGACGCCAGCGTGGCCTTCCAGGCCAGCGCAGGGAGGAATCCCTCTTTGAGCGGGGCTTCGGCGGAGGGGTTTAACCCATAAATAGCAATCCCCGGGCGGACCATGTCGTAATGCGAGCGCGGGAAGTACAGCGTGCTGGCCGAGTTGGCCGCGTGGACCAGCGGCGGGCGCAGCCCATTGGCTTGCAGCGCTTCCAACAGGCGGTCAAAGCGGTCCAGCTGTTCGCCCGTGGTGGGTTGGATGGGATCATCCGCTTCCGCCATATGGGTGAAGACCCCTTCAACCTCCAGCCCGGTAAGCTGTTTTAAGCAGCGGATGAACTCCACCCCGGCTTCGGGAGCAGCGCCCAGGCGGCCCATGCCGGTATCGAATTTTGCGTGGACGAGGAGCTTCCGGCCGCTGGCCTGCGCCTGCGCCGAATAAGTCTCTGCCAGGCTGCCATCATAAACCGCCAGGCGCACCCCGGCCGCCGCCGCCTCTGGGACGCGCTCCGGAGGCGCATAACCCAGCACGAATAAAGGCAAGGCGATGCCCGCCTGGCGCAGGGCGAGCGCTTCATCCAGCCGTGCGGTCACCAGCCAGGCGGCTCCCGCCTGAACGGCGGCGCGCCCCACCTCCACCAGACCGTGCCCATAAGCATTGGCTTTGATCACCGCCATCACCGGGCGGCGGGAGATTTCGCCTAACCGGCGAACGTTGTTACGAATGGCCCCCAGGTCGACCTCGATCCATGTGTTGTACCCCGTGATTGACATGTCCAGGAGTATAACATAAAGGTATAATCCAACCAGCATGGCGGAAACACCTTTTACCTTTGACCTGGTCGCTGCGGCGGGCGCTTCGCGAGCGCGAGCGGGTGTCTTCCACACCCCGCACGGAGATATCCTCACTCCGGTGTTCGCCCCGGTGGGCACCCAGGCGACGGTCAAAGCGATGACCCCCCAGCAGCTGCGCGATGTGGGCGCCTCGCTGGTCCTCTCTAACACCTATCACCTTTACCTGCGCCCTGGCGCCGAACTGGTGGCCGAGATGGGCGGGCTGCACGATTTTATGCAGTGGCCCGCACCTCTGCTGACCGATTCGGGCGGGTTTCAGGTGTTCTCACTGGCGCAAATGCGCAAAATCGACGAGGACGGCGCCACCTTCAAAAGCCACATCGACGGTTCGACGCATCGCTTTACCCCTGAGATCTCCATGCGCATCCAGGAACAACTCGGCGCCGACATCATCATGGCNNCTGAGCGCTGCCTGGCTGCCAAGACGCGGAACGACCAGGCTTTGTTTGGCATCGTCCAGGGTGGGATTTTCCCCGAGCTGCGCGAACGTTCGGCGGAATTCATCGCCGGGTTGGGCTTCCCCGGTCACGCTATCGGTGGGCTGTCGGTGGGCGAGAGCAAAGCCGAGATGCATGCCATGCTGGAGGTGGTGAACGACGTCCTGCCGGTGGGAAAACCGCGCTACCTGATGGGGGTCGGATCGCCGGAAGACCTGATCAACGGCATTACGCGGGGGGTGGATATCTTCGACTGCGTGCTGCCCACCCGGCTGGCGCGCCATTCCGCCGCGATGACGCGCACCGGGCGGCTCAACCTGATGAATGCCGCCTTCGCCCACGACCCGCGCCCCATCGACGAAACCTGCGCCTGTTACACCTGCCGGACTTTCACCCGCGCCTATCTGCGCCACTTGATCGCCGCCAGAGAAATCCTGGCATCCACGCTACTCTCCATCCACAATATCGCCATGCTGGTCCACCTGGTTAGCGACGCCCGCCAGGCGATCGTGGATGGCAGTTACGAAGGGTTTGCCGGGCAATTCCTTGCCGCCTATCACCCCAGGCCCAAAGAGAAACAACCTCACCTGGCTCTACCGAAAGAAGAAGCTTGAGGTCTCTTCCCCCAACGCTGGCCTTCCTGGTCTTCGCCTTATCCTTGCTGGCAGGTTGCTCTCCTGACCCAACGGCAACACCCTGGCCTGCGCCGCAGTGGCTGCGCGTGCAGTACAGCGCAAGTTTCGAAGGGTCGAACGACCTGCTCAGCGCCTGCACCCCGCCCGGCGTGGGGTTGGTGCTTCAGNNCCCGAAGAAGCCGACGTGATCCTGCGTTGGGGTGCTCCTGACAAACTGCAGGGATACGCCGCCGAGATCGGGTCAGACGAACTGGCGCTGGTGGCCAACCGGAATAATGACTTCACCAGCCTCCGGCTGAACGGGCTGCGCCTGGTGTACACCGGCCAGATCGCTGACTGGGACTTCCTCGGCGGGAAAAAACTGCCCTTGCAGGCATATACCTATACGCAGAATGTTGACCTCGAGCCGGTAGTGGCCGCGCTGGCGCTCGATCCGGGAGCATCCTATGGCAGGATGGTGGTGCGCGCGCCAGGCCCCAGGGAGATGCGCGCCGCTATCGCCGCCGACCCGGGCGGGATGGGTTTCTTACCGCGCCGCTGGCTGGATGCGAGCGTGCGCGAGATCAAGATCGAGGATCTTCCGCCCGGAGCTCTGAAGCGCCCGCTGCTGGCGCTCACCCCCGCAGAGCCCAGGGGCGCAGCGCGGAGCTTTATTGTGTGCCTGGAAGAGAAGATAAAGAATTAGCCACCATCCTCGTGCCCCTACACAAACCGTGACCTGCGTGGTTAAATTCTTCTTATGCCTGTTACCGTGGTACTGCGCAAAGAAAAACACGAAATCCCCTCACCCGCCACCGTCGGCGAGGCGCTGGCACAGCTCGGGCTTTCGCCCGAAATGTACCTGGTCTTGCGTGAGGGCATCCTCCTAGACGAGCACCAGCCCCTCGAGGATGGGGACACGGTTGAGTTGATTGGGGTAATATCAGGGGGATGTGAATCAGAGAGCAGTTGATCGGTTGATCCGTCAACGAGTGAGGTGTAATGAGTGATGAGGGATGAACATCCCCGTTACTCGTTGACACATCACTCGTTGACTACACCCTGATTAAGTGCTCGCTAGCCGAGAAGCCTGGCATTGATCTCCCGCACATCTTCGGTATAGCGTTGCAGCTCAGATTGCAGCCGGGGCAGGTCGTCGCCATAACGCATGCGCCGCGCCAGGAAGGCGAACTCTTCGCTGTCGACGGCAGGAGCGGTCACGTCTTTAGCGTTGCCGCGCACCACGCGCAGCGAGTCGATCAGCCAGCGAAGATAGGTATGCGCCTTGCGCAGGCTGTTGTAATCCTCCTGAGACAGGACCCGGGCGGTCGCCAGGGCAGCCATGGCTTCGCGCGTGTTCGTATAACGCAGGGTGGGGTTATCGCGCCCGTGCGTGATCTGCAGGCCCTGGACCAGGTATTCTACGTCCACCAGGCCCCCCAGGCTGAATTTGGGATTGAATGTCCCGCCTTTCACCAGGTGGCGGATCTGGCGTTCGCGCATTGCGCGCATGGCCGTGACGTCGAAGGACTCGCCGGTGTAAACAAACTCGTCGCGCAGGCTGGCGATCCGCGCTCCCAGTCGCTCGTCGCCAGCCACCGGGCGCAGCTTGACCAGCGCCTGGCGCTCGTACGCCCAGGCGGGACCGCCGGGGCCGAAATAACGCCGGAACGATTCGAGTGAGACGGCCATGCTCCCGGCCTTGCCGTACGGGCGCAACTGCAAATCGACCTGGAAGATGCCCTCGCGGCGAGCGCGCATGGAAGAAACAAACGCTTCCACCAATTTTTCGTAAAATTCAGCCGTCGTAATGCTGCGCGCCCCATCCGTCAGCCCGTTATCTTCATAAATGAACATCAGCTCGATATCCGAGGCGAAACCCAGCTCGCGCCCGCCGAACTTGCCCAGGGCCACCACGCACATCTGCGACAGGCTTCCATCCCCTTTATGCGGAGCGCCATAAATCAGGCGTAAGTCCTCGTGGCACAGGTAAAAGGCGGTATTGGAGACCACCTCGGCCAGGTCGCTCAATTCGGCCGCAAACTCCCAGAACTCCTGGGTGTGCCCGAGGATGTGGCGCATGTCGATGCGGAACATTTCACGATCGCGCCAGTCATTCATGAATTCGATCCAGGCCGGATTTTCGGCCGGAACCTGCGGCCCGGCGTGCACCTTTTTCAGCTCGGCCGAAAGCTCGGCCTGCAAATCCGCCTGGGATTTGGTCGTGCTCAGCGCGTCGGTGTCGGTGACCACCGGGAACAGGTTTGCATACTGCATGCGTAGGAAATCGTCCCACAGGAAATCGCTTACCCCCAGCACCCGCGCCAGGGCTTGCAGCACCTCCGGGCGCTGCACGGAGGTCAGCTCAGCCGTCCAGTTGGGGCGGTGGAAGAGCTGGTCGATGAAATCGCGGAAATGGACCAGGGCTGATTCCGGGTTGGGCGAGAACGGCAGTAGATGAGTAAAATGCTTGATCAACACGGTCGCCACGCGCAGCTCGCGCAGCTTATCCCCCGCAGTGATTTTACGGCTGTTGGCGTCGGTGACGAAAAGCACGTCCTGCACACGGCTGCCGACTGTGTCAATGACCACCCGGTCGATATAAATTCCGCTGATTGCCAGGGCGTTGGTGAATTCGTAGAGAAAGCCTACCGTATCCGGCGCATCGATGCGCAGGATGCTGGCGTCGTCGCTGGCCTCGTTGTCGATCTCGATATTAATCGGGTACAGCGCCGGCACGCTCCCATTGGCGCCGGCGGGCTCACGCGCCTGCAGGCCGGTGGCCACCCGCCGCGTGAGATCCCCCAGCATCTCGCTCCGCCGGCCGGAACGGACCATCTGGTGGGTTGCTCCCAGGTCGGCGGCGTAATTCGCCCAGGTTTCCGGGGTCACATTGATCCCTTCGACCGGAATCACATTGAATACATCCACAATCTTGCGCCGAGTGTCGCCCTGTGTCTGCGTCCCTTTGACCGGCTCGTAGGTAAATGCCTCCCCTCGGATGATATTCAGCCCATAAACGAACATCAATCCGGTGATTACCGAAAGCTCGCCCGGGTAATCGTAGGCGACCACCGCAACCTGCCAGGTGGCGTCGTCCAGCTTAAGCGCGTCGACTTCAGCCGGGTTCCCGTCCGTCAGGCGGCCCGCCAGGGCTGCATGCCGGCTGATCTCTTTAGGCGAATAGATCTCCGCGTAGGATGGAGCCATCCGGTCGAGATGCCAGTGAATCTGGAGCGGGTTGGGCTGGTCCGGCGCGGGGGTTGCTGCATTACTCGGATCGTTCGGGTGGCTCATTTCAGATCCTCCGACATAACGCAAATAGATGGCGCGGATTGCGGCGCCGTGCTGCTGGTAGCGCTCAATGAAGCGCGCTCCCGGGGCTTCGCCGGAAAAGCCTAACCGGCGAGCCAGGGCTGCAATCCCCGCAGGGTCGTCCGGCAAGCTGTGAGTCTGGCGATAGTGCATCATTTGCAGGTAATGCTCAATCGTGCGAAGGAAAACATACCCTTCCGAGAGAATGCGGTGCTCGTCCGGGCGGATCAGGCCGGCGGAAACCAGGCGTTCGAGGGCGTCTAGTGTGTTGGGCGAAACGATTTGGGGCTGCGTAGAGCCGTAAGCCATTTGCAGGAACTGGACGGTGAATTCCACGTCGCGGATTGAGCCCTCGCCGAGCTTCACTTCTCCCCAGGCGCGGCCATTTTGTCGCAGCAGGTCCTCGGTGCGTAGTTTCATCTGGAATACGGCATCTTGCAGCGCCTGGTAGGAATGACCGAAAACCAGCGGGCGAACCTGTTCCAACAAGGCCCGTCCGGAGGCAGTGTCGCCAGCAATCGGACGTGCTTTGAGCAGGGCTTGTTTTTCCCACAGGCGGGCGTTCTTTTCCAGGTATGCCAGGTACCCCGGAAAGGTCACGACCAGCGGTCCCACCCTGCCCCACGGTCGCAGGCGCATGTCGACCCGGTATAAGAAACCTTCAGGAGTCACCCGCGCCAACAAATCGATTAACTTTTGCCCGATCCGTTGGGCGAACTGGGGGTCGGATTTGGTGAGAAAGAGCAGGTCGATATCCGAGCTGTAATTCAGCTCGCGACCACCCAGCTTGCCCATCCCGAGCACAATCAGGTCATCCGCGGAGCCGCCGGACTGGAATGCGGCTATCTTCAATGAAATGCGGATCACAGCATCCGCCAGGTTGGACAACTGGCGGGTGACCGCCGGCAGGTCGTACAATTCCAGCAAATCGCAGGCGCCAATCCGCAGCAGTTCTTCACTCTGCACCCGGCGCAGGACGTCCGCCGGCTCGGCCATCATGCTGGCATCATCCAGGGCAAACTGCAGTTCGGAATACATCTGTTCGACACTCTTCGGCCGGGATAGGCGGCGATAAGCCAGCAAGCGCTCGAATGCGGATGGATTGCGCAGCAGGATTTCGGTCAGGAACTGGCTACCACCGAACAAACGCGCCAGGATTTCGATCGCTCGTGGATTCCCGGCCAGCACCTGGAGAGTGTGCAAGGGATTTGGAGACCGGTCGACCAGCAGGTCGAAGCTGGACACGACTCGCCCGGGCTCTGCCGAAACAACCAGGGTATCCAATAAGTGCGGGAAGATGGACGCCAGTAGCGCCTTGCGCTCGGGACTACCGGCCATGTGCCCGGCTGCCCGGCGCAGGGTCTCCAGGTCGGCTGCGGAAAAAGCTGCCCGGTCGAACCCGGGTCCGAACAGGCCGCTTTCCTCTATAAATGTAGGCTCCTCGTAGGCATCCATCGTAGAAATTATACCCTGCCCTTACTGGATCGCTATCAACCCATGAAATATGATAAAGGAAACACACAATCTTAGTGACGACTTCAGCCGTTCCCTGCCGGGGCAGCGACTAAAGTCGCCACTACAATTTTGTTCTCCAAATGCAAAGTGAGGTTATTTTAATTCTTATTCGCCACCCCTGGATATTACCCAAACGGGTAATAGGAAGAGAGCAACCGGTTTATTAAAATTACCCCAACATTGAAAACTGGGAGAAGAATATATGGCTAAAACCGTAGCTGACGTTATGAAAATGAAAACCGGAATCAAAATGGTCGACCTACGCTTCGTCGACCTGCCGGGAACGTGGCAGCACTTCACCATCCCGGCGACCGAGCTGACCGAATCGCTGTTCGAGGATGGGATCGGGTTCGACGGCTCCTCCATTCGGGGTTTCCAGGAGATCCACGAGTCTGACATGCTCCTCCTGCTCGATCCGACCACCGCCTTCGTCGACGAAGTCCTCGAAGTGCCCACCATGGTGATCATCTGCGACGTGTACGACCCGATTACCCGCCAGCCATACAGCCGCGACCCACGCTACGTGGCCCGCAAGGCCGAGGCTTACCTGAAACAAACCGGGCTGGCAAAGACAAGCTATTGGGGCCCGGAAGCTGAATTCTTTCTGTTCAACGACGTGCGCTACGGCGGAGGGATCAATTCATCCTTCTATTACGTAGACAGCGTGGAAGGTTGGTGGAACAGCGGCGCTGAGAGCAAGCCCAACCTGGGCGGACAGATCCAGCCCAAGCGCGGCTATTTCCCTGTGCCCCCCGCCGACACCCAGCAGGATGTACGCAGCAAGATTGTCCTGGCGTTGATCGCTGCCGGGATCGAGGTGGAAGTCCACCACCACGAGGTTGCAACCGCCGGCCAGGCTGAGATCGACATGCGCTTCGATACGCTCACTCGCATGGCGGACAAGGTCTTGATGTACAAGTACCTGGTCAAAAATGTCGCCCGACAGAACGGCCTGACCGCCACTTTTATGCCCAAGCCGCTGTTCGGCGACAACGGCAGCGGAATGCACGTCCATCAGAGCCTGTGGAACGACGATAAGAATGCCTTCTACGATGAATCTGGGTACGCCCAGATCTCCGACCTGGCCAAGTATTACATCGGCGGTCTGCTCAAGCATTCTTCCGCCCTGCTGGCCCTGGCTGCCCCCACCACCAACTCCTACCGACGCCTTGTGCCGGGCTACGAGGCTCCTGTCAACCTGGCATTTTCCCAACGCAATCGTTCGGCCATCTGCCGTATTCCGGTCTATTCTAAGAGCCCCAAAGCCAAGCGCATCGAATTCCGCGCTCCAGATCCCTCCTGCAATCCCTACCTGTGCTTCTCGGCCCTGTTGATGGCTGGGCTGGACGGCATTCAGAACCGCATCGACCCCGGGGAACCGGTTGACAAGGACCTGTACGAGCTGCCCCTGGAAGAATTAAAAATGATCAAGCAGGTACCCGGCTCGCTGGGCGATGTTCTGGATGCGCTGGAAAAGGACCACGATTTCCTGCTGCGCGGGGACGTATTCACCACCGACCTGCTGGAAGCCTACATCAGCTACAAGCGCCAGACCGAACTCGACCCGGTGCGCATGCGCCCAACGCCGTACGAGTTTACGCTGTATTTTGACGTCTAATCTAACCTCTCGCCAAAGGGGATTGGAGAAGCATGATAGGGTGTTTGCCCACAAGTTGGACAAACACCCCCAATAAAAAGCCTGCCGCGCACCGGATTTTTCTTTCGGTTGCGCGGTATGCGTTAATCCATTGATACCAGCGCGGCGGACCAGATGGCGTATAATTTTGGCATGCAAGCAAGCCCAACCTTCTCGGATTCATGGTTTTTGGATGCCCTGACTGCCCTGGACCAGGTCAGTAAGGCGGTTGCCCTGATCGGCACGGGGGATTCTGACCGGTTAAAAGCAACGCTGGGGCTCGTCGCCAGGGCTGCCTGCCATTTGTTCACCGAATCCTGGTCGGCGATCGTACCGGTCGAAGCTGAGAATCAACGGCTGGATTTCGAGAACAGGATCAGCTCAGGCCAGGAACCCGGTGCTTTTCCGGAGACTTTCGTCTTGCAGGCTCTGAACGAAGGCGGTCCAATCCTTTCTTATAACCGTCCCCCGAGAATTCATTTCCCGGAGGGACCGACCATGGCTTGCTATCCTTTGACAGTGGAAAGCGACCCGGTCGGATTTTTGATTGTAGCCAGCCGCTCGCAGAGTAATTTTTCTCAGGCTGAATTGATGTATGTTGAGAACCTGGCAAACCTGGCAGCCATCGCCATTCACCAGGCCGGGCGCATGTCGGAGATTCACAAAGACCTGGCGCGCAAGGAAGAAGAGCTGGAACAGCTCCGCCAGGCCGGCATCGTGATCTCCTCCCGCTTGCAGCTCGAAGAAACGCTGGCGGCTATATTGGAAATGGCCCTGGACGTGACTCACGCCCAGTACGGCATCTTCCGCCTGATCGACAAGTCCGGACAGCGCCTGATCACCCGGGCCGTGGCCGGCGAGCGGTTGAACCGCCCCCTGGTGGACGTGCTGCCGGTCTACGCTAACAGTGTGATGGGCTGGGTGGCGCGCAACCGGCAGCCGGTGTGCATTGCCGATCTGCGTGAGGAGCCCTGGCGCAGCATTTACTATCCATTGGACCCTGCGCTCGACATGCGCTCGGAGCTTGCCGTGCCGATCATTAGCGCCAGCGGCCGCCTTGAAGGGGTGTTGAACCTGGAAAGCCCGGTGGTCGGCGGATTCAGCGAGCAGGACCGGCACCTGCTGCAATCCCTGGCGACACAGGCGGTAATCGCCATTCAGGAAGTACGCCTGCTGGATACGCTGCAAGAGGTCGCTCAGCTTCTGCTGACCCAAACCAGCCATAAAGTACTGTCCCGCCTGGCAAATTTGGCCTGCGATCTCCTCAACGCCGATACCAGCGCAATCTGGGCCCTCAAAGAAAATGAGCTTGTCCTTCAGGCGGCTTTCGGCAGTCTGCACCCTGCGAACCATTTGAGTCTCAACGGCAGCCTGGCCGGCCAGGTCATTGCCGCGCGTGGCGCGATAAGCATTCAGGGGTCCAAAGAATGGGCTTTCACGGATCTAAATTCGGCGGAAGGTACGATCAGCGTCCTGGCCGTACCCCTGCTGGCGGGCGGATCGTCGCCGCTGCCTGGTGTATTTGCCGTTTTCAGCCCGCAGAACGAGCCCTCCCATTTTGCAGAATCGGAATGGGACAAAAAGGTGCTGACCTGCCTGGCGTATTATGCTGCCCTGGCGATCCAGCACGCAACCCACCAGGACGAGTTGCGCGCCGCCCAGGAACAGCGCGCCGTGGCCGAAACCTTTGCGGCCATTGGGGATATCGCCGCCAACGTATTGCACAATTTGAACAACAAAGTGGGCACCATCCCGGTCCGCATCCAGGGGATACGCGATAAATGCGAGCACATCATCGACAATGAACCCTATCTAGATGCCAACTTGAACGAGATCGAGCGCAGCGCCAACGAAGCCATGCAATCGGTGCGCGAGAACCTGTCACACTTGAGGCCGATCACCCTGGCAGAAGTTAACGTCGCCGGCTGCGTCAATTCGGCCCTCGAAGCGGCTAAACTTCCTCCGGGGATCAAGGTCAAGGTGAATGGCCTGCAAAACCTTCCGCCGGTGATCGCCGCCCAACGCAGCCTGTCGCTGGTGTTCACAAACCTGCTGGACAACGCTCAAGACGCCATGCAAGGCAAAGGCGCGATTATCATTTCGGGAAACGCCGGAGGCGATTGGGTGGAACTGATCGTGGAAGACAGCGGCCCGGGCATCCCGCCGGAGCTACACGACCGGATCTTCGAGCTGAGCTATTCTGGGCGCGGCCAGACGCGCAGCTCAAAGCTGGGGTTTGGCCTGTGGTGGGTGAAAACCCTCATGGCCCGCTTCGGAGGGTCCGTTGCGGTCGAAAGTGACGGGAAGCACGGCGCGACTTTCCGGGTCAGGCTGCCGGCTGCCAGAGGAAAGCCATGACCAGGCCCCACCAGCGCGCCCTGGTAGTGGACGACGACCGCGCCTGGCAGGACATCCTGGGCGAAATCCTAAGCGACGCTGGGATGGTCGTGGACACGGCCGCCAACCTGGAAAGCGCCGCCTTGCTCATCCACAACCACCCTCACCGCCTGGCGGTAGTCGATCTATCCTTGCTGGCCGAGGACCCCAACAACCAAGATGGATTGAAAATACTGGATGCGATCCGCCGCAGCGATCCCGGCTGCAGCGCAGTTTTATTGACCGGGTTTGCCACGGTAGAGCTTGCGGTGAGCGCCATCAAGACCTTGGGGGCATACACCTGCCTGCAAAAGGAAAATTTCCAGCGCCGCCAATTCCGCGAGTTGGTCTCCCAGATTTTGACTAGCGCGCCGCCCCTGCAAGGCAGCCGCGCTCCGGACACCCCGGCTCGTGGCGGCCTTGCTCCGCAATATCGCGCCGGCTTGCGCGCTGAAAAGGAAGCGTTCGAGGAGGCCCCTCCCAAACCTTTAGCTGCCGACCTGGCCCTGGTAGTGGAGGACGATGCCGGCTGGCGGGCCATCTTGGGCGAAATATTGAAGGACGCTGAATATCAGGTGCGGCTGTGCGGCAGCTACGGCGAGGCCCTGGGCTGCCTGCGCAGGGAAAAATATCACCTGGCCATCATCGATCTCTCCTTGAGATCAGATCCGCAGGTAGGTCCTGCTAAGGATCTTATTGGCGGCGAGCAGGCCTTGGAGGGGTTCGCCTTGTTGGAAGCCGCCCGTAAAGAAGATATTCCAACCATCGTCGTCAGTGGTATTTCCGCCGCTCCGGAAATCGAGCGCGCCTATCGGGAGCAAGGTGTTTTTGCTTTCCATGAGAAACAGACCTTCAACCGCCACATCTTCACCAGCACGGTACGCGAAGTGCGGGTCGCCCGGCGGCAGGCAGATGAGCTGCACGCACTAACCGGGCGCGAGCTGGAGATCTTTCAATTGCTTGCCCAGGGCCAGACGAACCAGGAGATAGCCAACAGCCTGTTCGTCTCGGTCAATACAGTAAAACGCCACCTCAAATCTATATTCCACAAGCTCGGCGTTCACACCCGTTCGGCTGCGGCGGCAAAAGCGGCACAGGTTAGAAGAGGCAGAGAATGGAGTGCAGAGAATAGAGAATCGAGAGAAGGGAATAGATGAGAGGTTTTCGGAAAAAAGCGCCGGATGAGTCAAGAACCCATCCGGCGCAATAATTTTAATTACAGGCCTATTGCGTAATTTTACAGTAAGAACACAGGCCATCTTTAGGAGTGGGCTGGCCGCAGTTGGGGCAGAGGTGACGGCCACCTTCATCGCCGCCATTCTCGGCAGGCTGGAAAAGCCCCTCCTGGCGGGCGTTCAAGAAGCCTACGTAGAATTGAAGCTTGGTCCCCGGATGATCGACCTCCAATTTATTCAATAAATCCTTGTAAAACAACTGCTTCGAGCCGACCGCGTGCGGACACTCTTCTTCGATGTATGGGATCCCCCGGAGAATCGCATAGGCTGCCGTCTCTCGCTCGTAGAACCGGCAGAACGGCTTGACCTTGCGCGCAAACCCGGTCCCGCCCTCCAGAACCGGCGACTGGCGGCGCAGAAAATCGACCTGCCAGTGGAAGGTGTTTTGCATCAGAAATGCCGCCTCGTCGTCCAGGTTGTGGGCAGTCGCCAGGACCTGGTAATTCCCTTCAAGAGCCGACTGGTTCATCATGTGGCGTTTGACGATACCGCACACCCCGCACGGGCGAACCTTTCCCCAGCCGGTCTGCCTGGCTAACTGCGGGATGCTGCGCCCGGTCCTCTCGACGACGCTGACGACGTTCAATACCAGGCCGCGCTCCTCAGCAAATTTACGGGCATATTCCTCGGAAGCATTCGAATAATCGTCTTCGCTTTCGATGCCCAGGTTGATGTATAAGCCGTCCGCCTTGTATCCAAGCCGCCAGAGTACGTCCCAGAGCGTTAATGAATCCTTGCCGCCCGAGACGGCAACCAGGACACGCTCTTGAAGGCTAAACATGTTGTATTTTTCGATCATGCGCTGAGTCTGTTCGCTGAACCATTCCAGGTAATGCTCGCGGCACAGAGCCAGGCGGTGCTGGCGCATGTGGATCGCCGCCTGGCGGGTGCATTTCCGGCAAGTCATGGCTGTCACAGGGCGCCTCCGGAGATCACCGGCACCAGTTTTACCCGGTCGCCATTTTTCAACGGTTCGCGCTCGTTAAGCAGCTCGCCATCTCGCACCACCAGATGCGTTTCCGGCGACAGGTCTAATTTTTCGAGAGCCTCACGGACGGTAAGGGTGCCTTCGAGAGAGAACTCTTTTTTACGCAGAATGAGAATTATCGGCATTTAAACCTCCCGGAGAGAAAAATTGTACCACGGAGGGAATTTTCGATTTTCAATTTTCAAATTTCGATTTTCCACCCTCGTTCTCTGCTCTCTACTCTCCACTTTCAAATACTCATTGCCCCATTGAAAACCTCACCCCCTCGGCAGCCTCAGCCATTCTGCGGATCGGATCGTAATCATCGTCATTGACCCGGACAAAGCGCGCCATCTGCGCCTTATTCAGAATGGCCCGTCCTAGTGGATCATCGCTCATCCCAAAAAGAGCATCCTGAATAGCCTGGAACATGCTCGCAGGCATGTTCGCAGGCGCGACCCAGGGCGGTATTGGGCTGGGACCGAGCGTGTCGATGATCCGGATGCGGGACAAGAGCCGTTCGTCCATGGCCAGTTCCAGTTCCAGTACGGTGCTGTCGATGGCCGAAGCATCGATTTCCCCGTCCAGGATCATGGTCAGCGAGTTTTGGTGGGAACCGGATTCGACCACGCGCCCAAAGAATCCGTCTTTCGCGCCGCGCCTGGCGAGCGCATATCGCACGACGTTATATCCGGAATGGGAGCCAGGCTCGTTGAACGCCCAGGATGCGCCGCGTAAATCGCCGAAATCCTTGAATGGACTGGAATCCCGGACAACGACGTCGGAAAAATAGACCGGCCTGTCTGCGTAGCGCGGCGCCTGCATCACCGGCGCAGCGATGAGTTTTACCCTCGGAGGCGACTGGTCCGCCTTGCGTACGTAGGGCAGGCCGCAGATCCAGCACACGTCGATTTGCCCACCATCCAGCAGCCGCTCGCGTTCCTGCCAGGGAACATCGATTTTCGCCTCCACCGGCGTTTGCAACCGCAAAGTCAGATAAGCAGCCAGTTCCGGGCATATGAATTCCGAATTCGGCGCCTGGCAGGTCGAAATGAGGATGGGTCGCAAGGATTGGCCCTCTTCACTCCTCCAGGGTTGTCAGGTCGCCCTCGGGCATACCCAGCGCCCTGGCCTTCAACACGCGGCGCATAATTTTTCCACTGCGTGTTTTGGGCAGTTGGGCTACGATGGTAATCTTTTCCGGTTTTGCAATCACGCCCATCTCGTGGCCCACGTGGTTCTTCAATTCCTCGATCAGGCTGTCGCTGGGCTCGTTCCCGGCGCGCAGGATCACGTAGGCGTGGATGGCGTTTCCCTTGATCTCGTGCGGCAGGCCGATGGCGGCCGCCTCGGCTACCGCCGGATGGCTGACCAGGGCACTTTCGATTTCGGCCGTCCCCAGGCGATAACCCGAAACCTTGATCACGTCATCCACCCGCCCGATAATCCAAAAATAACCGTCTGCATCCCGGCGGGCGCTATCGCCAGTAAAGTAAACCCCGGGAAATTTGGACCAGTACTGCGCGATATAGCGGTCCGGATCTTTATAAATGGTACGCAGCATGGCTGGCCAGGGGCGTTTCAGCACCAGGTAACCCTCTTCGCCAACGGCCACGGGCTTGCCGTTTTCGTCGTAAATATCTGCTTCCACGCCGGGGAAGGGCCGGGTAGCGCTGCCGGGTTTTAGCCCGTAGGTGGGCAGGGGCGTGATCATGAACATGCCGGTTTCGGTCTGCCACCAGGTATCCATGATCGGGCAGCGGCTTTTCCCGATCACTTCGTAATACCAGCGCCAGGCTTCGGGATTGATCGGCTCGCCGACCGTGCCCAACAAACGCAGCGACGAAAGGTCGTGGCGGTTTGGCCAGGCCTCACCGAAGCGCATCAGGCCACGGATCGCCGTGGGGGCTGTGTACAGTACGTTGATGCCGTATTTCTCGATCAGGCTCCACCAGCGGTTTGGATAAGGATAAGAAGGCGCCCCTTCGTACATGAAGCTGGTCGCCCCCAATAAAAGCGGTCCATAAACGATATAGCTGTGCCCGGTGACCCAGCCCGGATCAGCGGTGCACCAGTAGCGGTCTTCCTCTTTCAGGTCAAATACCATCTTCAACGTGGTCGCAACACCCACCATATATCCACCGTGAGTGTGCTGGATGGCCTTGGGCTTGCCGGTAGTGCCCGAGGTATAGAGCATGAACAACGGGTCCTCGGCGTCCATGACCTCTGTCTCGCAGCGCGATTGGCCGGCAGCGGTCTTGGCGACCGGCAGGCCCATCAGGTCGTGATACCAGTAATCCCGGCCCGATTCCATCACCACTTCCTGACCCGTGCGCTTGACCACGATGACATGCTCGACCGTGGCGCTGCGTTTGAGGGCTTCGTCGACGATCTTTTTCAGCTCGACGATTTTGCCGTTCATATATCCCCCATCGCAGGTGATCACCACGTTGGACTGGCTGTCGTCGATCCTGCCGTGCAGAGCCTCCACCGAAAAGCCGCCGTAAACGACGGAATGGACGGCGCCAATCTTGGCGCATGACAGCATGGCAATTGGCAGTTCCGGGATTCGCCCCATATAGATGGTGACGCGATCCCCCTTCTTCACCCCCATGCTGCGCAGGACGTTGGCAAACATGCACACTTCACGGTTCAAGGCGTGGTATGAAAACGTGCGCGATTCGCCTTTCTCTCCTTCCCAGATCAGCGCCAGCTTGTTCCTGCGCCAGGTATTCACATGGCGGTCCAGGCAGTTGTAGGCAATATTCGTCCTGGCGCCGACAAACCATTTGTAAAAAGGCTTGCCCGAATCATCGAGCACTTTATCCCACGGTCCGAACCATTCGAACTGGCGGGCCTGCTCTTCCCAAAACCCAACCAGGTCCTGGTTCGCCTTTTTAATCAACTCGTCCGAGTTTTTTATCGTAATGTTTTGTAGGAATTCGCGCGAAGGCTGGAAGATTTCCTTGTTATTTTCGTGATTTTCCGCCATAACTGCCATCCTTTTCCGGAAAGTATCTTGCAATTAGCTTCCTGGCCAATGCGCAGAGGGTGATTCTAGAATACGGCCAGGCAGTATTATTATATGAAATATTACCTTAATAGTCCATGATGATTCGACGCGAAAAATTGTCCCGTGACCTGAACTTGCATTTTGCGCGAAAATGATAAAATGAATCCGCAGGTTTTGATGGACTTTGGTTCTTTTCTACGAGGGTGTCTATGGCCGAAAAGCCTGAATCAAATCCTAAGCTATTGCATGTAATTATCCCCGCAGCGACCACCCTTCTGGTAGCCCTGATCGGGCTGGGTACAGCAATTTACCAGACCGATAAGCCGATCCAATTAACCGCGGCTGCCCAAACGGAGCAGGCGCTGACGGTTACCTTTTTGGCCCCGACCGCGCAGGCCGAGACCGCTTCAGCCCCTTCGATGGTAGCCCAGACCGTTCAGGCAGCTTTTACGGCAACCCTGGCAGCCCAGACTGCTCTGGCTCCGACCCCAACTGCACTGCCTCCAACCTCGACCCCACAGCCCACCGCCGAGATTAAAACACAAGTTCCCCCACCAGCCTCCAGTACCGCCTTCCATCCAACCATCAGCATCACCAATAAACTCCTCTTGCCAGTTAAAATATTCATTGACGATGTGTACCAGAGCGATCTGGGCAATGGGGATTCCAGCACGTTTACGCTCGTCAGCTACCCTGCAGTGGTCAAATGGAGCGTTGTTAAACAGACCACCTCCAAAGGAATGCCCCTGGGCCATGAAATGGGTGGCAGCTTCGCCGATGTCACGGTCGGCGATCAAATCACTATCGATAATATGGTCGAAGATCAGCCCTATTTCTACCCACTCATTAGCAATACAACCGGCAGAGATTGCGACGTGACCATCAACAAGGGCTGGAAGAGCGAATATATTACCGGAGCGATTGCACCCGCCAATGAAGACAATGTTGGCTTTGGATATTATGAACTGTATACAAATTCAAACGTGACACTGGACTGCGGTGGAAAGGTCTATTGGTGGGGGTTATTACCTGACGAGAAAAAAGGAACTTCATTTTATGATGAAGTTGAAAAAGACACCGGGGCAATCCATTTTACACTGCATCCATAATTTGGCTCGAAACGATTGCTTAAAAATGTCAGTATGAAGTCGGTAATATGTTTTATGATACTTAGTATATAATGTGTAGTAATAAGGGCACAAGGATTATTGGTGTGGTCGTTTGCTGGTAATAATATAGGCGTACGCCCGGCAAGCCGCAGAATTATACACAACCGAATATTGGATGCTTTGATCCGGAGCTCGAGTATGGTCGCACAGCTTGCATTGCAGAAAACGCTAGCCTAGATCTCCGGGGAGCTAATTGCGAAACCGGCCTGTAAATATTGGGGAATTAATCCAGGGCGGTTTTTGTTTTAACGTTATCCCAGAGTAACACAAATGAAATCCTTACAAGTATGGGGGACTGTTCTAAGCCTGGATTATTTTGATTAAAGCCTGGGGAGGTAAGCCTCACGATCGATTCGTCGCGCACCCATTGAGATTTTTCATGGATTGAACGGAATATCCACGGGAATCTAGAACCGCACAGAACACATGCATGACCGAGTAATGGGATCACCCTTAGCGGCGATTAAACGCGCCTGCACAGGGAGCATGCTAAAAAAGAAGAGTGTAAATCAATGCAAAGATTAAAACCTGAACTGGCTATCCTAATCATCCTCTCCATTCTACTGGCTGGGCCGTCACTGACAACCGGCATTGCCAGTCCATCGGCCACGACCATATCCATCAATCCATCGGCGTCCAGTGTAAGCTCCTGTGGTACGCTCGACGTGTACGTGGACGTTTCCGGCGTGACAGGATTATACGCCCTGGACGTACGCATAACATTTAACCCTACCGTCGTCGAAGTTGTGGACGCCGACCTTTCCACCCCTTCCATTGAGATCGAGCCGGTCAACGATCCTGGATTGAATTTTAAGGCGGGCTTCACCGTGCGCAACGACGTCAATAACGCTGCCGGCACGATCTGGTACGTAGCAACTCAGACGGCTCCCTCGCTGCCAGCAGCAGGCAGCGGCCACGTTGCCCACATCCGCCTGCGCGCCAGGAACAACGGCATTAGCCCCATCTCCCTGGCCGGCGTCCAACTGGCGACGCGCGACGGTGAGCAGATCCCGGCGTCAGCTGTAAATGGTGTCATTACTGCCAGCGCCACGGCCATGCCATCCTTGAGTATCAGCCGTTTGAACGCCAGCCAGGTGCAGTTGAGCTGGCCCGTGGCCGCCGGAATCTCTCAATACCTCCTTTACCGCAGCACCACCCCGTATTTCAATCCATCCGGGCCGGCTTACAGGACGTTGACCCCACCAGCTCCGCCCGCCGTCCAGACAGTTAGCGACAGCGTGCTCGGAAATGCAAATACCAATTATTTCTATTCCTTGCGCGCCCAGTGCAGCGCCGGCAGGGTAAGCGGCGCGGCCGACCAGGTCGGGAAATTCGAATATGAATTGTTCGAGACCACAGACACCGATTACACCTGGATCGCTCTCCCGCTGGTCGTTTCGGGACTCAATAAAGCTTCATCCCTGGCTGCACACATTCAAAATAACAGCAGCGGGCCGGTAAGCGTGCTCACGGTCAGCAATTGGAACAACCAGGCCCAGAGTTTTGAAACTTATTTCCCCCAATTCAACTTCGGCGATTTCAACCTGGCGGTGTCCAATCCATACCAGGTGGAAATTGATATCCCCGAGGTGACCTCGGGGTCCGTCGTGTGGTCGTTGGTCGGCGCCCTGCCCCCCATCACCGCGGATATGGTTACGCTGATCACGACCGGCGATACCGACTACAACTGGCTCATGCAGCCACTGGACCTTACGGGCATTACCACGGCAGCCAGCCTGGCTGTGCACATCCAATCCAATTCCAGTGGACCGGTTAGTGTGTTGAGCGCCAGCAAGTGGAATCCGGTCAGCCAGAGCTTCGAAACCTATTTCCCCGAATTTTCATTCGGAGATTTCGCAACTCGTTTCGGTTATCCGTACCAGGTCGAAGTCGACGTTAAGAATGGCTCGAGCGTCACCTGGCCGTGATCCTCTTCAGGTACGGGGAAATTTCCCCGGCCTGCTCGCAGAATCAAATAGGAGTTATGCCTGATGAAAAAGAAACTCGTTCTCAGCCTTTTATTGACCGGTTTATTGACCGTGGGGCTGACGGTGACCGTTCTGGCCGGTGCTTCCGTGGATTATGGGACCGTTCCCGGTACCCCGCCGGCTGGAAATGTGATTTGGATCGCCTGGCTTGGCGACAGCATGCTGCCAGGCGGATATCCTTACCAAATTATGACCGAAGACAGCACCAATTCGAGCGCCGGCACCGACCAGGGCTATGCTCAATTCGGCAGCGCGCCTTCCTGGATCCTTTTCGTAAGGAATTTCAACAGCCCGGCGCCCATTTCCAATTCTTCGACCGTAACCGTATTGCTTGGAGGACTGAAATCCTATTCTTCCGGATTATGGTCGAGCAGTTACGTGTGGACCTCAAGCCAATCGTCGACCAATCATGGGACAGCCGCCGTGTTTAATGGCACAACCCCCATCCCGACCATCACTTCAATCGATATCTCCGGAAATACGCAGACAGTGCTCTGGACCGGGCCGGCGGGTAAATATCACGTGTATAAATCCACCGTCGCATCTGGCGCCAATAACGGCGCCAGCAATGGGCGCTACCAATACCTGAAAACGGTCGACGCCCCAAGCGGGGCTGGCAGCATGGAGGACGTCGAGGCGGCCAAAGCCTGGTACATCGTCATCCACGCCACCACCGCCGGCGCAATCGATGGCTGCCACAGCGAAGAGGCCAGCCCCACGGCAGTGGAACTGACGGATTTCTCCAGCGGCCTGCAGTCCAGCCAACCCTCCGTCCGTCTCGATTGGAGCACGTCCTCCGAGATCAACGTGATCGGCTTCAACGTTTACCGCAACGAATTTCCCCTCGGCAGCCGCCAAAAGATCAACGCTGCGCTCATCCCTGCGTCTCATTTTGGTGAATCGACACGGGGGCTTTATTCCTACGTCGATGCGGACGTGCAGCGCTTCAACTCCTACGAATATTGGATTGAAATCGTCAAAACGGACCGCCAGCCGGCGCTGGTTGGGCCGCTGCAGGTAATGGTAAACGGATACTATTTCCTGCCGACCATCCGTAATTAAACCAGGTAATTTCCAGACCGCGGCTAAATAAATGCCGCAGGCCTGGTCATCTCAATGGGCGCTTATAGCCCTGAATATACGGGAGGGATTTGAAAAATCAAAGGATCGGCCGTTCGATACGGCTCAGCATCGCAGCAGCGTGTACGCTAAACCTGTCCAGAAAGCACGGATAGGATCTAACCATGGGAGGGAAAAAGTGAAACAAACCAGTTGGGCTTCAAAGCTTCCTTTTCTTGCAATCGTAACGATTCTTGTTCTTATGCTTGGACTGATGCCCGTTCCTGAAGTCCACGCGGCGTCAATTTGTGTCTCTCAAAATGTGGCAGACGGTTGTTACACCAGTATCCAGGCAGCCGTTGATGCAGCCGCTGACGGAGACACGATCAACGTTCAACCCGGCACATTTCTTGAACAGGTGACGCTCAATAAAAGTGTGCACCTGGTTGGCGCGGGGGCCGGGGTGAGCATTATCAAGGCTCCGGCAACTTTACCGCCATCATCCAGCCAAACCTCGGTCATCGTTAACATCGCCGGCAGCGGGGTGAATGCTGAACTGGCCGGGTTTACCGTGACTGGGCCAGGGCCTGTAGCCTGCGGAAGCATCTCGGCCGGCATCGTCGTGCGCGATGGGGCGAATGCAGCCATCCATAACAACACCATCCAGGACGTACGCGATTCGACCTTCAGCGGCTGCCAGAATGGAGTTGCTTTACTCGTTGGACGGCAGGCTTGGTCCACTTTCGGGACGGCAACCATTGCCGACAACACCATCACCGGCTATCAAAAAGGCGGCATCGTTATCGACAACACCGGCTCGAACGCCACCATCACCAACAACGTGGTGACCGGCGCCGGCAACACGGCGGTAACTGCTCAGAACGGCATCCAGATCAGCCGCGGCGCAACTGCGACTTTGAGCGGAAACACGGTCAGCGGCAACAGTTTCCACCTGGCCGGGAACGGCTGGGATTGGGGCGCGGGCGGTATTTTGTTGTACCAATCAGGCGCGGTGACCCTATCAGGTGGGAATACAATTTCGGGCAACGACCAGAACCTGTATATCGAAAGCGGTTCGGGTGCGGTCACCCTGGGAGCCGAGACTTTTGGCGGCTCCGCCGCACCGGCAGGGACGGGTTTCGACATCTATAATAACGGCGCCGCCGCAATCGACGCCACCCAGGTGACGTTCACCGGCGCAGCAGACGGGTTCGCCGTTGAGGACCGGGTCTTCCATAAGCTTAACGATGCGGCCCTTGGCCTGGTGACCTGGTCGGCAAACAACGTCTTCGTCACCCCCGCCAGCGGCAGCATCCAGCGCGCTATCGATGCAGCCAGCGCCGGCGGCACCGTTAATGTGGCGGCCGGGATCTACAAGGAAAATGTCATCGTCAACAAGACCCTGACGCTTGCAGGCGCAGGCTCAGCCAACACGATCCTCCAGCCGGCAATCTCCAATACATACTGCGCCGAAAGTGCATCGTTGTGCAGTGGAGCCAGCAATGTCATCCTCGTGCAGGCCAACGGGGTCGTCATCCACGACCTGGCCATCGACGGCGATAACCCCGATCTGGCAACCGGCTTCAACAGCGGCGGCGCCAACATCGACGCCCGCAACGGGATTATCACGGACCACACTGCCGGTGTATTCAACGGTCTGGAAGTCCACCACGTGGCCGTTCGCAACATCTTCCTGCGCGGGATTTACGCCTCCAGCGGCGGTTCCTTCAACCTGCACGACAATAGCGTCACCAATGTTCAGGCTGACCCTGCGTCAATCGCCATCTTTGCGTACGGTGGCGGGCCGGGCATCATCGCTAACAACACCGTTTCCTACGCTAACGATGCAATCAGCGCCAACCACTCCAAAGGCGTCCAGTTCCTCAACAACACCATCACCCACTCGCAGAGCGGCATCCACACGGATAACGCCGGTGATGGCGGCGGGACGGCGGACCTGATCCAGGACAACACGGTCAGCGACTGCACGCCCGGTGGCTATGGCGTGTGGACCTTCGTCCCGTACATTGCCCCCACGGTCAACCGCAACACCATCAGCAACTGCTCCATCGGCCTTTCAGCCTGGGGCCAGGGCGCGGCCGTAACAACCGCATTCACCAACAACACCGTCAACGGTCCGGCCAAGGAAAAAGACAGTGTCGGCGCCTACATCACGACCGACCTAATCAATTGGGGATACTCGGATATCGCCGTCGCATTCAGCGACAACATCATCAGTGGCAATGAAACCGGCGTTTACCTGACCGCGGACCAGCAGTCCTGGAACCCCGAGCCGTACGTCCTCAAGGCGATCCAGGCGAACTTCGCCAGGAACCAGATCACCGGAAACACGACCGCCTACGAGAACAAGACGACGACCCCGATGAATTTCGAATCCAACTGGTGGGGGCTTGCGACCGGCCCGGTAACTGCGGAAATCAAAGGCCCCATCGATTACGACCCATGGTGTGGCAATGCAGCCTGCACGTTCACCATCGGCTCCACGGGCGGAACGGTTGTGGTCCCGCCGGGTACGAGCGCTGCGGATATCCAGGCATTGATCAACGGCGCCCCTTACGGTACCACCATCGTCCTGCCCGCCGAACCGATCAGCGGGAGCGGCGGGTTTACCATCCCGCACCCAGGGATCACCATCAAGCTGGCGGACGGAACGGTCATCCAGAACAGCTCGCCCTGTTTTATCGTGGCGGCAAATGACACCACCATCACTTCCACCTCACCCCTTGGCGCAAAATGCGTTCCCACTAACGGCGCCAGCGGCATCGTAGTCAACGATGGCATCCAGAACCTGGTGATTAACGGCATCGACTTCGATGGCAGCAGCCAGGCCACCGCCGACGGCATCCACTTTGCCGGCGCTGTCGCCAACCTGCAAATCATCGATAACTCCTTCCACGACCTGGACGGCAGCGGGATCAGCTTTGCAGCGGTTCCCACCGGTACACCGGTCGACATCCAGGGCAACCTTTTCAAGAATAACGCCGGCTTCGGCGTCAGCGCGCCGGGCGACGTAAACGTCAGTTACAACGCCTGGGGCAGCTCCGGCGGACCAAACGGCGCCGGCGGAGATGGGGTATCCCCCGCCATCACATCGTTCACCCCCTGGACGCACGTCAGCCTTTCGATGACTTCCAGCGGATCGCCCATAGCGAACAACGTGACCGTAGGCGGCACGATCACCTACACCATCGCCATGGACGCGCAGCAGGTGATGGGCGTCGATTTCGCCCTGCTCTACCCCGCCTCGAAGCTGTCTGTCGTTTCGACGACTATCGGCTCGGTTTGGGGCGGCACCGGCACGCTCGATACGACCCAGCCGGGGAAGATCGCCTTCCACGGCACCGCGCCGCTCAACCAACCGGCTGTCCCGATCACCGGGAATGCCGTGACCGTATACAGCGTCACTTTCAGCGGCCTGGCAGCCGAAAGCGCCCCGAACAACCTCGACCTGGTTGAGAGCGGCGCAACCTTCGCCATGGCGCCGACCAGCGGGCCATCCACCAGCATCTACGCCGCTGCCATCACGGATGGGAGCGTTAGAGTCAACGCCACGTACGCGGTAACCGGTGTCGTTTCACTGCAAGGGCGGGTTGACCGTTCCGGCGTCGTAGTGACGCTGCTCCTCGGAGCCGGTCAGGGCTACGGGCCTTACCCTGCCACATCGACCAATAACCTGGGCAGCAACCTGAGCTTCGGAGTTGTGGTCAACGACGTTTACCAGATCACGACGAACATGGCGCGCTACCTCGACGTCACCGACGCGCTGAATAAGACCAAAGTGATCGATGACAGCCATACCACCCTGGCTGCGTTGGAATTGAAGGGCGGCGATGCCAACGACGATAACGTAATCGGCATCGTAGACGCAGGCATTATCGGCGGTCAATACGGCCTCAGCGGGGCCGCGATCACCGTGCCTGGCGCCGACGTAAACTACTCGGGCAAGGTCGATATCTTCGACCTGGCGCTGATGGGCGGCAACTATGGCCTGAATTCAGCAACCGCATACGGTTCCTGGGTGCCCTAATCTACCATGAATCAACGGCTGGCAGGGGATGTCTCCCTGCCAGCCGGAATTAATACGCTCAAGTAATATCGCTTGCAGTTTCTCATCGGTGTTTATTCATGCGTAATCCTCCAAAATTACTCCTGGTTTCCATCTTCCTCAGCCTTTTAGCAGGCCTGTTACCCATCCGCAGCGCCTGGGCGCAAAGCGCAGCCGCTATAAGCATTGATCCGCCGGCCTTCCAGGTTGGCGTGAATACTGATACGACGGTGAACGTCAAGGTCAACGGGGTAGCCGACCTTTATGCATTCGACATCGTCATCCACTTTGACCCGGGGGTTCTGGCGGTGACCCAGGTATCCGCCGGCAGTTTCCTCGACCGGGGATTCGTGATCCTCAACGAGATCGATGCCCAAGCCGGCGTCATCCACTTTGCCACTACCCAGCTCAATCCTAGCCTGCCGAAATCCGGAGAAGGCTTTCTGCTGGCGATCACGCTGCACGGTATTAAATCCGGAACGGCGGGGCTTGAAATCGCCTCCGTGCAGCTTGCTGGGCAGGATGGTCAGTTGGCCGCACCTGAGCTACAGGGAGGCTCGGTCGAGGTGATCGATTCAGCGACCGCGGTTCCTCAGCCCACGGATACCCCTACCCCTACCGCCACAGCATCAGCAACTTCCCGGCCGACGGATACTCCAACGTCGCGCCCCTCCCCTACTCCCACAGTGCGGCCGACTGAAGATCAAGTGGCACAGGCTACAGCCACGCTCCTTGCACCAACCGTGCTCGTCCCTTCGTCCTCCCCAACGCAGCCGCATTCATCCCAGACCCCTGCCCTGAATCCGGGCGGATCGGATGCCATCCAGCTGGCCGGTGGCAAAGGCGGCGATAAAGCCCCCACCCCCACCGGCATATCCACATCAAAGACAAACAAGCCTGAAACGGCTCAACATAAAAGTGCAACACCTGAATTCATTGCATTATCAAATTCGCCGATAACGGCCGACCCTGCCCCTCAAAGTGAAGACCCGATAATTTGGGTCGTCCTCGGCATCATGGGGTTAGCCTCACTTTTATTGCTGGCAGGTATTGCGCGCAATTACCGGCGGCGAGCCATTCGCCGGAATACTGGCCGGTGATATTCCTAAAATCCTTGCCTAAAGCACCAAAGACTTATCGGAACTATTAAAGGAGCAATCACTCATGAATCATTTCAAATTTACATATTTGATCACCAGTCTTCTGGTATGCCTGGCAATTTCCGCAGCCTCTTCCACCATCGTGCTGGCAAGCGCTCAGACAGCCGCCCTCGCTTTCACTCCACAAGAGGCTGTAGTGGCGCTGGATTCGACTAGCGAGATCGGGGTTGAAATCCGAAACGTCGATGGGCTGTATGCTTTCGACCTCTCGATCCATTACGATCCTGCTGCCGTCGAGGTGGTGGATGCGGACCCGGCCGCGCCGGGGATCCAGGTTTTACAGGGCGCCTTTCTAGAAGGCGGGCTGGTAGTTAAGAATGAGGTAGATTCGGAGCGGGGGACGATCGATTACATCATGACCCAGCTCAATCCAAGCCAGCCCAAGAGCGGCACTGGCAACCTGCTGGTCCTTCGCCTGCGCGGGAAGCAGGAAGGGAAATCCTCACTGAGCGTGGAAAAGATCCAGCTTTCCAGCCGCGCTGGACTGGAAATCCCGGTAACGGCTGCTTCCGGTGACGTCTCGATCACAAAAGATGCCTTGACCGGGCCGACTTCTACGCCCCTGCCGGTGAGCACGCCCCTGGTCCAATGGACGCCGGACCCAGCCTCTGCCGATGCGGCTCAGGCGCCGGCCTCCACCCTGGTCCCAACCCAGGTCCTGCCGGGCGCTGCCGACACCGCCACTGCCCAGCCGGCAGAACTGGCAGCGCAAGCCACGCCGGAAACCGGCCTGACCGCGACCGCTTCGCCTTCTGTGCCCGGTGACTCTACCGTGGCCTCCGTACCTTCTCCTGTCCCCTTCCAACCCCAGGCGTCATCCCAGGCCGGTTCGAGCAGTTGGATCTTTGTCGGCCTGGGCGCAATCGTCCTGACCGCCCTATTCGCCATCTGGCTGCGCTCGCGGAAACTCTAACCAGTATAAATTGCATAAAAATAGAGCTCCGGCTGCGTGCAGCCGGAGCTCTATTTTTATG
>DBMK01000061.1 GCA_002298885.1 Anaerolineaceae bacterium UBA700
GGGGCTGCTACGCAGCCCCAAAACGCCTCCGAGGATCGAACAAGGAGGAAACTATGGTGACATACGAAAGCACACGCAGACCCCGGCAGCGGAAAACCTGGGTACAAGGCCTGGCCATCCTGCTTGGGTATGTGCCAGCCGTCATCATATCCGTAGCCAACCAGGCGGGCGGACAGGGGGTTACGCTCCAGGGCATCCTCACCTACACCACGCTGGGCGCCGGAATCCTGATCGCAGCCATCTTGCTGCTGCTGTGGTTCGTGTGCGGCGAAACGCCCAAAGCGCTCAATTTGAAATCCAGCGCCTGGTGGAAGGACCTCCTGGGCGGCGGCGTGCTGGTTGGGCTGACGCTGCTGGCAAAGTACGCCCTGGACCCCGCGATCGGCCAATACTTCCAACGCGCCTCAGCCAGCCAGAGCGGTCTAGGCAATCTGTTCGCTGAGCTGGCAACAAACCCCCTTTTTCTGGTCCTGTTCCTCGGCCCGGCCTTGTTGATCGGCGTGGCAGGCTTCGAAGAGCTAAGCCGGGTATTTTTCATCACCCGTTGGATGAAGCTATCCTCGGCAAAGCTCTGGCTGGGGGTCGGGGTGGTGCTTTCGGCGGTGTTGTTTGGCCTGGTCCACCTGTATCAAGGCCCAGCAGGAGCCGTCTCGGTGACGCTCAACGGGTTGATCATGGCCGCCTGGTACCTGCGCTTTGGGCGGATTTTTCAACTGATCGCTGCTCATTACCTCTACGATGCCGTCCAATTCGGCATGGTCCTCATCCTGATCTGGAATGGGACTATTCAAATGTAAAAACAAACTCATTAACTTTCCGGGCGGGCTCCCAAACGCCGTTTTCCATATTCGACAGGAGGACCACATTGACGTGTTGTTTTGGAAAATAGCGCACGAGTCCACTTGCACCCGCATTAATCCCGCTCTTCTCACACGAAACCACCTGACCTGCCGGGTCTACAAAGAACTCCAGGCCATAGCCATAAAAATCAGTCCCACTCTCCAACCCGCGATGACGCACTTGAGGCATGAAGAACGCTTCTGTCAGCCCGGACGAAAGGATTTCCCCCGCCCGCACCGCTCGCAGAAATCGATCTAAATCGCTCGCCGTCACGTGCGCCCCGCCGTCCGGCGAGCCGATTGGAGGATATGCGTAAATATTCTTCTTCCAACCGGCAAAATGACCTGCTTCGTCTTGTAGGGGATCGCACCCCTCGGCGACATCTTCGTGCACCCGATCCATGCGGAAAAAATCAGAGCGCGACATTCCGGCCCGGGCAAAGATGTTCTGGCGCACATAGTCGCGGTACTTCATCCCGCTGATTTTTTCAATGAGCAAACCCAGCAGGACGTATCCGCAGTTGCAATACCGGCACCCCTGCCCTGGGGGAAAGTTGGGCGGTTTATGGATAAATTGAGGCAAGAAGTCCGCCGTCTCGGTGACCGCATAGTTGGGTTTGGTTTTCCATAGCTCCTCATAGCTTTCGCCGGCCTCTTCATCGGCGTCGTCCCCGATGCCAGAACTATGGGTCAACAAGTGAAAAACGGTTACTTCTTTGGAAATGGCAGTGCCCTCTAAATTCAAGAAATCAATCACGCCTGTATCGAGGGTGAGGCGTTTTTGATCGATCAATTGGAGGACGGCTACCGCCGTGAATAATTTGGTGATCGATGCGGTGTCGAAGCGTGTATCGAGGGTATTCTTGATCTTCCAGGCCCGGCTTGCGTAACCGTACGCACCGGCGAATACCTCCCGGCTGGCCTGGGTGATCAAAACGACGCCGGAGAATTTATCCTGCCCTTCAAGTTCCCGGAAATACTGATTTAGATCGCTTATGCCAGCCATCCATCTCTCCCTGGTGATTGTTCACAGTTGACTTTGGGTTGCCCGCGGCAGCAGCAAGTCGAGCGAGACGCCCCCGCCATTATCGCGCCTTTTGGGCCAGCAAAAACATACCCGCAGTGGCAAAACTGCTGTCTATCGATCCAGGGAATAGATGGCTATCCTCTTAGAACTCTTCTCGGCGAAATCGCCAGATGGCTACTCCGACAAACAGCGCACACCACAGTAAGGTAGCGATGATGGGGACCATCGTAGGCAGCGGTTCGCCCACCGCCAGGTATCCGGCCAGCGGCCCCTTGTCGCCGAAAGGCATCACCAGCCTCCACGGCATGATCATATCCAGCCACGGAAGATACTTCTGCATCGCCATTCCGATGAACTGCAACGGACCCGACCAGGCTACCAATATGGCGATTCCCAGTACAGGACCCCTCCCATTGAAAAATGTGGCCAGCATTTGCGCAAGCGTCAGGTAGAAGAAGAGATTGAGGTAGATCAGCCCCACCGCTCCCGCGAAACCAATCCCCGACAGTTGAAACCCATTTCCAGTTGAGAGCTGGAAATAGGCAAGCGCACCTGGGAGCACGACCCACATAACCAACAAGCCCAGCCCGTTTGCAATGAGCTTCGCCAGGATGAAAGCTGGTCGCCGGAGGGGTTTCGAGAGCACCCAGGCCGCTGTCCCGGAGTGCCTCTCCCCCAGGATCGAATCCTGGGCCAGACTGATGGCGGCAACAGGTACACAAAGCGCCGCAATATCCAGGAAGGCTATGGCGGCATTGCCACCACTCCCACCATCCTGTAGATTCAACGCCATCGTCCCGTTTAGCAGGAGCAGCGCGATCAGGCCCTGCACCCACCACCGGCGTGTCCGCCACCATACACCCAGCTCCTTGGCCAGCATGTTGCCCAGGCCCATCCTCCAGCTGCGCTCGCGGCTCGGAACCAGTATAGACAGGTTAGCGCTCATGGTTGCTCTCCTTTACAATGCTCATAAAAACGTCCTCGAGGTTTTGGGCTTTGCGCCCAAACTCGCAGACCGTGACGCCCCCTCCGGCCAGCGCCAGAGGCACCAGTTGAGCTTCAGCCAGGTCCGGATTGCCGACCGCGATGCGCCAACTGACGTTCCCGTTCGTAGACAGCGTTTCGATGCCGGTCACCCAGGGCTGGCTGCGCAGGCGGGCTTCCACCGCCGCCGCGTCCCCTTTGACAGTCAGGATGAAAGCAGCCGATTGGCCCCAGGCCAGGATCTCCTCGATCGGACCCTGGGCTACCAGCGCGCCCTTATTCAGGATGACGACCGTGTCGCTGACGCGCTGGACATCGTCCAGGATATGGGTGGAGTAGAAGATAGTAGTGTGCTTGCGCAGCCTGGACATCACTTCGAGCACGTCCCGCCGCCCAATCGGGTCGAGGCTGGCGGCAGGTTCATCCAGGATGAGCAGGTCCGGATAGTTCACCTGGGCCTGGGCGATGCCCAGGCGCTGTCGTTCGCCGCCCGAGAACCCCCTGACCGGGCGGTCCGCCTTTTCGGCCAATCCCACCAGCTCCAGGGTCTGCGCCACCCGGTTCTCGATCTCCGCCCTGGGCCCCTCGTAGAAGAAGCGGGAGGTGAAGCGCAGGGTTTCGCGGGCCGTCATGTATTCGTAGAAGCGAGGTTCCTGAGCCAGGTAGCCGACCCTGCGCCGGATTTCATCGCTTTCGGTCTCAATGTCCTTGCCAAAGACCCGACCGCTGCCCCCGGTCGGCCGCGCCAGACCCAGCATCAGCTTGATCGTGGTGGTTTTCCCAGCCCCGTTGGGCCCCAGGAACCCGCAGATTGAATTCCTGGCGACCTTCAGGTCCAGCGATTTGAGCGCCTGAACGCCCTTGAAAGCCTTGGTCAGGCGGTGTGTCTCGATCACATGGTCAGTAGTATTCATTAGATTCCCTTCGCTACTAGTAATTTACGCGTAAAATCCCCCGGGCGCATCTGGCACCTGGGGGAAGTTTGTATTAGGCCAACAGGGTCATTCTTCTAAGCCCGTGGGGTTTACTTCATTGTTGACCAGGTAAAATACCGGGTGCTCCCCAGCGGGGGAGCACCCGGTGCTTTCATACCAGCGTCAGGGCCAACCCTTCGCTTTGACTCGGCCTCTGGCCCGGTTCACGCCCTGACTTCGGGCGGCGGTTGGCCAGCCGCAAGTTTCTTCCGGGTAAATAAGGTCACCAGAAGCATACTTCCGGTAACGATCATCACCGCAGCCGGCCACATTTCCTGGAACCGGCTGCCCAGGATGAAAGCCAGGACAGCGATACCCAGCATGCCTGCCGCCGGGTACCTGGCCCAGCCGGTGGGTTGGTTTTTACGGAGCAGCCAGAGGATCCCAAAAGTAGCTGCAAATCCCAGGAAAAGCACCCAGATGTAAACGCCGAAGGACCACGTATAGGGAAGCGCAGGATAATCCGCGTGCGGGATCAGGGTCTCCATGATAGCCACCAGACCGAAGCTGGCGAAGGCGCCGCCCGGGATGACCGCCCACCAGTTATTTTTTGCCCAGAAGTAAATGGCGAAGAAACACAGGGCAAACAAGAACAGAAAGGCTGGTCCGGTCAGGTCCGCGTTTTCATAGGTGACAACAGAGACCAGGGGCATGGTGCCAACGACTGCCAGGATCACGGCTGAGATAAGCGCCCAGTGCTTGCTGCGGTCAGAGAGGTAGATTACCAGGAAGGGCAAGGCGGCGGCATAAAGGGCCAGCGCGGCGACGGTTCCTCCTTGAACACGATCATCAATTGCGATGATGATGGTCAAAGCCGCCAGAATGTTTGCCGGGATGAGCAAACCCCAACGCTTGCGATCCAGGGCAAAACCAACGTAGAATGGCAGAGCAGTGCTGGCCAGGATGGATACACCCGCGACGGGAGAATTTTCCATTCCGCTGATTTCCATCCCCAGGCTCAAGGCCAGGGCGGCGCAGAACAGGGCCGGGAAGAGCCAGGCCCATTTCCTGACCCCATCCAGAATGTAAGTCAGGATGAAAGCAGCGCTGATAACTGCGAAGAAGCCTAACTTAACTTGCTGCGAGAGATGCTCGAAGTCAATAGATCCTCCCAACAGACCTCCGCCTGCCAGGATGAACGCCATCCCCCAAAAAGCATAGATAATTTTTGTTTTCATTTTTCGCTCCATTTGAACTCGATTGTAGAGTTTTGACGTAAAGGCCGGTCCCGCGTCACGGCTCGTACCGTTGAGCTTATTGTAGGAAAAGAAAACACCAGGCACATCGGTCACCTGGTGAAAAATTGGGTTAGCCAGTGGGATTATTTTTTTAGACCAGCGGGGATTACTTTACCAACTTATGCTGGATAGCCAGCGAAATTGCTTCTGCCCGGTTGGAAGCGCTCAATTTGGATAGGATATTACCGACGTGCACCTTGACCGTTGCCCGGCTGACCACCAGGCTCTCAGCAATGTCAGGGTTGCTATACCCTTTGACCAGCAGAGCCAGTACTTCCAGCTCGCGGCGGGTCAAATCCTTACCCAGGATAGATTCTTCAGCATTGGTTTGGATCAGCGCCTGGATGGCCTCTGGGGCAAGCGTGGGCTTTCCGGCGTAGGCGCGGCAAATCGCCTGGGCGAGCTCGTCCCCGGTGACATTCTTCAACAGGTACCCGATTGCTCCAGCCTGCAAAGCATCCTGAACCAGCTCTTTTTCCTGGAAGCTGGTCAGAGCGATGATCTGCACCTTTGGCCAGCGTTGATGAATGGCGTGTGTGGCGGCCACCCCGCCCATTTCGGGCATTACCAGGTCCATCAAGATCACATCCGGATGCAGTTGCTCACACAGGTTGACCGCCTCGCGCCCATCCCGCCCTTCGCCAACCACGATCATATCCGGCCGGTTATTCAAATAAGCCGTCAATCCTTTGCGTACCATGCCATGGTCGTCAACGATAATCACGCGTACTGCCTGCGACCCGTTCATTTTCCCTCCGCTGCTGACCTCTGCTCCCAGAAAACTGTCACCCGGGTCCCCTCTCCAGGATGGCTGTCAATCCAAAACTGTGCGCCGATGGCCTGAGCCCGTTCCTGCATGATTCCCAATCCCAGGCGGTTATGCGGCGCCTGAGCGACATCAAACCCCCGCCCGTTATCGACGATCGAAAGCAGAACACCCTGGGCGCGACCCTGGCGAGCTTCATCCTGATCTGCACAGGAATAGCACAGCCTGATGCTTACCTGGCTGGCTCGCGCATGCTTGACGACATTGTTCAGCGCTTCTTGGGCAATCCGGTACAGGCCAACATGTACCTCGGGCGGCAAAGTCCCTTCACCTTCCACAACGACATTCACCGGGATGCCCTCTCGCCCGCTGGCGGCTTCACCCAACTGGCGGAGCAGATCTTCCAGGTGGGTTTCCACCAGGGCCGCCGGACGCAGTTCCAAAAGCAGCGTGCGCATCTCGGCCAGTGCTCCGCGGCTCAGGCCTCGCAGCTCTTGCAGCAGCCCGCGTCCTGCCTGGGGGTCTTTTTCCCAGGTGGCCGGCAGCGCCTCAGCTACCAGGCTGGCTGAGAAAAGGGTCTGGGTGACTGCGTCGTGGAGCTCCCTGGCCAGGCGGCTGCGCTCTTCGAGCACAGCCAGCTCCTGGGATTGTTCGTAGAGGTGAGCGTTTTCAATCTGCAGCGCTGCGCGCTGGGCCAAGGCCTGGAAAAGCCGCAGCTCCCCTTCGCCGGCCGCGTGCGGTTTTTCGAAACTTACGTTGAAGACGCCCAGGACTTCTTCACCGATAGTGATCGGAGAAAACATAAACGAACGGATGCCTTCGTCCTCTGCAAACTTTACATTTTGTGGATTTTCCAGGTCGCGGCGTGGGTCAGTAAGGCCATCTTCAACCAGCACGGGCGCGCCGCTTCGAACGACCTCTGCAACAATTCCTTCGCCCGGCGTAAATTGGACCTCTCGGATCGTCTGGGGGTTAAAGCCGCGCGCCACGCGTGTGACCAGCTTTTCCCGTTTTTCATCCCACCAGAAGACCGCACTTTTATCGGCGCACAGGATATCTACCGCCACATCGACCAGGGCCTGCAAGACCTGGTCAAGGTGCAGGTAATGCTGCATGCGGTCGTCGGCGCTTAGGAGCGCCTCCAGCTCCTGGCGCCGGCGCTCGGTCTCAATTGTCTTTTGCTCGAGGGCGCCGGTCCTTTCACTGACCTGCTGCTCCAGGTCACGGCTGCGCGCTTCCAGGCCATTGAGGCGCAGCCGGATACCCCCAGCGACAACCCCCACCAGCGCCAACCCCAGCAGCCCGAGGAACCACCAAGTCTGCCAGAAGGGAGGCGTGATGGTGATGTGCACCGCCGTGCCAGTCTCATTCCAGACCCCACTGTTATTTGAAGCTTTCACGCGGAAAGTATAGGTACCCGGCCTGAGGTCCGGGTAGTCGGCGTGCCGGCGCGTGCCGGCTTCGATCCAACCCGCATCGAGCCCCTCCATTTTGTAGGCATACTGGTTTTTAGCGGGAGCGGTGTAATCCAGGGCGACGAAATCAAAGGAAAGATAGTTTTCCTGATAGGACAGTGTAATTTGCTCATCCAGGAGCAAGTCGGTGCGCAGCGCTTGGTTTTTTAGATTGAGTGCAGTGATCACTACCGCCGGTGGGGTGGGATTGTCAATGATCTGGTCCGGAAAAAAGGTATTGAGCCCCGACCAACTGGTGAAGAACATTTCACCCTGTTCATTCTGAAAACAGCGGAAACCTACACCAGCCTCCAGGCCATCACGGGCATCAAAATATATGAATGTCTCGCTACGGGGGTCAAAACGCGCCAGGCCCAGCTTGGTGTTCACCCACAGGAAGCCCTGCGCATCACCCTGAACGCAAAAGACGTACCTGGCCGGGCTGATGGCCGGGATGTAATGGGTAAAAGTCTGGGAATCCCGGTCAAAACGCACCAGCCCATCCTCAATGCTGCCCATCCACAAGATGCCCTGGGAATCTTCGAAAAAGGATAACACCGGGCCGACTCCTGGGCTCTTTGGATCATCGGGGTCCTGTGGAAAATGGATGAGCCTGGGTGCTGATTCACCTTCTATTGCCGGGTGCAGCCGGAAGAGGCCGTTATTTTGGCTGCTGATCCAAACCGCCCCCATTCGATCCGCATAGATCGCTTGAATCCGTCCTATGGTTGGTAAATCCCCAGAGTTTTGGGGCGGGGTGAAAGATGAGGTGCCTGGCTCGCGGCGCCTGATTCCCGTCCAGTATCCAACCCACAGATTGCCCTGCTGGTCTTCAGCAATAGATCCTACCGAGCCCCATGCTTCGTCAGATTCAAATTCAAATGTCTCAGTTTGCGGGTTGAAGCGATCCAGACCGCTGTCCGTTCCGACCCAAAGCGTTCCGGCTCGATCCTCATAAATGACATTCACCTGGCCAAAGCTAAGGCTGTCAGGATCGGCAGGGTCATGCTGGTAAATCTTCACGCTGCCGGTAATGCGGTCCAGTCGGTTGAGTCCGCCCCGGGATGTGCCCACCCACAGGATGCCGTGCCTGTCCTGATAAACAGCCAGGATAATATTATCGCTCAGGCCAGGCAGATTTCCGGGTTGTACTCCCCCCGGGTTTGGCCTCTGCTGATAGTGGGTGAAGCGGCTGGCAACGTCATTAACCTTGCAGATCCCGCCATCTGTGCCAAACCAGACAACGCCGGATCGATCCTGATAGATGTCCCACACCGTGTCGTTGCTCAGGCTGTGCGGGTCGTCAGGGTTATTGTAGTAACGAAAGAAGCGGCCCGTTGGTCGATCGAATAGATTCAAGCCATCCAGGGTCCCAATCCATAACCGGCCTTGATCGTCCTCCCTGATAGACCATACACGATTGTTGCTCAAACTGTAGGGGTCATCCGGATTGGATAAGAAACGGGTGAACTGGCCCGACGTACGATCGAGCCGGTTTAGCCCGCCAAACTGGGTGCCCGCCCACAGCGCGCCCTGCCGGTCCTCAAAGAGCGTATTGACGATATTTCCACCCCTGATGTCCTGATCCGCAGGAACAATCCGGTACATTACAGGATTCTCTTGTTCTAACGCGCCGACAATGAAATACAGTACTCCATAGGCTGTCCCGAGCCAGGTTCCTCCTTGCCTGTCAACCAGGAAACTCAAGACTGGCTGGTCCAGTAAATATCGGGTAAACGTTTCTGTTGCGGGCTCGTAGCGGTTTAATCCGCCGTTTGTTCCAATCCATAAGGCCCCAGAAGAGTCCTCGCCAAACGTATTGATCCTGCCCGGCAGCAGGCTTTGAGGATTGGCGGCGTCAGGCTTGTAGTGGATGAATTTCCCTGTCTTCATATCCAGGCGGACCAGGTCGGCGCTGGTACCGATCCACAGGTCGCCTTTACGATCCTGATAAAGGCGTGAAATACTATTGCCTGATATAACATCCGCCCTGGATTCAAGGGTGTAAATTGTAAAATTAAAACCATCGAACTGATTGAGCCCGTAGCCCGTCCCAAACCACATGAAGCCCCGTTGATCCTGGAAAATGGACATTACCTCGCTGAAGGACAGGCCATCGGCAGCCGAGAAACAATCGAAAATCAAGTTTGGTGCTGTTGGGGTATTGGATGTTGCAGCGAAAACCGGGGTTATGCCGCTGGAGATATGCTTATGGGTGGGCGATCCGACAGAGATCACCAGGCCAATCAGCCACAGGGGGACGAGCCATTTCTTTCTCAATTTTCTCCCGCCCTACGAAATTATCTTAGCACACTGGACTCCAGCATACAATAAGCAGCGGTTCGGTGCACTGGCTGACAACGATTTCGGATGCCAGCGCGCCTCATTTTTATTATCAGGCTTTAGCCTCAGCCAGTTCCCGGATCAGCCCAAGGAGTTTTTCGGGGGGGTCAGCCTTGTAGGCAAATAAATCCGCGCCGGATTGCAGCGCTGCATGGCGAAGCTCGTCTCTGCTGCTCATGAAGACAACCTTCAAGTGGGGGCAGGCCTTGCGGATCGCGGTTAGCAATTCCGCCGCAGGCATTCCGGGCAACTCCCAGTCCAGCAGAACCAGGTCGGGGCAGCCGCCAAGGATGTGAGCGAGCAGCGCCTGTGCATCCTCTGCCTCTCCGTCGACCCGCCAGCCCGGCTGCTGTTCCAGCAAGAGACGCAGGCCGAACCGGACCCGCGGCTGCGCATCACCAATTAAGATATTCATCTCCATGTCTGCCATAATTATTAACCAAACCCATTCTGAGCTTCAGTTTGTTTTGATGTGCATTTCCAATAGTCTATCTGAAAGGCTCGTCGTTTTCATCGGACATCAGGCGGGTTATTAGACTAAGCCGGACGGCTTATTTTTCTAAGCCAGGGGGATCGCAAACCTATATTTCCAGTTATAAATATTGGTATAATTTATATAAAATATATCCGTTTGCATCTTACGCGAGGCGCTTGGATGATCGAGAAAGACGTCGCTTTGGCAAAAATGACCGGGCTGTTGGAGGGCTGGGAGGCGGATAATGACCGGCGCCTCATCTTCCTGAGCTGCTACAAAATGATGACCCAAAATATCATCGCCGCCATCGAAGCCAACGATTTCGAGGACGTGGCCTGGGTCAATACCCTGATGGAGAACTTCGCCGAGTACTATTTCCACGCCCTGGAGGCGTACGACGGCGAGCCATCCGCGCCCCCAACCCCCTGGCGGATTGCCTTCAAGGCCGCCGGCAACCCAAAGACCAACGTGCTGCAAAACCTGGTCCTGGGGGTAAACGCCCACATCAACTACGACCTGGTGCTGGCCTTAACGGCCATCCTGGCCCCCGAATGGCAGCAATTAACCCCGGACCAGCGTAAAATGCGCTACCGCGATCACTGCCACGTGAACGACGTTATTTACCACACCATTAATGCCGTGCAGGACCAGATTATCGACCGCTACGAGCCCGAGTTCCGCCTGGTAGATAAAGTGCTGGGGCCTATCGATGAATGGATGACGTCTTTATTGATTTCCGATTGGCGCGAAGAGGTGTGGCAGCATGCCATCAGGCTCCTGGATTCAAGCGAATCCGACCGGGAGGCAGTCCTTGGGCATGTGGAGCAAATTTCCATCCAAAGGGCGCGCGATATTTTGGGGCGCGGGGGCCTGGAAGATATCATCGATTTTCTGTAAACCGGGGTTTATTCCAACGCCTGGTACGCCAGTTGGTTAAAGTCCTCCACGATGGGGATGGTGAAGGGCGGCATGTACTGCAGCAGGAGCAGGCACTGCAGCTCCTCGGCCGGGTCGATCCACCATTCGGTGTTGGCCGCGCCGCCCCAGCCAAATTTGCCGGGCGAGCCGGGCCGGTGCGAGAGCCCCGGGCGCAGCAGCACCGCCCCGCCCAGCCCGAAGCCTTCCCCCGGCCCACCCGGGCGGTAAACGCCGTCGGGCAGGTGGTTCTGCAGCATCCATTCCACCGTTTTGCGCCCCAGCAGGCGTACCCCTTCCATCCGGCCGCCGTTCAGCAGCATCTGCCCAAAGCGGAAATAATCGGCGGCGGTTGAAACCAGCCCGCCCCCGCCGGATGGATTGCGCGTCGGGCGGGTGTAAGCGCTGCCGGCCGCCGGCTCGACGGCCCGCAGGCCGCCGTCCTTGGCCGGCCCGTAAACCGCCGCCAGGCGGTCCGCCTTTTGAGGCGGCACCCAGAAGCCGGTATCCTCCATCCCCAGCGGGTCGAAAATGCGTTCCTGCAAAAAGTCCTCGAACGGCTGCCCGGCGGCCAACTGGATAACGTAGCCTAAAATGTCGGTCGCGATGCTGTAGCGGAAGGCCGTGCCAGGCTGAAAGGCCAGCGGCAGCCCGGCCTGGGCGAAGGCCAGGATCCTTTTTTCCAGCACCGGCTCCACCTCACGGTCCAGGCGCTCGAGCGTTTTACGGTAGAGCGCATCCAGGGCCGACTGGGCGTCGAAGCCGTAGCTGAACCCGGCCGTATGGGTGGCCAGGTCGTGGATGGTTATTTCACGGGAGAGCGACGCCAGGTCGTAATCGCTGCCGCGCGGCGTCATCACCTTGAGGTCCTTGAACTCGGGGATGTAGCGTGTCAGCGGGTCCGAGAGGCGGAGCTTGCCCTCTTCAACCAGCATCATCAGCGCGGCGGTGGTGATGGGCTTGGTCATGGAGTGGATGCGGAAGATGGTGTCGAGCGCCATCGGCCGGCCCGTCTCCTTCTCCTGCCAGCCGAAGGCCTCCAGGTAGGCCACCTGCCCGCGGCGCGCCACCAGGGTAACCATCCCGGCAAAAATCCCGCTGTCGACGTACTGCTGCATCGCCCGGCTCAGCCGCTGCAAGCGGACCGAGCTGATTCCCACACTCTCTGGCTGTACAATTTGCATAACTCACATCCCCTGGGTCATTTATAGATACATTGCCTGCATAAACTCCGTGGTGAACTCCGGTTCCACGGTCAGCTCAACATAGTGGGCCGAGGCAGCCAAGCGGGCTGCCTCGGCGCGGGCGGACACGGAGAGCAGCATCTGCTTGGCCCCCATGCCGGCGGCGTTGCCCACCTGGTGGAAGCGCTCCAGCGGCGCGGCGGGGAACATGCCCACCCGCACGGCGCTGGCCAGGTCCAGGTAGGTGCCGAACGCCCCAGCAATGACCCACTCCTGCACATCACTGGCGGCGATGCCGCCCTTGCGCAGCATGATCTCGATGCCGGCCCGGATGGCGCCCTTGGCCAGTTGGATCTCGTTCACGTCGCGGCGGGTGATCACCACGTCGCGCCCGTGCCCGCTGCGGGCCGCCGGAACCAGCACGAACTCTACCCCCTTGTTTTTGGCCCCATTTTCCGATTCATTATTGGCTATGCGCATTCCAGGAGCTTCCTTGCGCAGCGTTCCGCGCCGGTCGATCAGCCCGGCCTCCAGCATCTGCGCCACCCCCTGCAGGATGCCCGAGCCGCAGATACCCACCGGCGCCAGCCCGCCGATCGTTGCCACCTGCACCGCATACCCGCCAGAATCTCCTTTAATGTGCACCTTTTCGATGGCCCCCGGCGCAGCGCGCATCCCGTCGTGGATGTGGGCCCCCTCGAAGGCCGGCCCCGAGGCGGTCGAGCAGCAGTAAATCTGCCCGTCGATCGTCAGGCTGATCTCGGTGTTGGTGCCGATGTCCACCAGCACGCGCCGCACCGCACCTTCGGCAGGCTGCTGGGCGGGGAAAGAGCGCGTGGCCAGCAGTGCGGCGGTGTGATCCCCGCCCACATAGCCGGCGATGTTGGCCGGCAGGTACACCCGCGCCCCGGGGGCAAATTCCAGCCCCAGCTCGGCCGCCCGCGGCTCCAGGGCACCGCTCACCGCAGCCACATAGGGCGCCGCCCCCAACTGCGCCACCGGCAGGTGGGTGAAGAAATGATGCATAGCGGTGTTGCCCACCACCACGGCCTCCACAATCTGTCCCGGGGCGGCGGCCGGAAGGCGCCCGGTCTCGACGGCGCGGGCACACAGCCCGGCCGCGGCCTGGTTGAGCGCCTCGACGACGCGGGTCTGCAGCAGGCGTCGGTTGGCCTCGCTCTTGTTGGCGAAGGCGATGCGGTTGATCACATCCTCGCCGAAGGCAATCTGCGGGTTCATCACCCCGGCCTGGGCCAGGGTAGCGCCCGTCTCCAGGTCCACCAGGTAAGCCGCCAGCTTGGTCGAGCCCAGGTCCACCGCCAGCCCCAGCAGCGGCGTGCGGGGAGCAAAGACGCCTGCCAGTTCGCGCCGCGAAGCGCCCCCGTGGGATCGCGAAGCATCCCCGTGGGACCGCCCGGCGGCGTCGCGCAGCGCCAGGCGCACCCGCCAATTATTTCTGCGCAGCTCCTGCGATAGCTGCTCCAGGGCGGCCAGGTCGCCCGATATTTTTGCATCGCCCGCCCCAATACCAGCAGCCGGGGGGATGCTCTCCTCCACCCGGCGCAAATCGGCGCGCAGATCGTCCAGCGCCGCCGGCTTCAGTTCCAGGTCCAGCGCCGACACCGCCGGCTGCAGGGCCACGGCCACCTCGCGCCCGTCTAGCTGGATCTTCTGCGCCACGAGCAGGCTCTCCGCGGGAATCTCGATCCGGGCGTCGCGGCGCGGCGCGGCCTGGCAGGCCAGGCGGTCGCCGGCGGCGCGCTGGGCGGGCTCGAGCTGCTCCTCCTCGGCCGGCGTCGGCGGGTTGAAATCGCCTTCCAGCGGGCGCACCCGGCACGTTCCGCAGATGCCAATCCCGCCGCAGGCCGCAACCAGGTCCACCCCTGCCTGCTGGGCTGCCTCGAGCAGGCTCGTCCCCGCCTCCACCTCTATCCTGCGCCCGATGGGCTGGAGATCGATCGTTAATTTAGGCACGTAGAGAGCTCCGCTGAAGTTTACAGTTCACAGTTTACAGTTTAAAACCTGTCCACGAATTACGCTAATGGAGACGAATTGGCACGAATAAGAACCTTTAAAAAAACCTTTGTGTTTTTTTCGCTTCCATTCGTGTAATTCGCGGATAATCTTCAAACTGTAAACTGTTTACTGTAAACTGTAAACTGATTACTGTAAACTGTGAACTTTATTCGCTATCTCCCGCAGGTGTTCCGGGCTGGTGCCGCAGCAGCCGCCGATGACCCGGGCGCCGGCCTGCACCCACTCGGGCGCCTGGGCGCCCATCTGCTCGGGGGTCACGGCGTAAGCCGAATTGCCCAGCTCGTCCACCTGGGGCAGCCCGGCGTTGGGCTTGAACCACACCGGCAGGGTCGTGGCGGCACACAGCTCGTGCAGCGCCTTCAAATTATCCTCCAGGCTGCGCCCGCAGTTGATCCCCAACACGTCCGCCAGCCCATCCAACTCGCCGGCCATCTGCGACGGCTTGACGCCCATCATGGTGCGCGTGCCGCGGTCGTAGCTGAACGAGCACACCAGCGGCAGGCCGTTGGCCGCCCCCCGCGCTGCCCGCAGGGCAATGCGCGCCTCGGACAGGTCGAACTGGGTCTCCACCACCAGCAGGTCGACTCCGGCGGATGCCAGGGCGCGGGCCTGCTCGCCGAAGGCTCGCTCCGCCCCGGCCTCGTCCAACGGGCCGAACGGCTTGAGGAGCTGCCCGGTGGGGCCTATGGAGCCCGCCACCAGAACGCCCGTGCCGGCTGCCGCCTGGCGGGCCAGATCCACCGCCCGCCGGTTGATCTCGGCGGCACGTGACCCCAGACCGGCGCCGCCGGCATCCAGGCGGACCGGCGTGGCGCCGAAGCTGGCGGTCAGGATGATGTTGGCCCCGGCGGCAATGAAATCGCGGTGCAGCCGCACGATCTCCTCCGGCCGTTCCAGCACCCATACCTCCGCCGAAGCGCCCCGCTCCAGCCCGCGCTGCTGCAAATTGGTGCCGGTCGCCCCATCCGCCACCAGCACCTCACCTTCCCTTAAACGCTCGAGAAATTTAGACATTTCACCCTCTTTGAGTTTACAGTTCACAGTTTACAGTCAAAACCTTATCCGCGAATTACGCTAATTGAGACGAATTGGCACGAATAAGAAACCTTATAAAAACCATTAGCGCTCATTCGCTTCCATTCGTGTAATTCGTGGTTAAACTGTAAACTATCAACTGTGAACTGTTAACTGCCTTGCTAACGCCACGGCGCGGCTGGCGTCGGGGGCATAGCCGTCGGCGCCGATCTCGCGGGCAAAGCCCTCGGTCACCGGCGCGCCGCCCACCATCACCTTCACCTGGTCGCGCACCCCGGCGGCGCGCAGCGCCTCCAGCGTGGTGCGCATGTTGGGCATGGTGGTGGTCAGCAGGGCCGACATGCAGATCACGTTGGCGCCCTTCTCTTTTACCGCCGCCACGAACTTCTCCGGCGCCACGTCCGTCCCCAGGTCGACGATCTCGAACGAGGCCCCCTCCAGCATCATGCACACCAGGTTCTTGCCGATGTCGTGCAGGTCGCCCTTCACCGTACCGGCCGCCACCCGGGCGATGGGCTGGAAATGGGCCTGCACCAGGCGCGGCTTGAGCACGGCCAGCCCGCTCTGCATGGCCCGCGCCGCGATCAGCATCTCCGGCACGAAATATTCGCCCTCCTCAAACAGCCGCCCCACCTCGGCCATGGCCTTCACCATCCCCTCGTTGAGGATGGCGCCAGGTTCGATCCCCTCCGCCAGCGCCTGGGTCACCTTCTCCACCGTCACCTTCTGCTGGCCGTTCAAGATGCTTTCATAGATATCTTCCAAAATCTGTGGCATGCTGTCTCCTCGGAAATAAGTTTCGCCGCATGGGGTTTAATGACAGCGTAGTCATTTTCATCCCTGATCCTAATTCTATCAGAATTCACAAAGGCGCCCACCGAAAAGAGCGCACAAGTGCCCCCAAAGCGCGCCTGCGGCTGCGCTTTGGGGCACAGATGCATCCATTTAACTTTGGGATTATAATGTTTCACCATGGCTGGAGAACATTCCATCCCCCGGGAAGAGCCCGCGGCCGAGGAAGAAAAAACGATGAGCCTGTGGGAGCATATCAATGAGCTGCGCAAGCGGCTGTTTATCGCGTTGCTCGGCTTCATTGTAGCTTGCGTCGCCACCTTCAACCTGACACCCTACCTCATCACCGTCCTCGCCGGCCCCGTTGGCGGGGTCGACAAGCTGCTCTCGATCGAGGTCACCGAGAACCTGGGCGTGTTCATGCGCGTCTCGCTGCTTAGCGGCTTCATCCTTTCGCTGCCGGTCCTGCTCTACGAGCTGATGGCCTTCATTGCCCCCGGCCTGACCGGCTCGGAAAAGCGCTGGGTCTACATCTTCATCCCCTTTGCCACGATCATGTTCGTAGCTGGGGTGGCTTTCACCTTCTTCGTCATGCTGCCGGCGGCCCTGCCCTTCCTGACCAACTTCCTGGGCATCAAGACCACCCCGCGCCTCTCAACCTACGTCCAGTTCGTCACCAGCCTGATGTTCTGGGTGGGGGTCAGCTTCGAGATGCCGATTGTGATGTTCCTGCTGGCCAAGCTGAGGATCGTCTCGGCGCGCCTGCTCCTTCACGGCTGGCGCTACGCCATTATCATCATTGCCGTCGCCGCCGCGGTCATCACCCCCACCGCCGACCCGATCAACATGATGCTGCTGATGCTGCCCCTGATCGGGATTTACATCCTGAGCATCATCATGGCGGCAATAGCGAGAAGAAGTTGACAGTTTATAGTTTACAGTTGACAGTTTACAGTTTAAAACCTATCCACGAATTACTTGTAGTTTAGACTA
>DBMK01000147.1 GCA_002298885.1 Anaerolineaceae bacterium UBA700
CGCAACTTTTGCATAATCGCCCATATCGATCACGGTAAATCCACCCTGGCGGATCGACTTTTGCATTTAACCGGCACCATCTCCGACCGGGACACCACCGAGCAGATCCTAGATACGATGGACCTGGAGCGCGAGAAGGGCGTCACGATTAAGGCCTCGGCCGTGCGCATGAATTACCTGGCCAAAGACGGCAAGACCTACGAATTGAACCTGATCGACACGCCCGGGNNCCCTGGCGGCCTGCGAGGGCGCCCTGTTGATCGTGGACGCTACCCAGGGCATCGAAGCCCAGACGTTAGCCAACCTTTACCTGGCGCTCGATTCGAACCTGGTGATCATCCCGGTGATCAACAAGATCGATCTTCCCTCCGCACAGCCGGATGTGGTTGCCCAGGACCTCAACAATTTGCTCGGCACGCCGCCGGACCAAATCCTGCGCATCTCTGCCAAGGACGGCACGAACGTCGACCTGCTGCTCGAATCCATCGTGCGCCTGGTGCCGCCGCCCAAGGGCGACCCGAGCCTTCCCTTGCAGGCCTTGATCTTCGATTCGCATTACGACTCGTACAAGGGTGTGGTCGCCTACGTGCGCGTGATGGATGGCGAAATCCACCCGACCGACAACCTGCTGATGATGGCCACCGGCATCGAAGTTCGCCCGGTAGAAATCGGCGTTTTCTCGCCGGGCATGCGCGCCATCGACCTGCTCAGCGCCGGCGACGTGGGCTACGTGGCCACCGGCTTGAAGACCGTGTCCGAATCGCGCGTCGGCGACACGATCACCCTGGCGGCCCATCCCGCCCCGCACCCGCTGCCCGGCTACCTGAAGGTCAAGCCGATGGTGTTCGCCGGCATCTACCCGGTGGAGGGCGAGGATTACGGCGATTTGAAGGAAGCCATCGAGAAGCTCCAGCTCAACGACGCCTCCCTGGTATACGAGCCCGAGACCTCGCAGGCGCTCAACTTCGGCTTCCGCTGCGGCTTTCTCGGCCTGTTCCACATGGAGATCATTCAGGAACGTCTCGAGCGCGAGTACGATCTGGATATCGTCGTCACCGCCCCCTCGGTGGCCTACGAAGTCCTCGACCTGGCCGGCAACGTTTCCATTGTCGATTCACCGGTCGACCTCCCGGAAGAAGCCCAGATCCGCGAGATTCGCGAGCCGTGGATGAAGCTGCAGATCATCACCCCCACCGAATATTACGGCACGATCATGGACCTGGTCAACAAGCGCCGCGGCAGTTTCATCGACCAGGATTACCCCGCCCCGGACCGAGTCCAGCTCAATTTTGAAGTCCCGCTGGCTGAAATTATCGTCGATTTCTTCGACGATTTGAAGTCCCGCAGCCGCGGTTATGCTTCAATGGATTACCAGTTCGCCGGCTACCGGGTGAGCAATTTGGTACGCCTGGACGTGCTCATCAACGGCGATCCCGTCGACGCCCTGGCAGCCATCGTCCACCGCGAGGATGCTTACCACAAGGGCCAGCGCCTGGTCACCAAGCTGAAGGATATCATCCCACGGCAGCTCTTCGACGTCCCCGTGCAGGCGCAAGCCGCCGGGCGGATCATTTCCAGCGCCAAGGTCAAGGCCGTGCGCAAGGACGTACTGGCGAAATGCTACGGTGGCGACATCACCCGCAAGAAAAAACTGCTCGAAAAACAGAAACGCGGCAAGAAACGTATGAAGATGGTGGGAAGCGTCGAAATTCCCCAGGAAGCCTTCATGGCGATTCTGCGCCTGGAGGAAGAATGAGTCAGCCGAAACAACAATCCATGTGGGGGAATGCGCGCCGCTGGCTGCCGGGTGTCCTGATCAGCGTGGTCGCCCTCGTATTGGTGTTCAACCTGGCCTCGTGGAAGGACCTGCTGGCTGCGTTCAGCACCATCCAGCCCATCTACATCATCCTGGCGGTGGTCATCTCTGCCGTGTCGATGATGGTGCGCGCCGTCGCCTGGAAATCCTTGCTGGCAAACAAGCCCTCGGTGATCACCAGCTTCTTCATCATCGCCCAGGGATACCTGCTGAACAATATTTTCCCACTGCGCGCCGGCGAAATCGGCCGGGCGGTCTTCATGGGAAAAGCCATCAAGGTCAGCCCGTTCCACGTTTTATCGTCGATCATCATCGAGCGCGCCTTCGACCTGATCGTCGCCGCCACGATCCTGCTTTCTACATTGCCGCTTGCCCTCGGGTTGGATTGGGCTCGCCCAGTGGGCCTGGCGACGCTGGCATTGATGTTTGCCCTCTTCGCCGTCCTGTACCTGATGGCCCGCTACAGCAGCAAGGTGCACGAAATCGCCGAAAAGATCGGCGGCCGCTGGAAGTTGTTCAGCCGCCTGGTGCTGCCGCAAATCGATTCGCTCCTGGATGGCCTGGGCGCGCTCACCAACCTGCGCCAGTTCCTGTTGAGCATGTTCTGGCTGGGATTCACCTGGGTGTTCTGGCTTTCGGTGTACTACGTTATGCTCCTAGCCATTGCCCCGCAGGCGCCGCTCTGGTGGGCCTTGTTTGCTGATTCGCTCCTGGCGCTGGGCCTGGCGATCCCTTCGGCGCCTTCAGGCCTGGGCATTTATGAGGGCACAATGGTTATCGCCTTGAGCATCCTCGGATTTACCCAATCGGTCGCCCTGGCGTACGCTATCGTGGTCCACTTTATCACCTTTGCGGTTTCCGGTGTATTCGGCTTCTGGGGCCTGATGCGCGAGCGCCAGTCCCTCAGCACGCTGTTTTCGGACATTCAAATCCAAAGATCGACCCCAACGGAGTAGTTCATGGCACGAAAATTTCTAGTCACCGGTGGTTCCGGATTTATCGGCTCGAATTACGTCTCGCGGCTGCTCCAGCGCGGCGAGCAGGTGACCATCTTCGATAACCTGTCGCGGGCCGGCTCGCGCCTCAACCTGGAATGGCTGCGCGAAACGTATGGCGACAACGCCTTCAAGCTGATCAATGGCGACGTGCGCGACGCCAAAGCCGTCCAGGATGCCGCCCGCGAGGCCGCCGTGATCGTCCACCTGGCGGCCCAGGTAGCAGTGACAACTTCGGTTTCTAAGCCGCGTGAGGATTTCGAAATCAACGCCCTGGGCACTTTTAATGTTATGGAAGCTGCCCGAGCTGCCCGGCGCTGCCCCATCGTCCTGTACGCCTCCACGAATAAAGTCTACGGCGGCATGGACGAGGTCCAGGTTGTGGAGCAGCCCACGCGCTATACCTACGCCTCCCTGCCGCTCGGCGCGCCTGAGACCCAGCCCCTCGACTTCCATTCGCCTTACGGGTGTTCCAAAGGCACCGGCGACCAGTACGTACGCGATTATTTTCGCATGTACGACATCCCCAGTGTGGTCTTCCGCCAGAGCTGCATCTACGGCACCCGCCAGTTCGGGGTGGAGGACCAGGGCTGGGTAGCCTGGTTCATCATTGCCGCCATAACCGGCCGGCCCATCTCCATTTACGGCGATGGCAAGCAGGTGCGCGACATCCTGTTTGTCGAGGACCTTTTGGACGCCTACGATGCCGCCCTGGATAAAATCGACAAGGCTGCCGGGCAGGTCTACAACATCGGCGGCGGAGCGGACAAGACCCTTTCAATTTGGGACGAGTTTTGCCCCATGCTCGAAAAAATGGTCGGTCATTCCGTCAAGGTCAACCGCGGCGATTGGCGCCCCGGCGATCAAAAAGTCTACATTTCTGACATTCGTAAAGCCCAGGCAGAATTGGGATGGAAACCGCGCATCGGCGTTGCCGAGGGCATCCAGCGCCTGTTCGATTGGGTTAACGCCAACCGTAAATTGTTCTAGTCCATGCGCATCCTGGTTGTCCTGACGTATTATCGCCCGCACATCAGCGGGCTGACCATCTATGCCGAGCGCCTGGCCAAAGCCTGGGCGCGCCGCGGCCACATCGTCACCGTACTGACCTCCCGTTACGATCCGAACCTGCCTGAGGATGAAATCCGCGAAGGGGTGCGCATCGTGCGCGCCCCGGTCCTGTTCCGGCTGAGCAAGGGCGTCGTCATGCCCACGTTTGGCGCCCTGGCGAGCAAGCTGGTGGCCGAAAACGACGTCATCCAGCTCCACCTGCCCCAGTTCGACGCCGCCGGCGTTGCCCTGCGCGGTCGCCTGCTCAAGAAGCCGACGGTCATCACCTACCACTGCGACCTGCTTATGCCGCCGGGCCTTCTGGCGTGGACCGCCAACCAGGCCGTGCGCGTGATGAACAACCTGGCTGCGCTGGCCTGCCACCGCATTGTGACCTATACCCGGGACTACGCCGAAAATTCAAACTACCTGAACCGTTACCTGCATAAACTCCAGGTTATACCGCCCCCGGTCGAGCTGCCAGCCGTTTCTGCCGCCGAGATTGCGGCCTTCCAGCACCAGCACAACCTACAAAACCACCGCCCGGTGATTGCCATGGTCTCGCGCTTTGCCACCGAAAAAGGGGTTGAAGTCCTGCTCAATGCGCTGCCGCGCATCCTGGAAGCCTATCCCCAGGCCCTGGTCCAATTTGCCGGCCCTTACCAGAACATCTACGGCGAGGAAGACTATTACCGGCGCCTTTCCCCCGCGATCCTGGATTTCAAGCAGCGCGGCAACTGGCAGTTCCTGGGCCCGTTAAGCGCGGCCCAACTGGCGGCTTTTTACCCCAACGTGGATTTGCTGGTCCTCCCCAGCCTGAATTCAACCGAAGCCTTCGGCCTGGTGCAGATCGAAGCCATGATGAACGGCGTCCCGACCGTCGCCTCGGACCTGCCGGGCGTGCGCCAGCCGGTGAAGCAGCATGCCATGGGCAAGATCATTCCCATCGGCGATGCAGCCGCCCTGGCGGAGGCAATGCTTGCCATCCTGGGCGATCCCCAGGCTTACCACCTGGACGCTCAGGCGATCACCCAACGTTACCTTCCAGACACGATCGCCGTCGAGTACGAGAAATTGTTTGCCGAGCTGCACGAAGCGTTGCAGTAAGGTAATTAAGACTCTCTTTACCATAGAAAGATATAATTAACCTTTATGAATGGAAATGGGACCCCTTCCAAGGATTTCCTCGGGCTCCAACTGCGGGATATGCCGTACTTCCGGGCCGTACTGCGGGCGGTCGAATGCCGGTTCTACCAGGATTTCGAGCTTCCGGGTCCGGTCCTCGACCTGGGCTGCGGCGACGGCCATTTCGCCACCATCGCCTTCGACCATCCCCTGGATGCGGGCGTCGATCCCTGGACCGGGCCGGTGCGCCAGGCCGGGAAAAGGGGAGGCTACCGCCTCGTCGTCCAGGGGTACGGCGACCGTCTGCCCTTTGAGGACGGTTATTTTGCCAGCGCTATCAGCAATTCGGTGCTCGAACATATTCCCGACGTGGATGCGGTGGTGTGCGAGATCGGCCGGGTATTGAAGCCGGGCGCCCCGTTTCTATTCTGCGTGCCGAACCATTATTTCCTGTCAAACCTCTCTGTCTCCAGCTTCTTCGACCGCCTTGGCCTGAAGGGCATCGGTGACGGATACCGTTCCTTTTTCAACCGCATCTCTCGCCACCAGCACTGCGATAGTCCCGAGGTGTGGGACGCCCGCTTGAAATCCGCCGGGTTTCGTATAGAAAAATGGTGGCATTATTTCTCTCCTCAAGCGCTGCACATCCTCGAATGGGGCCATTACTTGGGTCTGCCATCGCTGGTCTCCCATGCCGTCTTCGGCCGTTGGATCCTCAGCCGGTCGGATTGGAACCTGGCGCTCACCCGAGCCATCGTCAGGCCTGCCTACGATGAACCCAGCCAGCAGCCTAGGGGATCTTACACCTTCTACGTTGCCCAAAAAGTATGAACGAACCGAGTATTCTGGATTACCTCAAATCGAAATTGATGCCCTGGCGGGGCGAAAAGATCGAAATTCCTCCTGCCCCCCAGGTTGAAATAAAATCTCCACAAATCCAGCAGCAGGTTAGCATACAGCCTGAAGAGCACACCGTGGAGCAGACTCGGGAGTTCGAGCAGATTTCTGTGGTTGAGCCGGTGGTCCCTCAGGTTACGTCTTTTCCGGCGGTTGAGGCCGTTGGCACCCAATCGGTGCCGCTGGTGGTGCCCTGGCGCTCGCTGGCAGCCGCGGGCGTGGCCTTGATTGCCCAGCTTGGCCTTGAGCCGCCCCGCCCTTACGTCGGGGTAGGGATTGCGTTATACGTCGTTTCCGCCCTGTTGGTGGTGTGGGCCGTCCGCTCGAAGGAATGGGCTCTGGCGCCATTGGCCGAGGACGTGCCCCAGGCGGTTGACGTCGGCGGGATTCGATGGAAATTCCTGGTTTTCGCCCTGCCGTTGGTGGCCCTGTCCTTCCTGGCTTTCGGCGGCAACCTGTTTACTGTTCCAAACCTGGCCATCTGGGCTGTCACCATTGCCTACGTTTTCATCGCCATCTGGCAGCCGGCGGCGCGCTCAGGGTCGCTGGGCCGCGCCTGGGCGCGCTTTGCAGCCTGGGCTCGCCATCCCGGTTTCACCCTCAGGATCTCACCCTGGACGTTGTTGTTCATTGGCGCCATCGTGCTGGTCGTTTTCTTCAGGCTCTATCGCCTCAGCCAGGTGCCTGGGGAGATGTTCAGCGACCACGCCGAAAAACTGCTGGATATCAGCGACGTTTTGAACGGCCAGACACACATCTTCTTCCCGCGCAATACCGGCCGCGAAGCCATCCAGATGTACCTCACGGCCGCGGTCTCGATCTTGTTCAGTACTGGCCTTTCCTTTATCAGCCTCAAAATCGGTACGGCTTTCGTTGGGTTGATTACCCTTCCGTACGTTTACTTGTTGGGAAAGGAAATTGGCGGGCGCTGGGTGGGTTTCCTGGCTTTCGTTATGACCGGCATTGCCTACTGGCCCAACCTCATAGCCCGGATTGGCCTGCGGTTCCCGCTGTACGCTGCTTTTGCCGCGCCGGTGCTGTATTATTTCATCCGCGGTCTGCGTTACCAAAAGCGCAATGATTTCATCCTGGCCGGCCTCTTCCTGGGATTGGGCTTGCACGGCTACAGCCCTATGCGCATCGTGCCATTTGTGCTGGTCATCCTCTTTGGCCTGTATTTACTGCATACCCAGGCCAGGGGCAAGCGCAGGCAGGCGATCGTGGCGTTTGTCGTCCTGGCCATTGTCTCCGTGGTGATCTTCCTGCCTTTGATGCGCTACATGCTGGAAAATCCAGAAAGCTTCAATGAACGCGCTCTCAGCCGCCTGGGTGAGACCGAAACAGTCTATGTGGCCCCGGTCTGGCAAATCTTCATCGAAAATACCTGGAAGGCCTGGATTATGCCCTTCTGGGATAATGGAAACATCTGGGTCCATTCTGTCATCGGCCGGCCTTCGCTGGACGTGGTGGCTGCGGCATTTTACTTCCTCGGATCGCTCCAGGTGCTCATCCGTTACTTGCGCAAGCGCCATTGGATTGACCTGTTCCTCCTGGTTTCGGTGCCGCTGCTGATGCTGCCTTCTATCCTCTCCCTGGCCTTCCCGGACGAGAATCCCAGCCTCAACCGCACCGATGCAGCTTTCATCCCGGTCTTCATCCTGGTAGCCATCGGCCTGGAAGGGGTGCTGGCCGGTTTCAAACGCCTTTCTGCTTCGCGATCCTCCTGGCTGGCTGCCGGGGCTTTGGGTGTGATTTTGGTGGGTTGGTCCGCCTCCAATAACGCTGACCTGGTATTCAACCAGTTCGACAACCAGTTCATGCAGGGCGCCTGGAATACATCCCAAATCGGTCAGGTGATCCGCGATTTTGCCGATTCGGTCGGCAGCGCCGATTCGGCCTACGTGGTGCCATATCCCTATTGGGTTGATACCCGCCTGGTGGGCATTAATGCCGGCTATCCCACCAAAGATTACGCCCTCAACCGCGAGGATATCGGTACCACCCTCAATAACCCGCGCGCCAAGCTGTTTATCGTAAAGCCCGAGGATACGGATACCCTGACTGTCCTAAAAAACATTTATCCCAACGGCCGTTCCGTTTTGCATCAATCGACCTATGCAGGCAAAGATTTCCTTGCCTACCTGGTGCCCCCGACGGTAGACGAGACCGCCCCAAACAACTAACGGTTTGAAGCCTCAATGAACGAGCAAATCATTTCGGCAGACACTGAACAAGAAAAAACCCGGGAACGGAGTTCCATTCTCTGGCCGATCCTGCTGCTGGCTGTCCTTCTGGTGGGGGCATATTTCCGCTTTGTGGGCCTCAACTGGGACCAGAACCAGCACCTTCATCCCGATGAACGTTTCATGACCATGGTATCGAGCGCCATTTACCCGCCGGCGAGTCTTTCTCAATTCTTCGATACCAATCTATCACCGCTTAATCCGCACAACCAGGGCTACAGCTTCTACGTCTACGGCGACCTGCCCTTGTTTATCGTGCGCTACCTGGCCGGCGCCTTAGGCCAGACCGGCTACGACCAGGTCAACCTGGTCGGCCGTGCCGTCTCGGCCGGTCTGGATTTACTTACGATCATACTGATCTATCTGCTGGCCGACCGGCTTTTCCGTAACAAGCGCCTGGCGCTTTTGGCCGCCGCTTTCGACGCCCTGGCAGTCCTTCAAATCCAGCTCTCCCACTATTACACAGTCGATATCCCGGCAAATTTCTTCATCTTCCTGGCGTTCTACATTGCAGTCGTAATCCAGACCGATCGGCGTGTCCCTGCTGGGCCGGCCGCCTCCGGAGAGAATCCCTCTTTCTGGAATCGCTTTTCCCTGGATTGGAAAACCACCGTTCCCTATGGCCTATTTGGCATCGCCTCCGGGATGGCGCTGGCCTCGAAGATCAGTGCTGTCCCGCTGGTGTTACTGCTGCCCCTGGGCGCCTGGGTCTGGTGGGACCGCCTGGACGAGGAAACGCGCAGCATTGCCTGGCCGGCCGTTTTGCGCAATCTAGCCATCGGCGGCTTTTTCTGCCTGCTGGCCTTTCGCATTTGCCAGCCTTATGCCTTCTCTGGCCCGGGTTTCTTTGGCATCAGTCTCGACCCCAAATGGCTTCAGAATATGCAGGAGATCCAGGCCCAGATCAACGGCGACGTGGACGCCCCCTTTGCGCTCCAATGGATCCGCCGCCCGGTCACGTTTGCCTGGACGAACATGGTCAATTGGGGCCTGGGATTGCCCCTGGGCCTGCTGGCGTGGGCCGGCTTTATTTGGATGGCCTGGCGCATGCTGCGCGGAGAATGGCGCAAGCACTTACTCTTATGGAGCTGGACGGCCGGCTTTTTTACCTGGCAGTCGCTGCAGGGCAACCCGAGCATGCGCTACCAGATTCCGGTCTACCCTACTCTGGCCATTATCGCTGCCTGGGGGATCTTCCAACTCTGGGAGTCTCGTCCTGCCTGGCTGAGCCGCCTGGGCCGTATTGCATGGCAAAAGGTGGTTGCGGCGGGAGTCGCGGCTCTCGTGCTGGTTGCAACCTTTGCCTGGGCGTTGGCTTTCTCCCAGATCTACCAGCGCCCGGTGACCCGCGTCGAGGCGACCGACTGGATTTACCAGAACGTCCCGGGGCCGATCAACTTGCACGTCCAGACTCCATCCGGGATGGTCAACCAGCCCCTGGCCTACCAGTACGACACGGCCATCGAGCCCGGCAAGCCTTATACGGCGGTTTTCACCGTTTCCAACCCGGCCGCCCTGTCTGAATTGGACTTGCCTCAGCTTGCATTGGAGCAGACCGAGCCCGATCCGCTCACCCTCCAGGTTGAGGTGAGCGACGTCGATGCAGGAAACAAGATCCTCGGCAGCGGCACGCTTCAGATCCCGGCTGGCGGCAGCTCGGACCAGACTTACAAGATTCCGCTGGACGACCTGATACCGCTGGAAGCGAACCATCAATACGGGATGTCCCTGTCTCTCCAAAATACCTCCGGCCGGGTGGGCATCTCCGACCCGGTCAAGTTCGTCATGCTGTCTCATTTCGCCCAGCAGGCGGTGGTATTTCCAGCCCAGCAGTTGCAGACCGGAATCTCGATAGCCGCAGCCTTTAGCGCAAATAGCGGCGGCCGGCTGGCTTCGATTCGCATGCCAGTCGATCAGGGAGGCCAGGACCCTGCAATCAACTTGCAGGTAGGACTGTCCATCTTCGACCAATCCAACCAGGGCAGCGTGGTAGGGACGAGCAGCGCCAATATCCAGGCTGCCGCCGGTCTCAAATCTATCACCTTTGCTTTCGATCCACCGGTATCGTTGGTATCGCAGCACGCATATTCGGTCATTCTTGAACAGACTCTCCCGGGCTCGACCGTTTCCCTGACCGGAGACATGCAGTTGGTCCTTTCGGGCGATCCGGTCTCTCTGATCCTTCCCTACCCGGTTCAGCTCATCCAGACTGGCGACCCTTACCTGGATAATTTCACGGCCGCAGTTTCTGGATCTTTGAGTGAAATATCCCTTCCCCACGTTGTTGACCAAAGCCTCACAAGCAGCGGCAGCGACCGCCTGCGCGTCTCGCTCGTCGAGCCGGGAAATGTGGATAACGTGCTTGCCAAAGGACAGGTCGAACAGGTCTTCCGCTCTCAAAACGATTTGCGCGGCACATCGGCCACGATTAAATTTGACTCCTCGGTTCAGGTTCAAAAAGGCGGCACTTATACCCTGCGCTTCGACCTGGATACTCCCGGCCAATTGGCGCTGCGCGGCAGCTCTCCCGCCAATGAGAGCACCTGGGACGATGGACTGCCCCTGCGCACGGATAACTATGATGGTTACAGCGGTATTTTCCAGCGCAGCCTGAACTTTGAGATGTATTGGGACGACGACGCTGCCAAGCTCACTCGCCTCCAGGATACGCTCAACCAGGCCGATTATATTTTCATATCCTCCAACCGCCAGTGGGGCAGCATCCCCCGCGTCCAGGAGCGCTACCCGCTTTCCACCGCCTATTACCGCGATCTGCTAGGCTGTCCAGCCGAAAAAGAAATCCTTTGGTGCTACAGCGTGGCCGAGCCCGGCATGTTCCAGGGGAAATTGGGTTTCGACCTGGTCAAGGTTTCGGCGTCGTACCCGAGCCTGGGTCCACTGCAGTTTAATGACCAGTTAGCCGAAGAAGCTTTTACCGTCTACGACCATCCCAAGGTGCTCATTTTCAAGAAATCGAACGCTTTTTCAGCCCAGGCCGCAAGCAATTTACTTTCGTCGGTTGATTTGAGCACGGAGGTAAAGGTCACACCCAAAAAGGCGCCAGTTTACCCGGCGAACTTGATGCTGCCGGATTACCTCCTGGCCCGTCAGCGGGATGGCGGCACCTGGGCGGATATTTTCAATCGCCTGGCCTTGATCAATGTTTCGCCAGTCCTCACGGTTGTTTTGTGGTACCTCGCCATTGCCTTGTTGGGGTTGGCCGTCTATCCGTTCGTGCGCCTGGCCTTCGGCCGCTTGCCGGACCACGGCTACCCGTTGGCGCGGGTCGCCGGGATGGTGCTGCTGGCCTATTTTGTATGGGTCGCCGGCTCGAACGGGATCTCCTTCTCACAGATCTCGATTTGGATCATTTTTGGGATCTTGATCCTGGTCAATGCGGCCCTGGCTTACTGGCAGCGGGTGGAGCTGAAAACAGAGTGGAAGCAGAATAAACGCTATTTCGTTACCATCGAGCTGATCACCCTGGCCTTCTTTGCACTCGATCTGCTCATCCGCCTCGGCAACCCCGACCTGTGGCATCCGGCCAAAGGCGGCGAAAAGCCGATGGATTTCTCCTACCTCAACGCGGTGTTGAAAAGCACCAGCTTCCCACCCTACGATCCCTGGTTTGCCGGGGGCTTCATCAATTATTACTACTACGGTTTCGTGCTCATCGGGACGCTGATCAAAGGGCTGGGCGTCGTGCCTTCCGTGGCCTATAACCTGGCCCTGCCGACCCTCTTCTCAATGGTCGCCATGGGTGCCTTCTCGATTGGCTGGAATTTGTTGTCCGGAGGAGGGCGATCGCAGGCTCGTTACGAGATTGCGGCAACGGAAGACACTCCAGCTTCCACAGGACCGGAGGAACCTGAAGAGGATTCTTCTCCATCCGGGCGTTTCTGGGGCCTTCCTGCCCGGCCGTTTTTGGCAGGCTTGTCCGCATCGATCGCCATGCTCATTCTGGGCAACCTGGGGACGGTCAAGATGATCTGGGAGGGGTTCCAGCGCCTGGTCGTCTCACCGGACGTGATGGACAAGGCGGATATCTTCACCCGCATGGCCTGGACTTTCCAGGGGCTGATTAAATACATCGGCGGCCAAAACCTGCCTTATGGCGCGGGTGAATGGTATTGGAACCCCAGCCGGGCTATCCCTGGCGAGCCAATCACCGAGTTCCCCTTCTTTACTTTTCTGTACGGAGACCCGCACGCCCACCTGATTGCCCTTCCGGTAACGCTGCTTGCATTGGCCTGGGCGCTGTCCATCGTCAAAGGACGTTGGCAGTGGGGTGGCGGCAGCGGCTCTTTTGGCTCGGCCGTTAAATTTGGCGCCAGCTTCCTCCTCGGCGCGTTGGCAATCGGCGCCCTGCGGCCAACCAATACCTGGGACATGCCGGCGTATTTGGGATTGGGGATTCTAGCGGTCCTTTATTCCGCCATCCGCAACGGCCAGTTCTCAACAGATACCCTTCCACACCTTTCACCGCTGTGGAAACGCATCGTCGTCGGCGTTGCCTGCGCTGTCCTTCTGGTTGTCCTGTCCTTTGCCCTGTACCAACCGTATTCCAATTGGAACGCCCAGGGTTACAACTCTTTCCAGGCATTTACTGGCGACCGTACCCCAATGTGGGCCTACACCATGCATTGGGGCGTATTCCTGTTCGTAATTTTCTCCTGGTTTTTGGTCGAAACGCTGGATTGGCTCTCGAAGACGCCAGTTTCGGCCCTCAACCGGCTACGCCCTTACCGCACGTTGATAATCGCCTTCGGCCTGGCCTACCTGGTCGCTGCCGTTGGCCTGTCCTTCCAAATCCCCATCGCCTGGATGCCGATGGTCCTTGCCCTGTGGGCCCTATTGCTCATCTTCCGCCCGGACCAAGCTGACACGAAGCGAGTGGTTTTAGTCATGACCGGCCTGGCCCTGGTCCTGACGTTTGGAGTTGAGGTAGTCAACCTGGTGGGGGATCTGGGCCGCATGAACACCGTTTTCAAGTTTTACCTGCAAGCCTGGACTCTGCTGTCGATCAGCGCGGCGGCTTCGCTCTGGTGGCTGCTGCCGCGTATGGCCGCCTTTATCGGCTCGCTCGGGCGGCGGGTGTGGCTCACTGCCTCGCTGGCCCTGGTGGTAGGTGCAGCTTTGTTCCCCATCATGGCTACGGCGGATAAAGTGCACGACCGCATGAGCGTCATTGCTCCCCACACCCTGGACGGAATGACTTACATGGCCACGTCCACCTATTCCGACCAGAACGTGGATATGAATCTATCCCAGGATTACCGCGCCATCCTTTGGATGCAAGAGAATGTGAAAGGCTCGCCGGTGATTGTTGAGGCCAATACGCCCGAATATCGCTGGGGCAGCCGGTTCACCATCTATACCGGTCTGCCTGGTGTGGTTGGCTGGTCCTGGCACCAGCGGCAGCAGCGGGGGGAGATCGTTTCTTCGGACTGGGTCACCAACCGAATCAGCGATATCGAGAACTTCTACCGAACCACAGACCTTGAAGCGGCAAAACAGTTCCTCGAAACCTACAATGTGTCCTATATCATCGTTGGGCAGCTCGAAGCTGCGTACTACCCTGGTCCGGGCCTGAAAAAGTTTGCCGCTCAGAACGGCAAGCTCTGGACCCAGGTCTACCTGGACCAAAACACGGCCATTTATGCAGTAAAAAACTGATAGAATATTCTGATGCTTGATTTCGTAATCTGGTACCTCCTGATCGCCCTGGTCGGTTTCCTGGCCTTTCCGGCTTCCTACCGGTTCTTTCCATACCTGTGGGACCGGGGGTATATCTTTTCCCGCGCCCTGGGGCTGATCTTGTGGGGATTTGCCTTCTGGCTGCTCGCCTCGCTGAATATTCTGGCGAACGACACAGGCGGCGTGCTCCTGGCGCTGGCCCTGCTTGCCGTCCTCGGCGCGTTGCTGGCAGGCGTCAGGCGCGGATGGGGAGAGATTTTTGCTTTTTTACGCTCCAAACTCAGCCTAGTGATCGTAACTGAGCTCCTCTTCTTGGTGGCTTTCGTCTTCCTGGCCGTTTCCCGCGCCGCCAGTCCAGATATCGCCAACACCGAAAAGCCGATGGAGCTGGCCTTTATCAATTCCATACTCCATTCTCCATCCTTCCCTCCCGCCGATCCCTGGCTTTCGGGTTACGCCATTTCGTATTATTACTTCGGCTACGTCATCGTATCGATGCTCATCCGCTTGAGCGGGGTTACGGTAGGCGTCGGTTTCAACCTGGCCATTTCGCTCTGGTTTGCTCTCACCGCCCTGGGCGCCTTCGGCCTGTCCTATTCGCTCCTTTCTCTCTGGTCGAAGCATCGCCAGGCGCAGGGGAAACCCGGAATCATGGCACAGGGTTGGGCTTTATTGGCTCCGTTCTACGTCCTCATCGTCAGCAACCTGGGCGGATTCCTTACCTCGCTGCGCGATGGAGGCCTTTTCTGGCAGCAGGTGGGCGGCCAATGGCAGTCTGCCTTCTGGCATTGGCTGAACATAAAGGAATGGGCCACCCCGCCGCCCCAGCCGTTCACATGGGTCCCGCAGGGACCGGGCTGGTGGTGGTGGCAGTCCTCGCGTGTCGTCCAGGATTTCCGCCTGAACGGTGATTTTGTTGAAGTGATCGACGAATTCCCGTTTTTCTCTTACTTCCTGGCAGATCTTCACCCGCATATCCTGGGCATGCCGTTTGTGCTCCTGGCAATTGGCCTGGCGCTTAATTTGTATTTATGGGGCTCCCAATTGGATTTCTCCGAGCTGTCCCTGGCCAAATGGGTGCGCAAGCCCGATTTCTGGCTGACAGCTGTGGTTCTGGGAGGCCTGTCCTTCCTCAATACCTGGGATTTCCCGATCTACCTGGCCCTCTTCAGCGCTGCCTTCACCCTCGTCCGCTTCCGGCAGCAAGGCTGGCAGTGGAAGGAGCGGCTTAGAGATTTTCTCAAGGTGGCCCTGGCCTTTGGCATTGTCGGTGTGGCGCTTTACCTGCCTTTCTACATTGGGTTCCAATCTCAAGCCGGCGGAATCCTGCCCAGCCTGGCCTTTTTCACTCGCGGCGTTTATTTCTGGATCATGTTTGCCCCGCTGCTGATCCCGCTCTTTGCCTGGCTGGTCTGGCTAATCCGCCGGCGTTCCGGCCAATTCAAGTGGGCTGCCGGTCTGCGTTTTGCCGGTATCCTGCTGGTGGGTTTGTGGGTTTTTTCGTGGCTGCTTGGCGTACTGGGCGGCATCCTGCCGGTGATCGGCAGTTCGATGGCTGCCTCTTCGTCTTCGGGGGTCGCCAATCTCGGCGTCTCGCTCACCAACCTGGGCAACCTTTTCATCAGCAACCAGGGAGCCGACAGCACCCAGTCCCTGCTGGTCGGCGCCTTCGTCCACAGGCTGACTTCACCCGGCACCTGGCTCACCCTGGGCTTATTGATCACCTTCGTCTGGTCCCTGCTGGCGTCCTACCGTTTTTCAGCCTCGGAATTGCCTGCCGATTTCGTAATACCTGATCCAGAATCACTCGATACTTCCTTGCCTTCAAAGACGGCTCCGGAGGACGCTTTAGAGAGCCCTCGCGAGCTAGCGAATATCTCTTTGGCGCCCTCTGCTCCCTCGGCGGTAATTGATTCCGCATCCGCTCTGAATCCCACACCCTTCCTCCTGCTGCTAGTGCTCGTCGGCGCCGGGCTGACCCTGGCGCCAGAGTTTGTCTATTTGCGCGACCAGTTCGGGGCGCGCATGAACACCATTTTCAAGTTCTACTTTCAGACCTGGATCCTATGGGGGGTGGCCGCCGCCACGATCTCTGTATTCCTGTTGAAAGAATTGCGCCGGCTCTCGAAAGGGATTTTTACCACCGCCTGGGCGATTGTCCTGGTTTTAGCCCTGGCTTACCCCTTCTTCTGGATATCGGACCGTCTCAGTTCGAACCCGGTTGCGAATTGGACCCTGGACGGCGAGGCTAGTTACGCCTCCCTCAATCCCGACGATATGGCCGGCATTCATTGGCTGCAGTCGGCGGCCTACGGAACCGTCGTCGAGGCTGTGGGTGGGCAGTATTCGGAATACGCTCGCATCGCCTCGCATTCTGGCCTGCCGAACGTTCTGGGCTGGCCCGGTCACGAAATTCAATGGCGCGGTACGGCCACCGAACAGGGCTCGCGAGAGACGGATATTGCTACCCTGTATTCGACCTCAGATTGGACGCAGGCGCTTGGGATCATCCAGCGTTATAACATCCGCTATATATTTATCGGTTCGCTCGAGCGGGGAAAGTACAAGGTCAGTGAGCAGAAGTTCAAGGCCCACCTGGTGCCTGCATTTCAACAAAACTCGACCACCATCTACGTCGTCCCCGATCAATTTCTGAATGCGAAAGGAACGAGCTGAACCTTCTGCATTATGGATAAGCCAAAGTTCAACACCTCGATTTGGATATACTGTCTGGCCTTCCTCCTGGCACTGGCTATTCGCCTGGCTGGCCTGGGCGGGTTGTTTTTGAATGATGCGGAAGCTGCCTGGGCAGTCCAGGCGCTCAGGCTGTCGCAAGGCCTTCACCCGGATATTGGGGCGCAGCCAGGGTTGGTTTTATTCAGCGGCGCCTTGTTTTACCTTTTCGGCGCATCCAATTTTCTGGCTCGTTTCGTGCCGGCCCTGGCTGGGGCTTTCCTGGTATTTGCCCCGGCGTTCTTTTCTGAAGGCATCGGAAAGCGCGCATCCTGGGTGGCTGCCTTTGCATTGGCGCTCGACCCGGGCCTGGTCGCTATGTCGCGCCAGGTGGATGGCCACATGCTGGCTCTGTCTTTCACTGTTCTCGGTTTGGGTTTCTTTTACGCCCGCAAGCCCCTGGCCGGCGGAATTGTCCTGGGCTTGGCCCTCCTGGGCGGGACATCGCTATGGTTGGGATGGCTGGGATTGCTGGTTGCCGGCCTGGTTTACCGGATATTCCGTCCGAAACCTGCTGTCCAGGCGGAATCGGACGCAACAGAGAATGGAGATGCAAAGGCTGAACGGCCGAATTTTTGGCGGGATGCCTTGATTGGCCTGGCCTGTTCGGTAGTTTTCGGCGGGACGCTGTTTTTCCTGGAACCTAAAGCTCTGTCCGGCGTAGCCGGCAGCCTGGTAGCCTTCATCACCGGGCAGACCGGCGCTGTTCCGGTCCCTGCCAGCCTGGTCCTCGCCGGATGGGTATTCTATGCACCCTTGCCCGGTATCCTGGCAATCATCGCCTCCATCCGCGCCATCCTGCGGAAATCCGCCATAGACGGGTTCCTGGCAGCCTGGTGGCTGTTGGCACTGCTTCTGGCAGTCATTTACCCGGCCCATCAAATTGCCGACCTGGTTTGGGCGCTGGTGCCGATGTGGGTGCTTTCGGCCCGCCTGTTGGTTCAGTTGTTCGCAAACGGGTTTCCTGCCCGGCTGGAGCTCGTCCAGGCTGCACTGACCTTTATCTTGCTCGTCTGCGTCTGGCTGAACTTTGTTGCCACTCAGTCCAATCCCGGCCAGGATCGCACGCCATATTGGGCGGCGATGGTATTCATGGTCTTCTTTCTGGGGATCTCAGTTGTCCTTTTCACCTGGGGGTGGAGCTCACGGATTGCCTTCCACGGCCTGGCGATCGGGCTGCTGGCACTTCTTACCCTGTACACGCTTTCAACTGCCTGGCGTTCGACCGGCCTTGTGCCGCGTCCGCAGCAAGAGCTCTGGCGCATAGGCACAAATTTCGCCGAAGCTGACCTGCTGCTCAAGACGACCGGCGATTTCTCAGGATGGAATACCGGCGAGCCGAATACATTGGATATCGTTGTGAATCAGGGCTCTCCGGCATTACAGTGGCTCTTCCGGTCCTATAAAAGCGCGGATTATGAAAGCGTGCTTCCGATCACTGCGTCCCCGTCTCTGGTGGTCACGGGCAACCAGACCAGCCTGAGCCTGGCAGGAGCGTATACTGGCCAAAGTTTTGTCAAAGACGAGTCACCGAACTGGTCGTCAATGGAAACTGCGGATTGGGTGGAGTGGATGCTCTTCCGCGATGCTCCGGAAATGAAAAATCTGGTAGTCTTATGGGTGAAAAGCAGTCTGTTTCCCGGCTCGGCCGATTTTAATCTGAACGGAACCAATAAATAACATGAATTTTCCTCCAATCATTGCTATCGATGGCCCAGCCGCGTCTGGAAAATCGACGGTCGGAGAGAGACTGGCGAACGAGCTGGGTTACCTTTTCTTCGACACCGGCGTGATGTACCGCGCCATCACCTGGGCTGCAATGGAACGCCTGGCCTCGATCGACGACGAGGCGGCAGTCTCCAACCTGGCCAACGCCGTCAGCATCGACGTTCGCCCGCCTTCCGTCCAGGACGACCGCCAGAGCGACGTCCTCCTGGATGGGCAGGACGTCACCTGGGAGATTCGCCGCCCGGAAGTGGAGGCAAACGTCTCCCAGGTCGCGGCCTACGTTGAAGTTCGCCGGGCTATGACCTCACAACAGCGCCGGATTGGGCTGCGCGGCCGGGTGGTGATGGTTGGCAGAGATATCGGCACCGTCGTCTTTCCGGAGGCGCAGTTAAAAATCTTCCTGGTTGCTTCTGTCGAGGTACGCGCCCGGCGACGCATGGAGGAGATCCTGCTGCGCGGCGGCACGGCCGTCTACGCCGATATTCTCAGCGCCATGCGCCGGCGGGACAAGATCGATTCGACTCGCGCCATGGCGCCTCTCAAAGTTGCCGACGATGCTATTGTGCTCGATACCAACGATTTGACCATAGACCAGGTGCTTGAAAAGGTGCGATTGCTGCTGCAAAAGGCTTGATTTTTCGGCCTATGCTATAATAATTTCACCTGAGAATGTTAAATCCGATCGGTTTTTCCTCACAGCTTTATGTCAGCTTTCCTTACGATCCGGTTAATTGGATTGGCTGGCTCCTGCTGTTGGGAATTCTGGCCTGGTGCATCCGCCATTGGTGGGATCTTTCCCTGCATATGCCCTGGCCGAAGTGGCTGATACTGGCCGTCCTGGTTGCGGTTACACCGCTGATCATCCAGTTCTTCGTCGTCCCGATTCCGCTCCAAAATTTCCTGCCTTTGCCTGGAGTGCCGGTCGAGCAATCCGAACCGGTCATTTTGCTGTTAGCTTGCTTCCCGTTCGTGCTTGCTGGCGGTCTGTTGGGTGTCACCTGGTCTACCTTGTTAGGTGCGTTAGCTGGCCTATTCGTCGCCCTGGGGGTCACCCACCAGTTGTTTACATTGCTGGAGTATGCCGGGCTGGCCTTCCTTTACAGCCTGGCCATCCGCCAGCCTTACCGGTTGCTGCTGTACCGGCTGCTTCGCCATCCCATCGGGGCGGCCGTGCTGGTTGGGTTTGCCTACATCCCGGTCTATATTCTGAGCGCTTTTTTTGCCACGCCCGGCACCATCGAAGCTCGCCTGGATTACGCTCTCACCCAATCCTGGACCCTGGCATTAATGCGCGGTGTCGAGCTGCTCGTAGCCAGCCTGCTGGCCGAAGCGCTGTATTTATTTGGCTTTTCCCTCTGGCATAAAGTATCATTCACTTTTCCCGCTCCCGAAGAGAAAAGCCTGCGCATTAAATTCTTCATCGGCACCGTCCCCATGCTGCTCGTCCTGTTTTTTGCATTGACCGCTGGCGATTGGGTCGTCGCCGGGGATGCCGCCCGCAAGGCTGCCGGAGATCGGCTTTCGGGTACAGCCGCAGTGGTTGAAAACAGCATCCCTTATTTCCTCGAAACCGGGCAGGGCTTGGTAGGTTCTTTGGCTAGCTCCGACCTGGTCACAACTTTACCTGCAAATTTACCGGGTTTGCTCCAGCAAAAGATTCGCCTGGTGCCCTATTTTCAGGAGCTGGCAGTCTTCAATAATGTGGGTGAGGCAATCGCCGGTTATCCGGATAAATTGGATCGCGCTGCCCTCACTCCAGAAGAGCAGCAGGATGTCGAGCTGGCCCTCAAAGGTGTGCTTGGACAGCATACCGTTGTACCCCACATTACAGGCGAGACATCTGCCCAAATTTCATTCATCATGCCAATCGTTGATGGGAGCGGGAAAACCGCGTTGGGCGTTCTGGTGGGGCGGACGGACTTTAATAACAATCCGTTTACCATCGCCTCGCTAGACGCCATGAACGGAATCCAGGACATGGGCGGCCTGGGGGCGATACTCGACGAGAATGGCTATTACCTGTATTCGCCGATCCCGGCCAACGTAGGCGAGGAATACTCGGGCCGCCGGCCGCAGACAACCGAATTTTTCGACGAGGTTGGAGCCGACGGAAAGCGCCACCTGGTGTATTTCAAGCCTGTGACCGGCAATTTGTGGGCCGTGGTATTGACCATCCCCGCTGAATACATCCAGCGCCAGGCTTTGAATATCGCCTTTCCGCTGTTGATCATCTTGATCGTAATTTCCACCGGTATGTTTATTTTCTGGGCGGCCAGCCTGCGCATTGTATCCGCCTCCCTGCGCGGGTTATCGCAAGAGGCCGGTTTGATTTCGCGAGGCTTGCTCGATCATCCCCTGCAGGTTCGCGGCGAGGATGAAGTTGGCCAGTTGAGCATGTCCTTTGAAAACATGCGCCAGAGCTTGAAGGCGCGCATGGATGAGCTCAACAACCTGTTGCGCGTCAGCCAGGGCATTGCGGCAAACCTCAAGGTCGAGCACGCCCTTTCTCCGGTGCTGGATGCTGCCCTGGCCGAAGGCGCATCTGCAGCCAGGGTGGTGCTGGTGCGCGACGTCACCCTGGACCAGGCAAACGGCCGGCTATTATCCTTTGGCAAAGGCGAGCAATCTGCAAATTATGCTTACCTCGACGAGCAGATATTTGATTATTTAAAGCAGCAGAATCTGCTTTCCATCCCAAATACGACCCGTATCCGGCGCTTTAATGTTCCACCGGGTTGCCAGCAGCCGGGCGCCCTGATTGGGATTGGCCTTCAGCAGGAGAATACCTACTACGGCGCCCTGTGGGTGGCCTACGACCAGCCCCGCAATTTCTCTGAAGGCGAAGTTCGCTTCCTGGGCACCCTGGCAGGCCAATCCGCCCTGGCGGCCTCCAATGCCAGCCTGTATGCCAGCGCCGAGATCGGGCGCCAGCGCCTGATGGCCGTCCTTTCCTCCAGCCCCGAGCCGGTGATGGTGATGGACGAAAAGATGCGCCTGCTCCTGCTCAATCCCGCCGCCAGCCAGGTGCCGGGCCTGGTGCGCGCCGCCGAGATTGGTCGCCCGGTTAAAGACGTGGTGGCCAACCTGGATTTGCTCGAGCTTATCGCCCAGCCTTTGGGCGATAAGCTGGCTTCGCGTGAGATTTCCCTTCCCAACGGGCGCGTCTATTATGCCAGCGTTTCACCAGTCGGCACCGACAGCCAGATCTTCGGGCGGGTTTGCGTGCTGCAGGACGTCACTCATTACAAGGAACTCGACACGATGAAGAGCGATTTCGTGGCCACCGTCAGCCACGATTTGCGGTCGCCTTTGACCCTGATGCGCGGCTATGTCACCATGTTCCAGATGCTCGGCGACCTCAATGAACAGCAAAAAAGCTTCATGAAGAAGATCGTGGTCGGGGTCGAAGAGATGTCCCGCCTGGTTAATAACCTGCTCAATTTGGGTCGCATCGAAGCCGGCGTTTCCCTGCAGGTAGAGCGGCTGAACGCCCAAGAAGTGATCGGCCAGGTGCTGACTACACTGCAGCCGCAGGCCACGCAGCAGTCCATTCACCTGGAACATACTACCGTCACCCTGCCTCCAGTGTACCTGGAGGCGGACCGCGACTTGCTCATCCAGGCGATCACCAACCTGGTTGAAAACGCCATTAAGTACACCCCAGTCAAGGGTACGGTCAAGATTTCGATCCAAATGCGGCCCGAATCGGTGGTCTTTGTCGTTCAGGACAACGGAATCGGCATCGCGCCGTTGGATTTGCCCCACATCTTCGAGAAATTCTATCGCAGCGGACGCCGCGAAGCCCACCAGCAGCGCGGCTCTGGTCTGGGTCTGGCCATCGTCAAATCGGTCGCCGAACGCCACGGCGGCAAGGTCCTGGTTGAAAGTCAGCTCGGCAAGGGCAGCACCTTCTACCTCGAAATCCCCCTGGTTCCGAAAAAGTAATTAGATTTCACCTCGGAGGCACTGGGAAAACCATAGATTTAAGGTTTTCTCAGTGCCTGAGTGCCTCTGTGGTGAAGATAAATGCTCACTTTCGAGTGCTATAATTTGCATTCCAATCAAATTCGAGATATAATATTTGAACAATGGGGGAGAATCGAAATTCTCTTAACAGATTCTAATATCAAAGTATTGGATTTAAGCAAGTTTGTGATATAATATTCCTTTGCATGCTTACTTATTTCTCAAGCAACTGGACATGGCGCCAGAGAGGAATTTTCTCTAGCGCTTTCATAGGTTAATCCAGGGAATTGGTTCAGGAGGCGTATTAGTGGAAACAAAAGGTCTGGTGGCTCTTCGTATCAGCCTGGCATCGCCGGAAACAATTCGTAGCTGGTCGTATGGTGAAGTTCTCAAGCCTGAGACGATCAACTATCGCCGCCTTCGCCCTGAAAAAGACGGGCTTTTTTGCGAAGCGATTTTCGGTCCCACCCGTGATTGGCAGTGTTATTGCGGAAAATACAAGAACCCGCGTTATAAAGGCATCGTTTGCGATAAGTGCGGTGTCGAGGTAACCCGTTCCTCCGTGCGCCGCGAGCGCATGGGGCACATTGAGCTGGCGACCCCCGTCGCCCACATCTGGTATACACGCCGCATTCCTTCCTACCTGGGCCTGCTGCTGGATATCTCCCGCCGCAATCTGGACCGGGTACTTTATTTTGCACAGTACATCGTAACCTACGTCGACGAAGACGCTCGCAAGAAGGCTTTACAGCGCCTCGAAGACGAGATCAGCGTTTCGGAACGCGAGCAGGCTGCCCAGATCAATGCCAAGATTCTGGACGTCAAGCTTAACCGCGACAAGAAGATCGGCGAGCTTAACCAGCGCAAGACCGACCTTGAGACGCGCGCCGACGAGCAAATCGCTCTCCAGCTTGAGCCGGTTATCCAGGAAGGGCAGCGATTGGAAAGCACCCTCCAGGAAAAACTCAAGAATATCATTCATAACCCCATTGTTTTTTCCTTCACCAATACGGTCATTGCCGACCCTGGCGACGCCATCAACGCTCAGCACATTGCCAAAGTCCAGAAGCTGGTCAAGGAAAAACTGGACGAGATCGAGGCCGAAGCCAAGCAACAGCTCCTGCGCGACGTCGAGCAGATCAAGATGGAAATCCAGAAGGTGCGCGCCGAGGCCGATGAGCAGATGGAATCGCTGCGCAACCAGTTGGAAGATCAATCCGCAGCCTCTCAGAACCAGAACGCACGCGTGCGCGATGAGTTGATGGAGCTGCGTTCATTCGCTTTCCTCAGCGAGAGCCGCTACCGCGAACTCAAGAGCCGCTGGGGCCAGGTCTTCCGCGCCGACATGGGCGCCGAGGCCTTTTACGACATCCTGCGACGCCTCGACCTGGATACGCTGGCTAACGACCTATGGACTGAAGTCCGCACCTCCAAGAGCAAGCAGAAGCGCAAGAAGGCCACGACCCGCCTCAAGGTGATCGAGGACTTCCACCGCTCGCACAACCGCCCAGAATGGATGATCCTGACCGTTCTTCCGGTCATTCCGCCCGACCTGCGCCCAATGGTCCAGCTCGATGGTGGGCGTTTCGCTACCTCCGATCTTAACGATCTTTACCGGCGTGTGATCAACCGCAACAACCGCCTCAAGAGGCTGTTGGAGCTGGGCGCCCCGGACGTGATCGTGCGCAACGAAAAGCGCATGCTCCAGGAAGCCGTCGACTCGCTGATTGATAACAGCCAGCGCGGCAAGGCACTTTCACGCCGCGGCCGCCGTGAGCTGAAGTCCTTGAGCGACATGCTCAAAGGCAAGAAGGGCCGCTTCCGCCGCAACTTGCTCGGAAAGCGCGTCGATTACTCCGGACGCTCGGTCATCGTCGTTGGACCCGCCCTCAAGCTTTATCAGTGCGGCCTGCCCAAGACGATGGCGCTCGAGCTTTACCGCCCGTTCGTCATTTCCCGCTTGGTCAGCCACAATTACGCTGCAAACGTCAAGGGCGCCCGCCGCTTCATCGAGCGCAACCGTCCCGAGGTCTGGGAAGTGCTGGAAGAAGTCATCAAGGAACGCCCGGTGCTTCTAAACCGCGCCCCAACCCTGCACCGCCTCGGCATCCAGGCTTTCGAGCCGATCCTGATCGAAGGCAGCGCCATCCAGCTTCACCCGCTGGTGACCACCGCTTTCAACGCTGACTTCGACGGCGACCAGATGGCCGTTCACGTGCCGCTTTCAGAGAAAGCGGTGTGGGAAGCACGCAACCTGATGCTTTCCTCCAAGAACTTGCTCAAGCCGGCCGACGGCGAACCCATCATCAGCCCATCGAAGGACATGGTCCTGGGTGTGTATTACCTGACCATGGAAGACACCCGCGCCCACAAGGGTGATGGGCAGGTTTTCGGTAATATGGACGAAGTCGAGCTGGCTTACAACCTGGGCCACGTCGAGATCCATTCCAACGTCAAGTTGCGCATCAAAACCTGGTTCGACGAGAAGCACAACCGAATGGCGCAGCCGGTGGAAAAAGTGATCGAGACCTCGGTAGGCCGGGTTATCTTCAACCGCATACTGCCCGCCGAAAACCAGTATGTCAACCAGGTCCTGGATAAGGGCGGCGTAAAAGACTTGATTGCTGCCGTCTACGAGATCTGTGGTCAGGAAGTTACTACCGAGTTGGCCGATCGCATCAAGGACATTGGCTTCGAATACGCTATGAAATCGGGTTCGACCATCGCCGTGGCTGATATCACCATCCCGCCCGAAAAGGTCGAGATCCTGGCGAAGGCCCAGACCGAGGTTGAATCCGTCAACCGGGCTTTCCGCCGCGGGCTTTTGACCGAACAGGAACGTAACGAACGCACCATTGAAATTTGGCAGGCCACTACCAAAGTGGTCAGCGATGCAGTACGCAAATCCATGGATCCTAACGGGAACCTGGCTACGATGGCCGAATCCGGCGCCACCAAAGGCGGCTTTGGCCCTATCGCCCAGCTAGCCGGTATGCGCGGCCTGATGGCCGACCCGGCTGGGCGTATCATCCGTCTGCCCATTCTCTCGAATTTCCGCGAGGGACTCACCGCCCTGGAGTACTTCATCTCGACCCACGGCGCCCGCAAAGGTTTGGCGGATACCGCTCTGCGTACGGCTGACGCCGGCTACCTCACCCGCCGCCTGGTCGACATCGCCCAGGACCTGATCATCAACGAGCACGACTGCAATACTGAGGACGGCATCTGGATTCGTAAATCCGACGACGTCGCCGGACAGAAGATGGAAACCCGCCTCTATGGGCGTCTGGTCGCTTCGCGCGTTGTCGATCCCGTGACCGGCGAAGTGCTGGCCAACCGCAACGATATGCTCGATCACGACCGTGTGCGCAAGATCACCACTTCCGGGATCGAATCGGTCAAGGTCCGCTCTCCGCTGACCTGCGATCTCGTCCACGGGATCTGCCAGAAGTGCTATGGCATGGATCTTGGCCGGGGCAACCTGGTCGAGCTGGGCGCCGCAGTTGGCATCGTTGCCGCTCAATCTATCGGCGAGCCTGGCACGCAGCTCACCCTGCGCACCTTCCACACCGGCGGTGTTGCCGCCGGCGGCGATATCACCACCGGTCTGCCGCGCGTTGAGGAGCTTTTCGAAGCCCGCCGAATGCCGAAAGGCGAGGCCGTCATCACTCGCATCAACGGTATCGCCCGCATCCTCGAATCGGACCGCTACAGCGAGCAGCGCCTGGTGCGTGTTGAGCACGCTGAGCTGGTCAGCGACGAGTACGATATCCCCGAAGGCTGGACGGTTCTGGTCAAGGACGAAGGCAACGTTAATCTTAGTGACCCCGTTGCCACTCTAGGCGATGCATCCATCCCGGCGCAGCATGCCGGCCGGGTGCGCGTCGAGGACGGCAAGGTGTTCGTCTCCTACGAACAAAAAGAGACCGAGGATTACGAAATCCCGACCACTTCCCGCCTCCTGATTAAGGACGGGCAGCAGGTTGAGGCTGGAGAAGCCCTTACGGAAGGTTCTCTGAATCCGCATGCCATCTTGAGGATCAAGGGCCGCGAAGCTTGCCAGATGTACCTGATGACCGAGATTCAAAAGGTGTATCGCGCTCAAGGCCAGAACATCAACGACAAGCATTTCGAGGTCATCATCCGCAAGATGATCGGCAAAGTCCAGGTCATCCGCCCGGGCGACAGCGCTTACCTGCCGATGGACCTGGTCGACCGCCTGGAGATCCGCAAGGCCAACGAAAAACTGACCGTTGAGGGCAAGCAGCCGGCTAAATTCACCGAACAACTGTTGGGTGTTACCAAGGCTTCGCTGAATACCGACTCATTCCTCTCGGCCTCTTCGTTCCAGCACACCATCAAGGTGCTTGCTGGCGCGGCCATCGCCGCTCGCGAAGATCCGTTGTTCGGCCTGAAGGAGAACGTGATCATCGGCAAGCTCATCCCTGCCGGCACGGGCTTTATCCATGGTCGTTTCGAAGGCCAGGTCCAGGCTCCTGCCGCTATCGATTTGGTTGTCGAGGAACCAGAACCTACCCTTCCAAGCGCAGAATAGACATACATAAATAAAGAACGTGGATTTTGAGCCACCGGCCCAAAATCCACGTTCTCATTTAAAAACCTTCGTTTGGGTGGCGAAACCGCCCAAACGAACCTGATTAAATAACTGCTTTTCGGAACATCGGCAGGACGGCGCGGAAGAACTTGGTGAACTCGCGCAGCAAGATGAAGAACGGCAGCTTGCCTTTGGCCGGGTCCAGGTGCGAGAACTGCATCTCTGTGTAGTGGACTTCGCCCGGACCGTCCAATGCGGCGACCAGGCGCCTGGATTCGCCGACCGGAATTACCAGGTCGCCGCGGTCGTGCAGCAGAACGATCAGCGGCGCATGAATATCCTTGAGCATATTCATGGGGGTCAAAGCAGTCAGGCGTTCCTGCATGTTCAACGGCAGGTCGTGCAAAAGGGTGTTGGCGTCGTCATAATTTGGCCCATTCAGCAGGGAGAATATCGCCTGACCCTCAGCTGAAAGGGCGGGGTCGTAATTGGGCCTGTTCCCGTCGGTAAAATCAATGCGCAGTCTTTCTGCCTCGTCCGGTTCCAGCCAGGCGGTAAAAGAATGAACGAACACCTTACGCGTCAGTTGATCTACTTTCCAGGGTTCGGGTTGGTCTCTATTAACGCGTGTGGCGCTTGCGACAGCTCGCGCCAGCGTCCACATGGAAGAAAAAGGCGCATAGGCGCCTATGAATCCGACGCGGTCTCGGATGAGGGCCTGGCTGGCTGCCATCAACGCGAAAGAGCCGCCCACGCACGTCCCGAGCAGGCCGCTGCGCACCGGGTCCACGTAGGGCAGCTTGATGAACCAATCGTATGCCAGGGCGATATTCTCGGCATCTTCAGGATCGAGCCGGAAATCGCGCATTGCCGGCGACCAGTAGAGAAGCGCCACGAACCCGGCCCTTGCCAGCGCTTTGCCCATGACCGGCACTTGTGGATGGTCGACGCCGAACGGCACGACGCCCAGGCATACCACCAGGCCTGGGTGGGGGCCGTCGCCGGGCGGCCGGTAGATATCCCCTTCTGCAAGGCCGGTGCGCGTCGGGTAGCTTACTTTCTCGATCACCGGCGTCTTCGTCACCCAATCCACGGGGCGGGAAGGGATCATCGGGAAGAGCTTGAGAAAGAAGACCAACGCCTTTGCGACGCTGCGAATTGGCCTTGTGGCCCGCCGTAAAAAGCTTTCGCGGTTAATTTGCGGCTGAGCAAGTTTGCCTGTCATATTTTTCGGGTAATTCTTCGTTTCATTCATGGTCGGCATTCTCTATAATTTGGCGAAAATCTTACCTAAATGCGCATAGACAAGTAACTGCCTTCGCCGGGTTAGTTAACAATACTGCCGTTTCTAAAAAGACTGGATAACCAGAGTATACACCTAATGGGAGTATGAGAAAAAAACCTGTCTGGTCTTTCGAAACCTCCTTCCAATTTTATGGTTGCAAATAGAACAAATGCGCTATAATGGGTATGGAATCCTTGTATTTCCACAAAGAGCTTGAAATGGTCCTTCTTCCAACTCCACACCCGAAAGAAATTCCTTTCCTCGTCACTTGGTATAGAATTGTTTCGTATTTGTTTTTCAAAAACAAATACAATTTGTTATGTTAGAATACTTCCTTTGCGGGGAACAGTCACCCCAATAAGGTTCTGCTTAAGGAGCTCTTTTCATGGAAATTGGTCTGGTCCGCAAGGTCGATATCGACCAAGAGATGCAGCAGTCTTACCTGGATTACGCCATGTCGGTCATCGTCTCGCGCGCCCTCCCGGACGCGCGTGACGGCCTAAAGCCGGTCCAGCGGCGTATTTTGTATGCCATGTACGACATGGGGCTGCGTCCGAACTCGGATTACAAGAAATCGGCCAGGATCGTCGGCGAAGTGCTGGGCAAATACCACCCTCACGGCGATATGGCGGTCTACGAGGCCATGGCCCGCCTTGCGCAGGATTTCACCATGCGTAACCCGCTTGTAGATGGTCAGGGCAATTTTGGCAGCGTGGACGGAGACCCCCCGGCTGCCATGCGCTACACTGAGGCTCGCCTGGCCCCATTTTCCATTGAAATTCTGAACCAGCTCGACCGCGACACGGTCAATTTCACCCCCAATTTCGACGGCACGCTTTCCGAGCCGGACGTGCTTCCGGCCGCCGTACCAAACCTGTTGGTCAACGGAGCCAGCGGCATCGCCGTGGGCATGGCGACCAATATCCCACCGCATAACCTGGCGGAGGTGATCGACGCTCTGACCCTGCTACTCCACGAATGGGAACACATCGACGACATCGCCATTCCGGACCTGATGAAGTATGTCAAAGGCCCCGATTTTCCCACCGGCGGCATCATTCTTGAAGAGCACGGGCAAAATGAGCTTTTGGCCGCCTATGCTACCGGCCGCGGCCGGGTAATCGTGCGCGGCCGTGTCCACGCCGAGGAGATGAGCCGCGGCCGCAACCGCCTGATCATCACTGAGCTGCCTTACCAGGTCAATAAATCCGCCCTGATCGAGCGCATCGCCGAGCTGGTGCGAGAGGGTACACTGGACGGCATCGCCGACCTGCGCGACGAATCCGATCGTCACGGCATGCGCATCGTCATCGAACTCAAGCAGGGCATAGAGGCAGAGGACATCGTCAGCGGCCTGTATCGCCGCACGCCGCTCGAGACCACCTTCGGCATCAACATGTTGGCCCTGGTCAACGGCGAGCCGCACCTGCTTTCGCTTAAACACGCTTTGAAGGTTTATATCGAGCACCGGCTGGAAGTCGTCCAGCGCCGGTCCGAGTTTGACCTTAAGAAGGCCCGCGCTCGCCTGCATATTTTGGAGGGGCTGCGCATAGCTTTGAAGAATCTGGACGAGATCATCGCCTTGATCAAGGCTGCGGTGGATGCCGAGGACGCCCGCCAGAAATTGATGAAGCGCTACCGGTTGAGCGAGATCCAGGCGCAGGCCATTCTGGATATGCAGCTCCGCCGCCTTGCCGCCCTGGAGCGCAAGAAGATCGAGATCGAATTCAAGGAGCTAGAAGCCCTGGTCAAGGACCTCGAAGGGCTCTTGAAATCGCCCAAACGCATGCGCCAGGTGGTTGAAGAAGAACTGCAGGCCATGAAACTGGCCTATTCCGAAAAACGCCGCACCCAGATTATTTCATTGAAGGACGGCGAATCGTCCAAGGCGCTTTTGATGACTTCCGATATTACCCCCGCTCAAACAGTTTGGGTGGGTGTGACCCCAGATGGCATTATCGCTCGCACTAGCGGCGACGCCTTGCCGCGCGTTAGCGGTAAAGTGGCTCCACGCTGGCTGCTGCGCACCGACACGCATCATACCCTCTACCTGGCGGCCGAGGATGGACGCACTGCCGCTGTTGCCGTCAGCTCGATCCCGGAAGCCGAACAGTTCTCCGATGGCGTCCCGCTGGGGAAGGTGTCCATGTTCGAAGAAGGCGAGCGCCTGGCAGCGCTGTTCTCTATCCCCTCCAAGGATGAAATCAAGGACGTCGACCGATACTTGCTGACTGTGACCCGCCTGGGCATGGTCAAGAAATCGGCTATTTCGGAGCTGCCTGGTCCGTCGGCGCAGCGGTTTGTATTGGCCAAAATCAACGCCGGCGATGCATTAGTTTCGGCCAACCTGACTGCAGGATCGGATGAAATTCTGATCGTCACGGCCCAGGGCATGGGCATCCGCTTCTCGGAAAGCGACGTGCGCCCGATGGGCCTGGTTGCCGCCGGGGTGAACGGGATCAAGCTGGCAGCCGCCGACGCAGCCGTAGGCTCGGAAAAGGTACAGCCTGATGCCGAAATCCTCCTTGTGAGCACGCTTGGAAAGGGCTGGCGCCTGCCGTTTTCCGAGTTCCCGGTCCAGGGCCGCTACGGGCAGGGAGTCCAGCTCGGCAAGCTGCCGGGAGGGGCCAGGTTAGTAGCCTTCCTATCCGGCAAGAAGAATCAGACCGGCCTCTTACACTTCAGCCAGGCAGCCGCAAAGACAGTTCGCGTGGACGAAGTGCCCCTGACCCGGCGTCTGAAAGCAGCTCAGGATATTGTTGCGGTCAAACCCGGCGACGAGATACAGGCTATCACGGCCCTGGTAAATGGGTTGGCGCCGTGGGTAGATAAATCCGGGGGACCAGCAGCCGGCACTCCCGTCCCAGAATTGATCCCTCAGATCGAGCTGGACGAGGAAAAGCAGCTCGGCTTCGAGGCCGTCATTGGCGATGGTTCGAATGGCAAGGATGGCGCTGAAGGTCTGCCTGTAAGCAGCGCGCCTGTCAAAGCCAAAAAAGCTGAAAAAACTCCTCAGGCTGGAGGTAAACGCTCCGCAAAAATCGCCGAAACCGCCCCGAAACGGTCACCTGTGAAGAAAGCTGCTCCCGGAAAGACCGGAGCGAAAAAAGCGGCTGCCAGTAAAGTCTCGCTTGCGGCAGGTAAATCTACCGCCAAGGCCCCTGCGGCTGCCAAAAGCGCCGGCGCCGCCGTGAAGCCCGGGCAGAAAAAGGCCGGCGCCAGAAGGACAGAGGTCGCCGCCGCAAAAGCTGTATCCAGGACCCGCAAGACGGCAGCTGGAGTCGATAAACCCGCACCAGAAGTAAAAGGAAAAGCAATTCCAGCTTCTCCGCAAAGCACGTTTGTCGAACCGGCACGACGCACAAGGAAGACGGCGGAAGCTCAGCTAATTCCTTTGAATGAGGAAAAGCCTGCCCGGCGCCGCGCCGCGGCAAAGGCCGAGCTGTTGCGGGAGATTAATAAGCTTTCTGAAAAACCAACAGGACGTTCGCGAAAATCCCAGGCGGCTGCTGCCGAAGCCAAACCTGCTGCCCCAGAGCCATTCCACAAGCCGCCCAAGCCCGCCGTAAAATCGAAAGCTGTAAAGACTGAGGAAAAGAAGCCTGCAAAAAGTGCCCGAAAACCAGCCGCTTCCGCCGCCAAGGCCGGTAAAAAGAAACCCGCACCGGCTGCGAAAAGCCCGGCCAAAAAGCCGTTAGCCGGCAGCGCCGCCGCCCAAAAACCATCGGCAAAAAAGACGCGCCGGACGGTTGAAAAGCCGGCCGCGACTGGTTCCAGTCCGGCGAAACCGGCGCGCAAACCGCGCTCGCCAAAGGTGCCGCCGGAACAGAATGGCTTATTCTAGGGTGGGGTCAGCGTTCCTTCCAGGCCCAACTCTGGCGCAATTCTGCGCATAGCCAAAATAACATTGGTTACATGCTGCCAGAGTTCGACCCCGAAATCCTCGGCTGCCGCCGCAATTTCCTCCCGGTTGACGTTGGCGGCGAAAGCGCGATCCTTCCACTTCTTCTTTACTGAAGAGGCCTCCAGGTCGTACAGCGAGCGTGAAGGGCGTACCAACGCTGTTGCAGTTATTAGCCCGGTGATTTCGTCGCAGGCAAACAGCGCTTTCTCCATCGGGGTCGTGCGCGGGATATCGGAATGGTCGCCATGGCTGAGGATAGCCCGCACGATCTCTTCCGGCACGCCTCGCTTGCGCAAGATCGGAGCGCCTTCCGACGGGTGTTCTTCCAGCGTCGGGTGGATTTCCCAATCGAAATCGTGCAGCAGGCCTGTCAGGGCCCAGGTATCCACGTCCTGCCCCAGCATTTCGGCGTAAAAACGCATGGCCGCTTCAACACACAGCATGTGGTTGATCAGCCCCTGGTTCTTTACATATTCTGTAACGATTGCATAGGCTTCATTGCGGTTCATGGTCAGCTCCACGTTCAAAATCGCCAGCGAGGCTTTCCGGGAAGATCGGCTCCTTGTCGCCCAGAACGGGTTCAGGATGGGCAATCCAGACGTCCCACATTGCCACCAGCGCCGCCGGCAGCTCGCGTATCTCCCAGGAAAGCATTGATCCTCGCGCGTACTGCCTGCGGTCGGCGCTGACCCCGGTTGCATTCAATCCCAGAGTATCGCAGGTAAACAGCGATCGGGCCAGGTGGAAATTTTGGGTGACCAGGAGCACGTCGGTCACCTCGAAGATTTCCTTCGCCCGGTAACACGTATCATATGTCCGCCGTCCAGCGTAATCCAGCACGATCGCCTCGCGCGGCACGCCCAGGCTCAGGGCGTAATTCAACATCGAACCGGGCTCATTATAGTAAAGGAAGCGGTTGTCCCCGCTCATCAAGATCTTGTCGACCTTGCCGGCAAAATATAGCTCTGCCGCCGTCGCCACCCGGTCACGCAAAACCGGCGAAGGGGTTCCATCCCGCTGCAGCCCGGCGCCAAATACGATGGCCACTTTCGCCTTCGGCGCATCGCTGACCTGGTAGGTCTTTCTGGAAGTGCTCAGAATCATGATCAAGCGGGGCAATGCCAGGCTCACAATGGCGGCAATCGAAATGAATAACGCGATTCTAAATACCATGCGCCAGATCTTTTTCTTTTTCACGGGGTAGATTGTACCATCACCTTCCGACGAAAGGCAGCAGGTCGAATGTTGTTGCCCGGACCAGGTCTTTCAGGGGTTGGTACACGCTGTCGTCGATTTCTTTAAGGTCGGCAATTTCGTAATTGTTGGCGGCGCTTAAGGCGGCCCGGCCTGTATCATCTTTGACCAGGTCCTTGAAACCGAACATTAAGTCCTGGCGCATGTCCGCCTTAATAGCTGGATGGAAGGACAGGTTCAGATTGGGAATTACCGGATCGGACTGCCAGACGACCACGATTCGGTTCATCACATCCGTTAAGTCGGTGGAGACTGCCGTGGAGGTGCGCGGATCGCCTGTCGTTGCAAAAGTCGCTCCGAAATCACACACCCCAGTGATATACAGGGCGCGGATCACGCCCACAGGACTGGTCAAAAAGGCGCCATCCTTGACCTTGAAGCCGGCACTCTGCAAGATCCCCAGAGGAACCAGGTAGCCGGACGAGGAAAGCGGGTCGACCCAGCAAGGTTGTCTACCGGTGAACTGTTTCAGCGCCGTCACCGCGTCGGCGGTGCTTCGGTCGCTGCCTGGGTCGTAAAACAGGGTGAATTTTGCGCCTACGTTGGCATAAAAGCGGATGCCGTACTGGTAAACGCCAAAATGGTTGGTCAGCATTCCGGCTTCTGCGTAACCCTTCTGGTTGGCATAAAGATAGGTAAGCGGTGGCAAGAATGCCATGTCCACCCGCTTGAAAGCCATATCCGAGAGCAAGAGGATGTAGCTCGAATAGGACTTCACCGTAATGACAAACCCGGTGAGCCGGGACACCGATTGGATCGCTTTGTTTGCCGCGTCGAGTGCTTTTGGGTCCTCTGATACGGATACAATGCCAAGTACCAGGGGATTGGCATTCGTCCCCTCGGGCGGAGGGGTTGCCGTGGCGATGGGCAGCGGGGTGAGCGTTGAAGTTGGCGCTTTAGCTGTTCCGGTCGGCGTGGGCTGTGGTGTAATGCTGCAAGCCGTAACCAGAATCGCAACCAGGAGAAGCATGATGACGATTTTATGCCCCGAGGAATGTGTGTTATGCAGCCGCATGTTCACCCATGTAAGATTAAAATGCCCCGCCGCTTCGATTATAACTGATCTGCTTCCCTTACGCGCCGGCCGGTCAAATCTTTTCCGTCCACTCCGGATTGGCGTATTTCTGCTTGACCAGCTCTGCCGCCCGCTTTAGTTCCACGCCCGCCAGGTGGCCCATGTCCAGCTTCAGGTCCAGGCAGCGCTCGAAAGCTGTAGCAAACGCCGCCACTGCTGCGTCCCACGAAACGTCGGTTTCTAATAATGCCGAAAGCGTGGTGGCATGATCCAAAAGCCTGGTTGCAGCCTCTTCTCTTTCACTCTCGTTCTTAAAATCCAGGACCTGCGTAATGCGCGAGAGATCGCCTTTCAAGGGCAGGCTCCCATGCTGCAAGACACCTGACAGCCGGCGCGCCTGGGCGCTCCCGATGATCTTCTTGCCGTTTGCCGTGATCTCGTAATTGGATGGCACTTCGAAACACACCGCCGCGTTTGGCTGCGATCCTGCTGGCAGAGGATATTTCTGTTCGGCCTGTGCCGGCAAGCCCAACAGGTGCAGACCCCCTAAAAGCGCCTGCGCCAGGCGGCGGTAGCTCTCCAAAATACCGCCCGCCACCCGCGGCTCGTTTAAAGGAGCTATGACCGCATAGGTCAATTCGTCCGTATGCAAGATGGCCCGTCCGCCTGTAGGTCGGCGCACGAGGTCCCACCCGAATCGCTGCAGGCGGTTCCGATCCACATCAGCCATGGGTTGAGCGTAGCCAAGCGACAGGCAAGGTGGATCCCAGGCGTACAGCCGGAGTGTAGGTGGGACGCTTCCACTGCCAACCGCCTCCAATATAGCCTCGTCGGTCGCCATATTCCAGGGGCCTTCCAGCGGTTTTGAAATGATCAAGCGCCATGTGGATCGCTGCATAAACTTTATTATATCTGAAGCAGCGCCGCCTGGCGAACGCGATGTTAATATCCCAGGCTTCGCTCGATTCTTGCACCGTTTTATGATAACAGTGGTTTCAGGTAGAATAAATGAACCAAGCATGTTAGAATAGCTTTCCCAACATGTTCGATCAGAAAAGTGAAATGAACCCTTCAGTAGAAATAATTAAAGAGTCGTCACCCAGCCCCCTGGTAGAGATCCATCTACCGGATGGGAGAGTGTTTTCTGCGCCCAGAGGTACACCCGTTGGCGCATTTTTGCGCGCTTTGCCGGAATGGAGCAAGCCACAGATCACCGGCGCCGTGGTCAACGGCAGCCTGCGCGAATTAACCTACCCAATCGTGATGGAATCCAACGTCCGTCCGGTTACCATGGAGGACGATGATGGATCGCGCATCTACCGCCGTTCAGTTACCTTCCTCCTTGAGACCGCCTTCGACGATCTATTTCCGGATGTCGACCTGTCGGTGGACCACAGCCTCTCCTCGGGGGCATTCTACTGCAAGGCGATTGGCCGCGAACCGCTTTCAAAGGCTGAACTGGAGACTCTGGAAAGCCACATGCGCGACCTGGTAAAAGCCGACCTTGCTTTCGAGCGTAAGCAGTTTCCGCTGCAAGAGGCAATCGAATATTTCCGCAGCAAAGGGCAGACAGAAAAAGTGCAACTGCTGAAATATCGCCAGAAGGATTTCCTGGTACTGTACCAGTTGAAGGAACGGCGGGATTACCACCACGGGTACATGGTGCCTTCCACGGGATTGTTGAAATACTTCGCCTTGACCTCGATGGGCGACGGGTTTGCCTTGCGTTTCCCGCGCCGTTTCTCGCCCGAAAAGCTGATGCCCATGCCGGATTCGCCGAAACTGCTGGCTACTTTTAAACAGTACGGCGATTGGCTGGACCGTTTGGGAATTGGATCGGTTGGGGCGCTGAACGATACGATCAGCGCCGGGCGGATTGCCGAGCTGATCCTGGTTTCCGAAGCTCTGCACGAGCAGAAAATTGCCGACATTGCCCGGCAGATTGTCGCCCGACGCAAGGAGGCGCGCATCGTCCTGATTGCCGGCCCATCATCCTCTGGGAAAACCACCTTCTCAAAGCGCCTTTCTGTCCAGCTTCTGGCCCAGGGAATCGAGCCATACCCTCTTGAAATGGATAATTACTTTGTCGACCGCGACCACACCCCGCGGGATAAAAGCGGAAAATTCGATTTTGAAGCCCTCGAAGCCCTGGATACCAGGCGCTTTGGCAGCGATCTGCAGCACCTGATCGCCGGCGAGGAAGTCCAGCTTCCCCATTTTAATTTCAAGGAAGGCCGGGGCGAGCCGGGGGACGTGGTCCGTTTACGTCGGGACCAATTGATCGTCTTGGAAGGGATCCATGGTTTGAACCCCCGCCTGTTGCCGGATATTCCTTCTAACCAGGCGTTCCGGATCTATGTCTCCTGCCTGACCCAGCTCAACCTCGACCGCCATAACCGCATTTCGACAACCGATACGCGCCTGTTGCGCCGTATCGCCCGCGACGCCCGCGAGCGGGGCTATTCTGCCCTGCAGACCATCGGCCGCTGGGAATCGGTAACCCGCGGCGAAAAACGCAATATCTTCCCGTACCAGGAGAACGCCGATGAGCTGTTCAATTCGGCGCTGGTCCATGAGCTTTCAGCAATTAAGCCGGTCGTTGAGCCGCTATTGCGCCAGGTGCCGTTTGGGTCGATGGAGTATATCGAGGCCAAGCGCCTGCTGGCTTTCCTCGAGTGGTTCCTGCCGATCAACCACGATCTGATTCCGGATAACTCTATCCTGCGCGAGTTCATCGGCGGATCCATTTTACAGAACTTCAAATTGTGGGAATCCGGCAGCAACGGCCGGGACCAAAATGGCTAACTTTTCTTTAATTATAAAATCGGGCTGCGAAGCAGCCCGATTTTTTTATTATTAACTATGTCATGTGTTTGCCAATTACTTTGGCCAGGCGGGCGATCCCTTCGGTGATCTTTTCCGGCGCGGAATACGAGAAATTCAGGCGCATCGTGTTATCGCCTCCGCCGCAGGGGAAGAACGAGGTGCCGGGTACGTAAGCCACCTTCTCAGCCACTGCTTCCGGGAACAACGCAGTCGTGCTCAACCCCTCCGGCAGGGTCGCCCATAAGAAAAGGCCTCCCTGGGGGTGGGTCCAATGCACGCCAGGGGGCATCAATTCAGTCAGTGTATCCAGCATTACGTCACGCCGGACTTTGTAAACTTCACAGATCATCTTTACGTGGCGATCGATATAACCGTGTTGGCCGACCTCTAACGCGAGAACTTGATTGAACGTAGCCGAATTGAGATCGGTTCCCTGTTTGGCCAGGACCAGCCTATGAATCACTTCGATGGGGGCGATCACCCAGGCCAGGCGCAGGCCAGGGGCAATAATCTTCGAGAATGTGCTCAGGTAAATCACATTGCCGGTATAGCTGCCATTATTGGTATGGATTTTGTTATCGATCACCACCAGGGAAGGCAGATGTTCACCTTCAAAGCGCAATTGACCATAAGGGTCGTCTTCGATGATCGGTACCCCGTAACGATCGGCTAATTCGACAAGCTGCATGCGCCGTTCCATAATCAATGTGGAACCGGTCGGATTTTGGAAATTAGGTAAGGCATAAATGAACTTGGGGCCTGTCCGCAGCGCTTTTTCAAGCTCGTCGGTTATCATACCAAATTCATCGGATGGAACTGGGACGTACTCTGCTCCGTAAGCATTCCAGGCCTGCAATGCACCCAGGTAGGTGGGACTTTCAACCACGATCCGGTCGCCGCGATTGATGAAGATTTTTCCCAGCAGGTCGAGCGCCTGCTGCGATCCGGATGTTATCATGATATTATCCGGCGAAATTTGAATCCCGTAACGCGCGGTGTGGCGGGCAATCATTTCGCGCAAAGGAGGATACCCCTCAGTAGAGCCATATTGGAGAGAGTAGGCTCCCTTATCCTTAAGAACCCGGCCACAGGCTTCCAGGATTTCGGCCACTGGAAAAACTTCGGTTGCCGGCAGGCCGCCGGCAAAAGAGATTACATCGGGCTGCTCAGTCAATTTGAGGAGCTCACGGATGGCCGAGCTCTTCATGCGTTGAGTCCGTTGAGCAAAACGATGTTCCCAGGGAGTTTGCATTTTTTCCTCTTTCTTCGTAAGAATAGAATGAGTTGAAGCCTTCAGCAAGTTCGAGATTCGATCCTCGGTTAAAAAAATCCGCGCTAGGCCAGCTTCAGGAAACGGCTTACCACGGTTGCAGAAGAAGGAAGTGTCACTCGATCTCCAATTCTTAACTCAGACGGAGCTTTTCCGGAAGATTTAGGCGCCGATTGGTAAATTACGATGGGTGTTCCTTCATAACTAAATTTCAATTCAACGAATGCCTGACCGGTCAGGTATCCTTCGCTGTCGATCGAACAGCTCGTTACCACGCCGATCGTGCGGCCTTTTGCATCCAGGACCGGGTCCTGGTTGTGGGCCATGCGCACGCCTTTATCGTTGAAGCGGAACCGCACGACAACGCCCGTACGCTTCGATTCACGCGCAATATACGCCTCCCGGCCGATAAACCAGGGCTTATAAATCTTCACGTAGGTGCCAAAGCCGGCTTCGGCAACGCCCAGGTTCAACTCTCCGCCCATTTCGTGACCGTAAAGCGGCAGTCCGGCCTCCGTGCGCAAAGAATCGCGCGCTCCCAGCCCGCAGGGCTTCAGCCCAAGCGGCGCCCCGGCTGCCATCAGGGCCTGCCATAAATCAACGCTCTTTTCCGGGTGCACAAAAAGTTCAAAGGCCATTTTTTCGCCGGTATACCCGGTGCGCGAAATGACCAGATCGAAGCCACCCACAACGCCTTCGCAAAGTTCTGTGCGTTTGAGAGAGTTGATCTTCCTACGGGTTGCCGCGTCGCAGCCGAGAGCGAGTAATATTTCGCGCGATTTTGGGCCTTGCAGGGCAATATCAACCCGCATGTCAACGCCTTCTTGAGGGTCGCGCAGGTTGCGCAGCCTTGCCCCGCGTCCGAATGCCTTTACTGACGGAGACTGGTTGTCCACGCGCACATTTCCTGAGTGGACGGCGCACAGCCAGGCCCAATCCTTATCATCATTGGCGGCATTGACGACGACCATGTAGCAATCGCGCTGCCGGCGATAGACCATTACGTCATCCAGGACGTTTGCATCCGGATCGAGCAGGTGGGAGTAACACGATTCGCCCGGGGCCAGCGAGGCGATGTCGTTGGCGCACACGCTGTCCAGGAATGAACAGGCATCTACCCCCTCCACCTGATAAACGCCCATGTGCGAAACGTCGAATAACCCGGCTGCCTGGCGCGTGGCAAGGTGCTCTTCCACGACAGACGTGTACCAGACCGGCATATCCCAGCCCGCAAAAGACACCATCTTGGCGCCCAATTGGCGGTGGACCTCATTCAAGTTCGTCTTCTTGAGGCCGGTTTGGTTTTCTTTCCAGGAGAATTTTGGTAAGGTTTTTGTCTTCTCGACCCGGATTCCGATGTAATAGGGTTTTGACGACGATATGGTTTTTCCCTTCGCTTTTGGAATGGGATTTTCTGAAGCATCAGTAACGATCACCGGCCCCGGCAGGCGGCGACTCACTTGCGGGTCAAAGGCAATATACCCGTCCGAAAGACCGCGCAAAAAAGCGGCTGCCAGGCCAAAATCGGAAGCCGCCATACCGAAGCGGTAAACGCCGGGTTCGACGCAAGTGATTTTTCCTTTAATGGTTTTGACAGGAGTTGTAATTGAGGTCGTTTGCGTATCTCCCGGCTTTAATGCTTCGCAATCGCTGCTGAAGACATAGTTAACGAAATGACGAATTGTCTCGGCTTTGAGTTCAAGAGCAGCCCGGCCGCGGCGGGATTTTGGCCGGTCGTCAAGATAATAGTAATGCGGATAGCCATGATTCGTGGGCTCATAATCCAGGCCAGCTTTACACGCCAGGGCGCGCACCTTCAATTTTGCTTCTTCCAGCACCTTAAAATCGACCTTAGCGCGTGTCACCAGCCCCTGGCGAGTTTCAACCCGGTAAGGGGTCGTTGAAAGCAGCACGTCAGCCATGATGTCCGCAATTTGAACCATATCCTCTTCTCGAAGCCCGCGCTGAGTTGTCCAGACGGTTCCAAACCGGATCCCGGAGGCGTTTAAAGAGGTTTTATCCCCTGGGATGGTGTTGCGATTGAGGACCAGTCCGGCAATATCCAAGATGCGCGCTGCCAAATCACCAGAGAGTGTCGTGCCTTCCGTGCCGGTGATTGTCCGGCAGTCCAGATTTGCCAGGTGGGTGTTCGTACCGGCGTACGGGATCCGCATGCCGCGTTCTTTCAAGCGATCGACCAATGCTGCGCAGTTCTTCAGGATCTGCGCTTGCAAACTGCGGAATGTTTCGGTTCTGGCGATTTTAAACGCGGCTGCAAGGGCGGCGAAGACGTGTACGTGGGGGCCTCCCTGCTCTCCAGGGAATACACCCCGGTCGAGTTTCTTCGCCAGGCTGGCATCGTTGGTCAGTATGCACGCGCCGCGTGGGCCGCATAAGGACTTGTGGGTCGTAAAAGTGATGATCTGAGCGTATCCTACCGGCGAAGGGATAACACCGGCTGCTACCGGACCGGCGATGTGTGAAATGTCGGCCATCAAGTAGGCGCCGCAGGCATCGGCAATAGCCCGGTAGCGCTGCCAATCGGGAATCCACGGATAGGATGAATATCCCGCAATGATGATTTTCGGTTTATTCTCTTTGGCGATGGCTTCTAGGGCATCATAATCGATGCGCTCGGTCGACGGATCGACGTTGTAATGGACAGCTTTGTAGAGCTTACCGGACCGGTTAGCGGATGAGCCATGAGTGAGGTGGCCGCCGTGCAGCAAGTTTAATCCCAGGATGGTATCGCCTGGATCTAGCAGCGCGCTGTACACTGCATTGTTGGCTGGCGCGCCTGAAAGCGGCTGGACATTAACATACAACTGGTCGGCAGAGATTGCAGGTGTAGCAAAAACCTCGGCGCAGCGCCGGCGCGCCAACTCCTCGACAACGTCAGCGTATTCAACGCCTTTGTAGTAGCGCGGATCAGCGTAGCGCCGGTATTTTGAGAGCTGGGTTGCATAATCCAGGATTTCGCTTTCGTTAAGCTGCCGGGTTTCATCGTCTGGATATCCTTCGGCGTATATATTCTGTAACACAGAGCCGAGCGCTTCACGCACCGCTAAAGGAGCCGAACTTTCACTGGGGATGAGGATTAATTTGCGGGCTTGCCGTTCTGCTTCGAGTTCGGTTAATTCGAAAACGCCGGAATCGAGTTCAGCCAGCGATCCGCGAAAGAGAAAATCACCCATTAAAATCTCCTTGGGGTATCGATATTGCCGTTCCAACCTGCCATAGGCGCTCAACCAGCCTGGCAAGTTCTGAGCCAGGCTGACCTTGATTCAAGTATACCATTAAGCTCACGTTTGGTTTTTTCCTATTTGATCGATGTAATTACGCCGGCGGTCATCCTCTTCAGGTCTGCGGGATTCAATGAAAAAACGGCGTGAGGCGTCCCTGCCGCAGCCCATACGATTGGAAAAGCCAACAGATCCTCATCAATGAAGGTTAAGATTTGGCTCGCCAATCCAACGGGTGGGACGCCGCCGATGGCAAACCCGGTGTGGGAGCGGACGAAATCAGCATCGCCTTTCTTGACCATCTCGCCGACTAAATCCATCATTCGAGTCTCATTGACGCGGTTGACTCCGCTGGCAAGCACCATTATCGGCCGGCTTGTTTCGGCTCCCATAAAGATCAGCGATTTGACGATCTGTCCAACCTGACAATTTACTGCCTGTGCGGCCTCGAGCGCGGTGCGCGTCGAGCCCGGCAGTTCGATCACCTGGCAAGGCAACCCCAAGGCTTCAAGGGCAGCCTGTACTTTTTGCGCGGATTGGCTTAGTTCGGACACTGGTTTCACTCCCGTACCCATTGGTGAAGAGATTATAATCGGAAGATCTACGATGCCTTATTGGAAATAGTTTAAATCACAATCAAACAAACGGCAAGGAGATTGGTGTGGGAACAAATAATGACCGATTTAATGAGAATGGCTCATCGATTAAGCGTATTTTCATTAATATTTGCATATTGATTAATGTGAAACTCTTAACCTTTGCAGGTGTTATTAATACAAGAGTGACGCAGTAAAGGCCTTGAGCGTGGCAGAGATAAGCGACGATCAGGCGCTGGATAATGCAGTTCAGGGAGATGCTGAAGCATTCAGCATCCTATACGAACGCTATGTTACTCGAATTTATAACTATATATATTACCGGACGGGCAATCCATACGACGCAGAGGACCTAACTGAAAGAGTTTTTCTTCGAGCGCTGGGACACATTCAATCCTATAATAATAGAGGCGTTCCATTTTCAGCCTGGCTTTACCGGATTGCTCACAATCTGGTTGCCAACTGGCACAGGGATAACAGCCGTCGCAAGGAAGTGCCGCTGGATGATCAAAAGAACCTTCACCTGCGCCTGGAGCATCCAGAAGTTGCCATGGTAAACAGTCAGGATAAGGAAATGTTATTGAGGGTCATTCGGGATTTACCGGAAGAACGCCAGCATTTGATCATATTGAAATTTGTTGAGCATCTGTCGAATGCTGAGGTGGCTACTATAATGGGACGCAGCGAGGGAGCCATTAAAAGCCTTTACCACCGGACGCTGCAGACACTGCGCGAAGGATTGGAAAAGCAAGCCAGGTAAAAGGAGCCCGGGTATGTTGAGAATCGTCACCGATGGATCGGTGGATATGCCGGAAGGATGGCAAAAAGAATTTGATATCAACATTGTACCTTTATGGGTTCAGTTTGGAAACGAAAGTTATTTACAGGGAGCCGAGATAAACCCTTCAAATTTTTACCGATTGGTCCGAGAAAAGAAAATATTCCCCAAAACTTCGCTGCCCTCACCGCAGCAAGTCGTTGAATTCTACAGGAAAATCGCCAGGAGAGGCGATGAAATTCTTTCGATACACTTGACCAATACGCTTTCCGGCACGTTTAGCATTTTTCAGATGGCAGCCAGGGAGCTAACTGGTGAAATACAGGTTATCCCGTTCGATTCGGGGGCGGGCTCAGCAGCGTTGGGATTCATGTGCCGTGAAGCCAGGATCATGAATTTGACCGGCGCCTCAATGCAAGACATTCTGGACCGGCTGACCACCATACGCAAGCGATTGACAGTTATGTTCACCGTCGATAACCTGGAATTCGCCCATTTGAGCGGCAGGGTAAATTCATTGCAAAGTGCGCTTTCTTCATTACTAAATATCAAACCTGTCATCGTTCTGCGCGATGGGCTGCTACAGATGGCGGAGAAAGTGCGCACCCGCCAAAAGGCCCTGGACCGCATCCTGGAAAACGCCCGTGAGCGCATGGGCGGACGAAAAGTTGTCATGGCCATCGTCCACGCCGCTGATCCGGCAATGGCGCACGAAGTGGTTGAAAAAGCCAGGCGGCTTTTCAATATCAAGGAGGTTATTATTACTGATCTATCCATACCGGTAGCTGCCCATCTTGGCCCTGGAACAATTGGAATTATTGCTTACCCTGTTGACGAGTGAGGAAAAAATGACCGAGCAAACTGATTCTTATTTGGTAGCTGGATCCGAATGGGAATTGGAGAATCAACTTTTCGCTTCTTTATATCCAGTCAGTCCCGACCCGGTGTTTATCAACCGATTAGAAGAGAGACTCAAACGTGAGCCATTAATTGTATTGGAACGCCGGTCTTTTTGGGGGGCTTATCTTATAATTGCATCTGGCCTTTTTGGTGGAGTCCTTCTCCTGTGGCTGCTGCACGGGATTTACAACAGCCTCAGCCGGATTTATTCAAAATAATGGATCATAAATGCAAACGAGGCCGCACACGCGGCCTCGTTTGCTTTATTTGGCTATTCTAAGAGATAGTAATTCCCATCTTCGCAGCAAGCTGAGCCGTGGTCGGCTCGACGAGCATGCTGCCGTCCGGGAAAATGATCGTTGGCACGCTTCGAAAGCCGTGGTTGACTTCTTCGACGAATTTCCGCGCGGCCATATCCTGGTCGATGTCAATCCAGCGATAAGGAATCGCGTGTTCGTCGAAGAAACGGCGCGCCCGGCGCGTATCTCCACACCAGTTAGTGCCATACATGATGATTTCGGTTGGTTTATCCATTTTTTGCCTTGTTTTCGTGTGGTTTAGAGGCTGTCCAGCCGGTTGTAAAGCCAGCGAGCTTCTTCAATCAAGTCGATCCCTTCTGGTAGCTGAAAATCCTCATTCACTCTGGTTAGAAAATGATCGGCGACCTGGAGGATATCAGTCGAAATGTTCGGAAGATTTCTGAATTGAGCTATTAATTCGTAAACGTTATTCGAAGACATTTGAATTTGATGGCTCGTAAAGTACGCTCGGATCAGCAGAGCAAAAGCCCGGCGGGCACTTACCCGTGCCCGGCCTTCTAAACCTTGCGCCCGTGCTCTATCTGCAGATGCGATTTCGGCATCGAACCCGGTCTTTATTCTATCATCGTACACCTGATAATTCTATCTTAATTAATGGACTTTATGGGGTTGCTTCGAGCTACGAAGCCGACTGAAGCAACCCCAAATGCTCTTTTTTCTGCCTGCTTATGTTAAAATTTAGTCTATGGTTCCGAGAATTGTATTTATGGGTTCTCCGGCATTTGCCATGCCGGTACTGAAGATGCTTGCTGCGGGTTATCCTGTAATTGGCGTCGTTACTCAGCCTGACCGGCCGGCTGGGCGAGGCCAAGTATTGACCCCTCCGCCGGTCAAGGGGCTGGCGAACAGTCTGAGAATCCCCATCATCCAGCCAGCACGACTGAAGGAACAGGCCGCGATGGATCAGCTTCTCGCCTGGCAGCCGGACCTCATCGTCGTAGCTGCATTTGGCCAGATCCTGCGCCAGGCGGTCCTGGATTTACCCCGCATGGGTTGTATCAACGTGCATGCCTCACTCTTGCCGCGCTGGCGCGGTGCGGCTCCTATCCAGGCCGCCATATTAAATGGCGATCTAGAAACCGGGGTCAGCATCATGAAAATGGACGCCGGCGTGGATACCGGCGATGTACTTGCCCAAAGGTCGCTGCCGGTTCAGGATGTAGACACAGCCGAAAGCCTGTCTGAAAAACTGGCCGTATTGGGCGCAGGACTCTTGGTTGAAACCCTTCCAAGTTATTTGAACGGTGAGATTATTCCACAGGTCCAGGACGAAACCAGGGCGACCAGGGCACCGATGATCAAAAAAGAGGATGGCCAGCTCGATTTCGATCTGCCGGCCATAATATTGGAGCGGAAAATTCGCGCCTTTACTCCCTGGCCGGGATCATTTTTCACCTGGCAAGGAAGTCCTTTGAAAATCCTCAAGGCGCATGTCGCGCCCGATTCTGCGTCGCAGCCCAGGACTGCTGGGCAGATCCACAAATTCCCCGCGGTTGGGACGAGCGATGGCTGGCTGGTATTGGATGAGCTGCAGCCTTCGGGTAAAAAAGCCATGACCGGGGACGTGTTTTTGCGCGGCGCACGCCTTTGGGGCGGAAATATCTAGTCCGGTGCGGCCTTGACTATGGATATGGAGAGAAAACGACAAACGCCTATGCGCTTTCTGTGTTTTGGAATTGGCGCAATTGGCACCTATTTTGGCGGCAGCCTGGCTTCGAGCGGGCATGAAGTGGTTTTCGTCGAGCGACCGGATGTGGCAGCATTTGTGATGAAAGAAGGATTAAGCCTTCAGTTTCAGAACGAAGTGAAGGTGATCCGTTCTCCGCAGATTAAAAATTCTCTGGATGAAGCTTTAGCCTTCAACAGGTATGACCTGGCGCTCCTGGCGATCAAGTCGTTCGATACAGAAACATTCGTCAACGACCTGGGATCGAATACTCAAAAAATGCCGCCATTATTGTGTTTGCAGAATGGAGTGGAAAACGAGGCTCTTCTTTCCGGTGCCTTGGGCTCAGATAAGATCATTCCAGCCAGCGTTACCACAGCCATCGGACGAAAGGAGCCCGGCAAAATTGTTGTGGAACGGCTGCGTGGCGTGGGGATCGCTGGACAATCTCCAATTATCCCTGAGATTATCGATGCTTTCAATCAATCCAGGCTGAAAGCGCATCGATATCCTGACCCGGCAAGCATGAAATGGTCGAAGATGCTGACGAATTTATTGGCGAACGCTTCGTCAGCAATCCTGGACATGACCCCGGCCGAGATTTTTTCTGATGCTGGCCTGTACCAGATGGAATTGAGGATGTTTAAAGAGGCATTGCATGTAATGGATGCCCTACACATCCCGGTTACCGATTTGCCGGGGACTCCGCTGAAACTCCTGGTGTGGATCGTTCGATCCCTGCCAGCAGGAATGAGCCAGCCCCTTTTGGTCAACGCGCTCGGCAAAGGGCGTGGTGCAAAAATGCCTTCGTTCCACATTGATCTGCACAGCGGACGAGGCAAAAGCGAGGTTGATTACCTGAACGGTGCGGTCGTCCGGTTTGGAGAAAAAACAGGCATTCCAACGCCGGTTAACCACTGGTTGAATGAAACATTGATGGGGTTGAGCAATGGGACAATTGCATTGGACCGGTATGCCCATGCCCCTGCCAGGCTCTTATCTGAAATCGAATCATTAAAATAGGAGGGTACAATGTCGGTCCCATTTTGGGTGGAGGATGCAATTTTTTACCAGATCTTTCCCGATCGATTCGCCAATGGCGATCCAAACAACGATTTACCGGATATGGAGCCCTGGGATTCGGCCCCGACCACATATGGATTTAAGGGCGGCGATCTGCGCGGCATCATCCAGAATATCGATTATTTGCTCGACCTGGGGATCAACGCTATATATCTCAACCCAATCTTTCAAGCCACCTCGAACCACCGTTACAACTGCAGCGATTATTTTAAGATCGATCCTAAATTGGGCACCATGCACGATTTCCACGCGCTATTGGAAGTCGCCCATGACAATGAAGTAAAGGTGATCCTGGATGGGGTCTTCAATCATTGCGGGAGAGGTTTCTTCGCTTTCAATGATTTACTCGAAAACCAGGAGAATTCGCTTTACAAGGACTGGTTCCATGTGTTGAACTTTCCTATCGATGCGTATTCGCCCGGAGACGCCCAGGATTACCTTTCGTGGTGGAAATACAAGAGCCTGCCCAAATTCAATGTATCGAGCCCGGCAACCCGCCAATACTTGTTGGACGTTGCTCGATATTGGGTCGAACAGGGCGCAGACGGCTGGCGGCTGGATGTTCCGAACGAGATCGATGACGACGATTTCTGGTATTCGTTCCGCAAGGTGGTGAAACAGGCTAACCCTGAAGCTTACATCGTTGGAGAAATATGGGAGGCAAACCCGCGCTGGGTGGGAGACCAGCATTTCGACGGCTTGATGAACTATCCGGCAAGAGAAGCGATTATTTATTTTTTGCTTGGCAAGATCAATGCTTCCCAATTCCTGGAAAGGATTTCCAGGCTGGTAACGCTTTATCCCCGGGAGAACGCTTATGCCAGCTTCCTCCCCCTCAGTACCCACGATACCGAGCGGATTAGGACTGTGCTGAACGACGACCGGGTGAAAATTGAACTGGCGTTCTTGCTCCAGTTCGCCCTTCCGGGCGCTCCCTCCATTTTTTATGGGGACGAAATTGGCCTGGAAGGTGGCAAGGACCCCGACTGCCGCAGAGCCTTTAACTGGGATAAGACGACCTGGAACTCTGATTTACGCGAGTACGTCCAGAAATTGATCCATCTGCGTAAGGCACAGGCGGCCCTGCGCAGGGGGAATTTCACCAAGCTCTTGAGCGAGGACAGCCGCGGCTGCGCAGTTTTTGCACGCACACTTGGCCAGGATAAGATCCTGGTGGCGTTGAATGCCAGCGCAACGCGCAAGACCCTGCGCATCCCGGTCGGTGAATTGGGTTTCGAGGATGGGTATATCCTGCACAACTTGATCGGCGCCGGCGAATATATCGTCGCCGGAGCTGACCTGTCGCTTACCCTGCCGGCTGGCGGGGGGTTAATGCTCAAATAAGGGCATCAACCTTCGCAGCCATTATAAAATCATTTTTGTGCAGGCCGTGGACTGTGTGTGTCCACCAGGTCACCGTTACTCTGCCCCACTCTGTCAATATTGCTGGATGGTGGTCTTCCTTCTCTGCCAGCTCGCCGACCCGATTTGTGAACGCCAGCGCTTCACTAAAATTCTTGAATTTAAATATCCGCTGGATTTGCTTTTCGCCGGCGTCGTCCAACAGCACCCACAACGGCGTTTCAACTTGATACAGGCGAATTTCATTTTCCGATAAATCCGGGGTGCCTGCGGGGACACGAATGCAATGGAGTTCGCTCAACTTGGCCATTTTCAACCTCTCTCAAATGTTTCCTCTAATTCTACACCTGCCCTAAGGCATAGAAAGTAGGCACATAGAGGATACGTTCTCCATTTCGATGTGCTTCTTTTTCTACTTCCTTCAGTTTATTGAACTCAGTTTCGTCGATCATTCCCTGCAGGTCGGCGCGTAATATGTCCCATTCAGTTTGATCGCCGGAAGGGTCCTGGATATCATTCCATTGTCCGCCCAGGACGCCTGCCTGAACGTTCTTCAAGCCGGTCTGGTGGAACAGACCTTTAATCTTCCGGCCTGCAAAGGGATCGGCTCCTTGCTTTTTGAGCGCCTGGATCTGTAAACGCCCCAGGCGGCCCATTGCATCCGGGTAGTCAATCCGGCCGCCGAAATCTGGTTCCGCCAGCGCCAGAATAAATCCGCCGGGTTTTGCGACTCGTTTCATTTCACGAAGCGCCAGTCCAGGGTCGGCGATCCAGAGCAGAAAATAATGGCAGCAGACGATTTCAAAAGACTGGTCGGGAAAAGGCAGCCGGAAGACGTCCGCACACGTCAGGTGGTAAGAACGATTTTTTGCTGCGTGCCGGAGAAAATCCGCATTGAGGTCGATGCCAAAAACCTGTCCACCGGTTTGAACGGATAGTTCCGCCACAATTGCTCCGGTCCCGCAGCCGACTTCCAGGATCTTATTTACATTCTCCAGCTCGACCTGCTTAAACAGAAAGCGCCGGACTGGTTCAGTCCAGCGCGCCTGTTGTTTAAAGCGGTTGTGCCAATCAGCTACAGTGAGCATTTTTATAAATGATTCGCCCAGATTTTTTCCCAGGGATCGGTTAGCAAGTTCCCCAGCACGGTTTGCGCCATGCCCTGGGTCGGTAGCACATCGCCATCCGGTTCCACGTATAACCAGGCCTTTCCGGCGCCCTGCGGCATTTCATCGTGCTCGGCCAATTCAAGCGCCACCGGGTGGAAATGAGAATAGGGGACGGGCAGATCCCACACGAGTTGCATGCCGCGCTCGGCGACCGATTGGCGTACTTCCATCTGCACGTCTTTCAACGAAATATCGTTCACGCTCAAGGAAACGTGCTGCGTCCCCAGCCGGCCGAGATAATCCAATAGAGGCAGTATCTCGGGCAGGAGCTGCTCGGTAATGGTCAGGTGGATGGTAGTTTGGATATCCTCTTTCAATATGTGGCGTACGGCTTCCCAGGCCGGATCGCTCTCCGGGTCGAGAACGAGCATAATGTGGTCCAGACCATTCTGCAAGAGAGAATTTACGTACACCGGGTCGGAGAGCCGCAGGCCGTTGGTCAACAGTCCCGTTACCTGGCCGAGCCCTTCGGCGTGTGCGATCAGAACTGGAAGGTCAGCTCTCAGCGTGGGTTCGCCACCGGTAAAAATGACGTGAGGAATCCCGGCATTCCAGGCTTTACTCAGGATTTGTTGCCATTCTTCCTGTGAGAGTTCTCTTTTGACCCGGTCAACCGGGGCGACGCCCTGGCCGGATTCGTCCATGACCTGGTAAGTCAAAGCGCAATCCAGACGATAAGGAGCGGAAGCAGCCGCTGTATAGAGCGTTTTCTGATCGAAGTCGAGGAAAGTGACGGGATCGAGATCGGGGGTCTCCAGTAATGTTTTAAGGCGGCTCTTGAACTGCGCATAGTCATCACTGGCTTGTTGGGCTGAGACGTTGTAGCGTTTGATGAAATGCTGGATCACTTCTCCGTCTGTAAAGCGATTAACCAAATAATACGCAAATTCCGCCGCAGTTTTATTGAGGTGCAGAACGGTGGAGGCATTGACGATCAAAATACCTTCGCCATCCATTTCCAGGCGTAGGTGCAGCCGGTAGGGTCCTTTGGGTCCGGTGGCCGATTGGAAATGGAATATTCCCGCAGGAAGCGGTTTGGAGGTTGGGAAGAAACGGTCGTACAATCTGGCGATTCTATCCATCGATCACTCTCCTCGTTCAATTGTCGCTTTGATGGCTTGATTGGCGTTCCAAAGGGCAGCCGCCCCCGCACTCGGCCAGGAGTGAACAATCCGAGCAGCCAGGGGGCAGGTCTTTGCGCTCCCGCAGTTTGACCGCCAGCGGATGCGCCCAAATACTCTTCCAAGGATCCGACAGCATATTTCCAATCGGCTGGTAATAAGACTGGCAAGGGATCACACTGCCATCCGGCTCGACGCACATGTTGTATAAGGCAGCCGTGCAGCCTTTCACTCCCAATTCAAGCTGCATTGGATCGAAATGGCAGTATTGGGTTGGGGTATACCATATCAGGCGCTGGTTCGTTTTTGCAACGTGGTTTCTGGCCAGGCCCAGCAGGGGCGGCAGACTTGTTTCCGGCAGTCCCGTCCCAACCGTCTCCCCTTTGCCTGAGTAGATTAGCGCGTTTAATCCAAAAGTAGGCACGCCCAGTTCGGTCAGCAGCTCGAGTGTTTCGTTGAGGTAGGGGCTGTTGCTCTGGAGCAGTGTAGTGTTGGTCATCACGTAAAGCGGGGTGGCCAGGGCGTTCTTCAATCCGGCGATCGTATCCTGCCAGGCCCCGCGGGCGGCTACCATGCCGTCGTGGATGGCTGGATCGTGCGATTCGAGTGTGATTTGAACGTGGTCCAGGCCGGCGTCGACCAGCGATTGGAGGAAATCGCGGTCCTTCAACCGCCGCCCGTTGGTGTTCAGACCGGTGATTTGCCCTTTCTTTTCGGCGTAAGCGATCAGTTCGGGCAAATCGTCCCGCAAGGTTGGTTCGCCGCCGGTAAACACGATGTGGGGAATGGCTGTGTCCCACAGGCGGTCGATAATCACCTTCCATTGGTCTGTGGTCAGCTCGGGGTAGTGGCGCGGGCGGGCGTTGTAGCAGTGAGCGCAGTTATTATTGCACCGGTAGGTCAGCGCCAGGTCCATGCGATACGGCGCGCTGGGCCGGGCCGAAAAAGGCGCCACAATCTCCAGATCGAGGTCGTGGATCGGACAGGCGCCATCCGGGTGGATCAGAGCTTCGAATTGATCGCGGAACTGGTCGAAATCTGCCTGAGCCTGACTTTTCGAAACGGTAAATGTGCGCTGCAGCGTGGCCACGGCCTGGTCCGGAGCCGTTTTTGACAAAATGAGATAGGCCATCAACATGGCGCTTGGGTTTAGATGGAAGACCCTGCTGGCATTGATGAGCAGGAAACCCTTGCCATCTTCGTCCATGCGCAGATGCAGGCGTGTTTTTTCGCCGTTCTCCTGGCGCAGGAAATGGTAAACACCCGGCTTCGGACCACTTAAAGGCCGCAGCTTATTCCTTGCTTCTGATAAACGAGACTTAATTGCCGATAAAGGTTGCATTAGATCATCGCAAGAGGCACAGACCGATATTTGGAAATTACCGGCCTCCACCGGCGCAGGCGCACGCACAGCCCGCACAGGCGCAAGCGCACGCGCAGGCGCAGTGGCCGCCGCCCGAGCCGCCCCTGAAAGAGCCGCTGGAAGGTGTTGAAACCGGTACCGGGTTGGTCAAGTCGGTGACGCCGCCAGTGAATGAAGTCAGGTCGCCGACTGCTTTTCCGGCAAATCCCGAGATGCCGTTGACCATCGAGGCCGCAAAATCGGCGCCAGGCACATTTGGCCGCGGGATGGAAATGCCGCCGCTGGGCATTCCTCCGCCGGATGTGGGAGCTGTTGGGCCGGCCGAACGATAGACCGGATCGAACCGTCCCCACCAGATGGGCACGAAGACCGGGCCGGTGCGAAAGACATTGCGTGTACGGTTGTCAAAATCGCGGTCGAGCATCGTCCAATCCATTTGCTCGTCGTACTTCTGCATCTTGACGTCAGGGGTCTGAGCCGTCTCCACCTGCTCCCAGGCTTTCTTCATGATATCGGTGTAGTATGCGACGGTATCCTTGCGGCTGAATCCCTTCATCTTCTCTGTCACCGTTTTAACCAGGCTGACCATCATTGCCTGAAGACCCTTGCGGCGATCGGAATCGCTGGCTAGGTCAAAAGCTTTCAGGAAATCCACCTCATAAGTTTGAAGTGTATCCGGTAGAGGCTTGGTCAGCTCAAGCTTGAGCGGGTCTTTGGTGATAACCGTCGCCGCGCCTTTTTTAATCGAGCTGAACAGGATCATGGTCAAGATCTTATCCATGGGCTGTTCCATCAAGATGCCAGCCTCGACGGCGGTCAAGCCGCGCTTGATCCCCATGCCTTCGATGGCTATCTTGGGCGGCAGGTAAGCCAATTTTCGCTTCTTGGCGCCCACCGTGGCGCCGTAAACGATCAGGACAAAAATGAGACCAATACCGCCCAGGCACCCAACACCAAAAATCGTATCCCAGGAGATATTGATCAATGGTTTTTTCTGCACAGCAGCAGCCGGGATCAACCGCGCCGGAAAGGCGCCGCCAAATATATACTCGCTGTAACTGTTAGCATTGGAGGCGCGCCAGGAGTAAAACGAAAGCCCGTTCTGCGCGACGCCCGTAGTGGGGTCCGAAGTGCCGGGCCAGTTTGTTGGCGGAAAATATCGCGGCTCGTCGGATTTGACGTCCGGCGGCAAGAAAATATTGACGGTCATATCCGTCAGGCCGTGCGCGTATTGTGAACTGAAAGAATTCGGAGAAAACTGGAAGCTGGCGTACGGCTCGTTGGCTTGGGTATCTGCCTCGTAGAAGAAGCTGCGTACGGTGCCGATTAGCACGTGGACCTGGCCTGACTTGCCAGGTTGGATGGCATTTGCGCCCAGTCCGAGCGCTATACCTGGGGTGACGTAGGTTGACGCCTCGATATCTGTTATTTTCTGGCCGTTTACCTCGGCAGTCACGCTGCTTAAATCGTAATCGCCTTTTTCAGGAACGCCCACGTCGATAAAATCGATCAGCGAGCCGGAAGGGTCGTTCTGAAAATCGTAATAGTATTCAATTGTGGCTGTACCGTTCTTATTCAGATATAGGTTTACGACCTGGCGGATGACCTGGAACGAGAGATCTGCAGCGGAGGCAGGCAGTACGATAGAACCCAGCAGAATAATCAGGAGCAGCAGGCTAAGCAGCTTCTTTTTCATGGCATTCACCTCTCAAAAGCAAATTACCACTTGGGGTCTTCGGTTAATTGGTAAGATGTGTGGCAGTAAGGGCAGGTGACCATCGGAGCTCCGGCGACGAGTTTGATGTCATCCTTGGTGATGGTTCCCCCGCAGCTCTTGCACTTCAAGGTATCCATGCTCACATTTCCGGGCATATCAATGTTCATCGTAACGTTGGTGACATTGGTAGCCGGTTTGCGGGCGGCAAAATAGATCAGCCCAAAGCCAATGGCCACCGATACCAGGCCGATCAGGATCCAACTTCCCCCGCCGCCCTGGGCGCTGAAAGAACCCCAGATAAATAACACCCCAAAGAAAATCAGGATTGCAGCAAAAATATAAGCAACAATTTTCCACCAGACCATATTACCCTCCACTTCCAACTAGTTTAGCATGAATAAATAGGCGGTGCAACTGATATTGCTCCTCCTGTTAACTTACGAAAAACAGTCCGATTCGATGCATTAAAAAAAGCCGAAAAACCAATATAATAAACGCATGGACGATCAAACCATTTTTCAAGAACTGGAACGGCTCAAGCGGGATGTGAATTTCCACAACTACCGCTACAACGTGTTAGACGCCCCGGTGATCAGTGATGCAGAATTTGACCGGCTGGTAGTGCGACTCAAGGAGATTGAGAAGCTTCACCCGGAATGGGTAACTCCTGATTCGCCTACTCAACGGGCGGGTGGGACGCCGCTGGAGAAATTTGTCAAAGTACAGCATCCAGCGCCCATTTTGAGCCTGGCTGCTGGTTTCAACCAGGCGGACATCCTGGCCTGGTTCGATCGCATTCGCAGGGTCGACGACCGGGTTGAAAGGACGTCCTTTGTGCTCGAGCCGAAGATCGACGGCCTGACAGTAGTATTGCATTATCGGGAGGGCGTGTTCGTCCAGGGCGCCACGCGAGGCGACGGCGAGATCGGTGAGGATATCACCGCCAACCTGAAAACCGTGAAAGCCGTGCCGCTGCGTATTCCGGTCAAATCGGACGGTCCAAAGGCGCCACCATACCTGGTGGTGCGGGGCGAGGCTTTTATTACCATCCAAGATTTCGACGAATTGAACAAGCGCCTCGAAGAATCCGGCGAGCGGACCTATCTAAACCCGCGCAATACGGCGGCCGGGTCGTTGCGCCAGTTGGCGCCGAGCCTGACTGCGTCGCGGCCTTTGACCTTATTGACCTACGCCATTGTCGCCGCCGAAGGTCCCGTGCCGCAGACCCAGTGGGAACTGCTCCAATTCCTGAAAGAGCTGGGTTTTCCGGTGACCCCCCTTGCCGAACACTGCCCGGACATTCAGTCCGTGCTCAAGTCGCTTGACAATAAGTGGGCCGAGCTACGCGACCGGATGCCCTTCGAGGCCGACGGGGTGGTGATTAAGGTCAATGATCTGCGACTGGCGGCGGACCTGGGGTTTGCGGGCAAGGACCCACGCGGCGCATTTGCGCTGAAATACCCGGCGCGCGAGGTGACCACAATTCTGCGCGATATTGCCGTCAATGTCGGACGGACAGGCAAGCTGACCCCTCAAGCCATCCTGGAACCGGTCGAGATTGGGGGTGTTGTCGTAAAACAAGCCACGCTGCACAACTTCGATTACGTGGCCGAAAAGGATATTCGCATCGGCGACAGGATTATGCTAAAAAGAGCCGGCGACGTCATCCCATACGTGATCGGGCCGGTGGTCGACGCCCGAAGCGGGGCCGAAATCCCTTATCAACCGCCAATGGCCTGCCCAACCTGTGGCCAGCCGGTCGAACACGTCGAAGGTGAGGTCGATTGGTACTGTGTCAATGCCGCCTGTCCGGCGCAGCTCGTGCGCAACCTGGAACATTTTGTCTCCCGCGGCGCCATGGACATTGTCGGGCTGGGCATCAAGATCGTCGAGCAACTGGCGGACAGCGGCCTGGCGAAGGACGCTGCCGACCTATACTCGCTTACACGGTCAGACCTGCTTGGTCTGGAAGGCTTTGCGGACAAGAAAGCGGATAACCTGCTCCAATCCATCCAGACTTCAAAGCAGCAGCCCCTGGCCCGACTAATCAATGCCCTGGGCATCCGTGGCGTTGGCGAGGTAATGGCTGCGGACCTGACTTCGAAATACCACAGCCTGGACGAGTTGAGCCGGGCTACGGCTGACCAGCTCCAGAAAATTGAGGGGGTGGGACCGAACATAGCCCTGGCAATCGTTGACTGGTTTGCCCGGCCCTCGAATCGAAGCCTGCTGGCGAAGTTCAGAGCGGCTGGCGTCTGGCCGGTCATCGAACAGAAGCAGGCGCCAGAAACTGCAGCCGGAAAAGGCGCCCTTGACGGATTAACCTTTGTCGTTACCGGTACACTGCCGACTCTTTCACGCGACGAAATCAAGGAATTGATCCAGAAGAATGGCGGCAAGGTTACCGATTCGGTCAGCAAGAAGACCAGCTACCTGGTAGTCGGCGAAGCTGCTGGCTCGAAGCTGGATAAGGCGCGTGAGCTGGATGTTCCCACGCTGGATGAAAAAGCCGTGATAGCATTGATCCAAGCGCGCTCATGACCGGTCCAAAGTTAATCCTGAAAAATGAACGTGAACGGTCCGTGCGCCAGAAGCATCCCTGGATCTTTTCGGGAGCTGTCGAGCGCGTGGAGGACAATCCTGGTTCGGGGGCGACGGTTAGCGTATTTTCGCATGCGGGGGAATTCCTGGGCAAGGCAGCCTTCTCGCCGCAATCCAGCATCCGGGCGCGCTTGTGGACCTGGGAAGACGTGGAGATCGACGAAGCATTTTTCGAATCGAAGATCGTTCGGGCGGTTGAAGCGCGTCGAAAAATGATCCCTGTTGAAGAAAACCTGGCGCTTCGGCTCGTATATGCTGAAGCTGACGGGCTGCCGGGGATCATCGTCGATCGTTATGCGGATACGCTGGTGCTGCAGTGCCTGACCGCCGGCGCAGAGTACTGGCGCGATGGGATTGTGAAGGCGTTGGTGCACGCAACCGGAATATACAATGTCTACGAACGTTCGGACGTGGAAGTGAGAGAGCTGGAAGGGCTGCCTCAGCGAACCGGGCTGCTACAAGGTGCGCTTCCGCCGAACCGCATCATTATCCGGGAAAATTCGCTTCAGTTCTGGGCCGATATCAAAACCGGACAGAAGACCGGATTTTACATTGACCAACGCCGTAACCGCCAGCGCCTGCGTGAACTGGCCTCTGGCAGTATTGTCTTGAACTGCTTCTGCTATACCGGCGGTTTCACGATCTACGCCCTGGCTGGCGGGGCAAGCAGCGTGGTTTCAGTTGACAGCTCTGCCGATGCGCTGCAGATGGGCAGGGAAAACGTGGCGTTGAATGGTCTGCCCAATGACCGGGCGACCTGGATGGAGGGCGATGTATTCCAGGTGCTGCGCCGGTTCAGGGACGAAGGGCGAAAATTCGACGTGATCATCCTCGACCCACCGAAATTTGCGCCGACCGCCGCCCAGGCTGAAAAAGCGGCGCGGGGGTATAAGGATATCAACCTGCTGGCCTTCAAGCTGCTCAATCCCGGCGGGCTGCTGTTTACATTTTCGTGTTCGGGGGGAATATCTGCCGACCTATTCCAAAAAATCGTCGCAGGTGCTGCCTTAGATGCCAAGGTCAACGCCCGTATCCTTGAACATTTGACACAAGGACCAGATCACCCAGTAGCATTAAACTTTCCAGAAAGTGCATATTTAAAAGGATTGATCTGTCAAACAATATGAGGGCAGCATTTTCTTTGCTGCCCTCATATTGTAGGTGGAGATGGCGGGACTCGAACCCGCGTCCGAAAGATTCGTCCCGCGGACGTCTACGAGCGTAGGTGTTCTTCGGGTCTCGCGCCGGAGGCGGGAAAGAACATCAGACCTGCCAGGCGCCAGCCGCTTGGACCCGAAGGCCCTCTTTCGCACGGGGCGCGGCAGCCCGTGCGGCACTCTGGCCTTGTCACGCCCACTTCACCACCGGCCAGAGAGCGGGGTGAGCGGACGTCGCCTTACGAGAAGGCGATAGCGCTAGTCTCTAGCTTATGCAGCCAGGGGCATCGCGGCATAGGAAGTGCGATTGGCACTTGTGTTTTGTGCTGAGTTTACGAGGTCGGCACCTCTCGGCTCGCAGTCCGGGGCCAGCCTCTCCCGTCGAAGCCTGTCATCCCCGAATACAACTGTATTATAACCATATAACCTTCTCCTTGCCAGAGCCCTTGATCCTGCTAAGGCTATAAATTACACTATATTGGATTGAGTTTATTCTGCATGGTCTGTATTCCCCAATACTACCAAGCGGATCTCAATCTACTGTTGAAATAGAGGCATTGGATGACCATTTTCGAAAAAGATTCATATCGTAGCGAAGAGGGCGGATCGGTTGAGTGCCCTCAAGATGGATTCTTGAAACTGGTTGGCTTGTCGAAAAGTTTTATCGAAGGCGGAAGCAGGCGAGTGGTGCTGCAAGACGTGACATTGGAATTGAAGAAAGGTGAAACGGTTGCAATTCTTGGCAAGAGCGGGAGTGGTAAAACAACCTTATTGAATCTGATCGGCGGCGTCGACCTGGCCGACAGCGGCGACATTTTTATTGCTGGATTGCAGCTTACTGCATTGAAGGACCACGAGCGCACCATTTTCCGGCGGGCAAATATCGGTTTTATCTTTCAGTTCTTTAACCTCATTCCCACACTAACCGTATGGGAAAACCTCGTACTCCCCCTTGAATTAAACGGACTCTTGAATGCCGCCGGCAAAGAGGCTGCGCTCGAACTGCTGGGCGAAGTCGGCCTTGCTGACCGGCAAAAAACATTTCCGGACCGCTTATCCGGCGGCGAACAGCAGCGGGTGGCGATTGCGCGGGCCCTGGTTCACGATCCGCTGCTGGTACTGGCGGATGAGCCGACCGGTAACCTTGATGAAGAAACCGGGCGGCACGTGCTGGCATTATTGGAAAAGCTCACCCGCAAAACCGGCAAGAATCTGGTTATGGTAACCCATAGCCTCGAAGCGGCGGCAATTGCGGACCGGGTGTTTCAACTGAGCGAAGGGAAACTTGTGGAGCGAGGCGAATGAAACGCAGCCCCAATCTTCGGCTGTATCCGCCGAGCCTTTGGAATGTCGGCTTGCGTTACCTGCTTCATCGGCGCTGGCAAAGCGCTTTGATGGTCCTTGGGATTGCGCTTGGAGTGGCGGTGATGGTCGCTATCGACCTTGCCAACGCCAGCGCAGCCCAGGCGTTCCAACTGAGCACCGAATCGGTCACTGGCAAAGCCACCCACCAGATCACTGGAGGCCCGCAGGGAATTGACGCGGGATTATACGTCGATCTGGTACGCCAGCATCTGGTTGACCAGGCTGCGCCAGTCATCAGCGAGACAGTCTCCTCGGCTCAACTTGGCGGCTTGCCGCTCCAACTGTTGGGGATCGATCCCTTCGCAGATGCACCTTTCCGAAATTACCTGGGTACGGGCCAGACCCCGCCTTTATCCGACCTGACCGCATTTTTAACCCATCCTGGAGCGGTTTTGATTTCACGCCAGTTAGCAGACCGTTATAACCTAAGCCCAGGTTCTAGTTTTTCAATCGACATCGGAGGCCGCGCCCGTCCGGTTTTCATCGCCGGTCTGCTCGATCCGGCGGATCCGCTTGCCCGGCGCACCCTGGATGGTGTGGTGTTGGCGGATATTGCGACTGCCCAGGAATTGACCGGCCGGATTGGGAAATTGGACCGCATCGACCTGATCCTCCCGGAGCAAAGCGATGCGCTTATCTCAGCCCTGCAAAATCACCTCCCTGCGGGAGTCCAGGTGATGGCTGTGGCTGCCCGCCAGGGTTCGATTGAAAAAATGACCGCGGCCTTCCGCCTCAACCTGACGGCTTTAAGTCTGCTTGCCCTGGTAGTTGGATTGTTCCTGATTTACAACACGATGACCTTTTCGGTCGTCCAGCGTCGAGCCATGTTCGGCACGCTGCGCTGCCTGGGGGTGACTCGGCGTGAGGTATTCGCCCTGGTCGTCGGCGAGGCGCTCATCGTTGGCCTGGTTGGCTCGGGGTTGGGAATTGCCCTGGGGGTGCTCTTGGGCCGGGAAACGGTGGGGCTGGTCACGCGCACGATCAACGACCTTTACTTTACGACCAACATCCAGGGGGTGGGAATCCCGGTCGAAAGTCTGTTGAAGGGTGGGATTGCTGGCCTCCTGGCGACGATCCTGACCGCGGCTTTTCCGGCTCTTGAAGCGGCTTCGGTGCCTCCCCGGGCGGCGCTGGCGCGTTCGTCGCTTGAATCAAAAACCCGGCAGGCGATTACGCTGACAGGATTCCTGGGACTACTGGCAATCGCTGCCGGAGTGGGTATTTTCCGCATTCCCGAGGCTGACCTTGCCGCCGGTTTTGGGGGTACGTTCGCCGTGATCGTTGGCTTTGCTATGCTGGCGGCGATCACTATGGCTGGGATCATGCGGCTGGCTTCTCCGTTGTTGGGACGTCTGTTCGGCCTGCTTGGCAGGATGGCGCCGCGTAACCTGGTAAGCACACTCAGCCGTACGTCGGTTGCAGTAGCAGCCTTGATGGTTGCCGTTGCAGTAACCATCGGCGTAAGCCTGATGATCGACAGTTTCCGCTATACGGTCACTATCTGGCTGCAGCAGACTCTACAGGGCGACATCTATATCTCTGTTCCAGGGTTCAATGCCACGGCTCCGACCGATGCCATCGATCCTTCGATATTGCCGGTGGTGAAAGCATGGCCCGGCGTAATCCGCGCCGATTCGCTGCGCACGGTGATGCTGGATTCTGCTAACGGACCCATCCAGGTCTCGGCCACCGATAATCCTGACATTGGCAGAGAAAGGTTGTACCTCGAATCGCTGCTGCCTGCGGACCAGGTCTGGAATGCCATGCTAAAAGGCGGAGTCTTGGTATCGGAGCCGCTGGCAAACCGGTTGGGTTTATTCGGCGCAAACCGAACGCTCAGCTTTCCGACACCGCAAGGTCCAAAAGCATTTCCAGTGGTCGGCATTTATTATGACTACGCCTCCAGCGAGGGCAGCCTGTTTATGGCCATGCCTGTTTATCGCTCTATCTGGTCGGATCCCGGTATAACCGCCATCGGCATCCGCCTTGCCCAGGGCGCAAATCCGGATGAAATTAGCCGGCAGCTTCAAGACCGTCTGGGCAGGGTGCAGCAGCTTCAAATCCGGCCGAACCAGGCCTTGCGAGACGACGTGATGGCTGTGTTCGACCGGACTTTTGCCATTACGGCCGCATTACGGGTTCTGGCAACAGTGGTGGCATTTATTGGGGTGTTGAGTACGCTGCTGCTGCTTCAACTCGAAAAACAGCGCGAAATCGGCATCCTGCGCGCCCTGGGCCTTACTCGGCCGCAGTTGTGGGGTTTGACCATGTTGGAAACCGGCCTGATGGGATTGGCGGCTGGAATCCTGGCAATGCCAACCGGGTATGCTTTGTCGTTGATCCTGATTTACGTGATCAACCGGCGTTCCTTCGGATGGACGCTGCAGCTTTCGACACCCCCAGGCGCTTTCATTCAGGCGGTGTTGATTGCTGTATTAGCAGCTCTGCTTGCCGGTATTTATCCGGCCTGGCGGATTGGAAAGAAAGCCGCCGGGGAGGCAATGCGAAATGAATAACAAGGCAAAGCGTCAATGAAAACCTGGCTGCGCTGGGTGCTGATCATCTTTGTCCTCGCCGGGCTGGGCCTGCTGCTTTGGCCGCGCCAATCGATCCCTTCACTTCCGGTCCTGGCCGATTTCGCCATGACGCCCGATCCCGATTTTGCACACGCATTGGCGCCTGTGCCGTTTTCGTTCCCCGCAGATTTTGGCGCCCATCCAGCTTACCAGACCGAATGGTGGTATTACACCGGCAACTTGCAGGCCGCCAACGGGGAGCATTTCGGGTTTCAATTGACATTCTTTCGCCGGGCGCTGCTGCCGCTCAGCCGCCAGCCGGAGCGTGCCTCAGATTGGGCCGCTAACCAGGTCTACATGGCTCATTTTGCGCTTACCGGTGTCCAAAGTAATTCATTTCGTTACTACGAGCGTCTGAGCCGGGGCGCGGCCGGATTGGCCGGTGCGGCCGGATTGCCTGAGTATAAAGTGTGGCTGGAGGATTGGCAGGTCGTGCAGACCGGAATCAATACCTACCACCTGACCGCAGCCCAGGATGATATTATGCTGGATCTCGATTTAGAAGATAATTTAGGCCCGGTATTACAGGGCGACAAGGGCTTAAGCCAAAAGGGACCCGAACCTGGCAATGCATCCAATTACTTCAGCCAGCCGGCGCTGCAAACAAGAGGGAAAATCCATCTTGGAAACCAAATAATTCCGGTTACCGGCCAAAGCTGGATGGACCATGAATTCGGAACCAGCGCATTGGGAGCGGACGAGGTAGGCTGGGATTGGTTTGCACTACAGTTGGATGACGATAGCGAGCTGATGATTTACGCATTGCGCCACAAAGACGGCGCCGTCGATCCGTATTCACGCGGGACTATCGTCCATGCGGACGGAACGACTACTCAGCTAAGTCGGCAGGATTTTATTATTACCAACGAATCGACCTGGAAAAGCCCGGCGAGCGGCGCGGTTTATCCGGCTCGATGGACGGTGCAGATTCCTTCAGCAAACCTGACTTTGTATATCAGGCCGTATATTGCGGATCAAGAATTACGTCTATCGTTTACCTATTGGGAGGGGGCTGTCCAGGTTAGTGGTATGCAGGATGGCAGGGCAATTTCCGGCAATGGTTATGTCGAGCTTACCGGTTACTTCCAATCCATGGCAGGCCAATTCTAGCCTTGTGTTCCGATCTCGAATCCTGCTTGCAGAAACGTTTGGATAGCTTTTTCCAGGTGATCTGCCTTGACCAGGACCATATCTGTATCGTAGGTGGATATTGCGAAGATGCTGATCCCCGCGCCTGCTAAGGGATTTGCGATTGATGCCAGGATGCCGGTCAGACCGAAATCCAGAGTTCCATCTACTCTGAATATGCGCCAGTTTCGTTCGGTTATCCAATCCAGAGGGACTGAATCTTCTGGGATGACAAGTGACAGCTCATCATCTGTGCGTGTCAAGGACCAGATTGGCAGATTGAAGATCCAGGGAGGGATTTCGGCATCCGGCTTCAGGCGACAGACTGCAAGAGTGGTAGGGAGAATACAAAGCTTGATATTCATCGTGCGTTTTAAAAAATGAAGTGGGCGGAACAGGACTCGAACCTGCGACATCGTCCTTGTAAGGGACGCGCTCTAACCAACTGAGCTATCCGCCCGGTGCGACCGAATTATAACATTGATTTTTAATTGAGTTATCTCATTTCGCTAATTGGTTAATACAATGATTATATAATTTGTTGAAAGAGGTCTGCCTATGTCCCAAATGCCAAAGTCAACCAATAAAAAACGCGTTCCGGTGGTCACGATTCTCATCGTAGCTGTTGTTGTCGTCTTCTTGCTTACGGCGGGTGGATTTGTGTTTGCAGCCAGCCAGGAATCGCAGGATCCATTCTGCGCCTCCTGCCACACACAGCCCGAATCGACATACTTCCAGAGGTCGACGGCTGGCCAGGCGTCTGACCTGGCGTCCCTCCACACCGCTCAAAAAACAGCCTGTATCGACTGCCATTCCGGGCAGGGAATCTTCGGGCGAATGCAGGCCGAACTCATGGGCGCCCGCAACGCTTTAATGTGGTACACGGGAACGGCCGTTCAGCCGGCGGTGCTGACCTTTCCTATCAGCGATGAAAACTGCCTCAAGTGTCACCAGCAGGTGACACAACGCGGCTTTACGCCGCAAGAGAGTATTTCAGTTCCAGGCTTTGGGGGCAGGGCCGGGGGCAGAGAGGGAGAAGGTGGAAACAATCACTGGCACCAACAGTTAGCGCGCTGGCAGGCCACCTCGTCCACTGCTGGAGGCTGTGTTAGTTGCCATTCTGGCCACGCAACCGGCGCCAGCGCTTCGAATGGATTCATGAACGCACAGGATGTGCAAGCAGTTTGCGATGCCTGCCACCAGGTTCTACGGCACGAAGATTAGAGTCTCCGGCGCACCAGGACTTTGTCCGTGCTATAATATTTATACAAGTTAAGGCTGCTTCTTCGTTGAAGGGGCTTTAATCGATTTGTCACTGAAGGAGCCCTCAAATTTGAGGGCTCCTTCTATCTACATAAGCCTCGGATATTACACCGTAAAGGATTAAGCTTCGGTTTTCGGTAGGAGGAGGTTTGTATGGCAACCATTACCATTTCTCGCCAGTTCGGCAGCGGCGGCGACGAAATCGCCGATCAGCTTTGCCAGGTTTTGGGATACCGCCATTTTGATAAGCGTATGATTGCCAGGGCAGCCGCCGATGCAAACCTTTCAGAACAGGAGATTGCTGGTTACGCTGATTATTCCGAAGAAACCTACAAGGTCAAGAGTTTCCTCGACCACCTGTTGCGCAGGGCACCAGCGGTTCATACCGAAGCTCAGCGGAAAGAGGATTCGATTCGCGTTTTGCTGGCAGAAGAGAAACGTTTTAATGAGGCATCCGCGTTAAAGTTGGTGCAAAAGGCAATCGAAGCCGCCTATCAAGCGGACAACATGATAATAATCGGTAGAGGCGGCCAGCTAATTTTGAAGGATCATCCGAATGTCCTGCATATTCGCATCGAAGCTCCCCTCCAGGATCGAATCCACCGGGTTCAAAAAAGGATCAAGTTGGATGAATCAGCCTATTCCACCAGCTATGGATTCCGATTCAGGGCAGAAGAGTTGATCATTGAACGTGATGCGGCCTCTGCGGATTATATTCGGGTTTTCTACGGTGCGAATTGGGCCGATACGAGCCTCTACCACGCCATTTTGAATACTGGAAAAATGAGCCTTGAAGCCTGCGCGCAGATCATCGCAGATATGGTGCGTCAATTATTTGCGCGTGAGAGCATATAGAAATATCGTTTTCCTGATATTCTTTAGATCCTCTAATCATCAATTGTTAGTAATTACTTTCGTTCATTCTTTCCGCTGATCACCATGGATGGTGCCATTGACTGCGCGATCTGCCAATTTTTCTATATTCGCCGCCGCAACAGCGCTCAAATCGACCCCCATATCTGTAGCCAGCGCCGCGACGTACCACAAAACATCGCCCAATTCGTCCATTATTTTGGCTCGACGTTCGCCGGTCAGTATTCCTGCGTTGTCTCGCAAGATCTTCTTCACCTGGTTCGATACCTCGCCTGCCTCTCCAGCTAGCCCTAAAGCAGGATAAATTACCTTTACTTCATTCGGGTAGACAGCCGTTTTGTAGGCTTGGACCTGGTACACAGAAAAATCCATTATTATGTCCTTTTTATTTGGAAAATGACTCGATAGAAGTGCTATTATCCATCCTAAACAAGCTGGCGGCAAGGCATTCGTAAGGTTAATTATCCTGACTGCGTCCTATAGGTAGGGTAAATGGAAATAAGCGCAAACCGGTATTAATTGTTGTAAGAATTAGGAGGAACCATGAATCAAGGAATCGATCCCTTGCAGCCCACCGTCAATAAAGAGGTGATAACCCTGGCCGGCGGATGTTTTTGGTGTTTGGAAGCAGTATTCGATAATCTTAAAGGGGTTACGGATGTGGTGTCCGGTTACTCAGGCGGTCATGTTGCCGACCCATCTTACGAACAGGTCTGCACCGGCATGACTGGCCACGCCGAATCGGTCCAATTGACCTTTGACCCTCAACAGATCTCGCTGAAGCAGATCCTGGAAGTGTTCTTTACGATCCACGACCCGACGACGTTGAACCGCCAGGGAGCGGATGTGGGAACTCAATACCGCTCGGCAATTTTCTACCAATCGCCTGAGCAGAAAAAGGTGGCTGAGGAGGTAGTCAAAGAGCTGGAAGCCCAAAAAGTGTGGGATAACCCGATCGTGACCGAACTGAAACCGGTTTCGCAATTCTACCCGGCTGAAGATTATCACCAGGAATATTACGTCAATAACTTACGCCAACCTTACTGCCAGATTGTCATAGCGCCGAAAGTTGCCAAGTTTCGCAAGCGCTTTTTGGACCGGGTCAAATCGTAGGCTTTACGAGGCTTAACCGGTTACCTTAAACCCCCATTTCTCAAAAATACTCACAGCCAGGCGCTTGGCTTCATTGCTTTCAGGATTTAGCTTTTCGCCCAGAATGGCCTGGGACGTTTCTGATACTGCATTGGACAGCCTGGTTTGCATGGCCGAGGGGAGATGCGGAAATCCGGCAGTTAACTTTGCGCCCGGCGAATCGGGCCTTGGAAGGTTGAGGGCGTCAAATACTTCCAGGCCTAATTTGCCGGCAATCTTTGACAGGTCGTCCCCCTCGGGGATGGCTGACCCGGAGATCCACAAAGCCAGGGAAGAATGCCCAACATCCAGAAAACGCGCAAAGGTATAATAGGATTGATTCCCGGATTGACTCTTTTCCCATTCCGAATATTTACTTTCGAGCCATTCTTGGAATGATTTCATAGCGCCTCGTTTTTTTTGAATAACGGAACTGGTCTGAAATAAATCTTGGAGTCTCTGCTGGTGGAATAGCAATTATTTACTGTTTACAATTTATCAACCTGATTCTAATTATACAAGAGAAGGGCGGGAGTAAAGATGCGCTTCATTCGCTACGAATTGGGCTTTATCGAGCCAAAATATGGTTGGATTTTAAACGATCAGGTGGGAGAGCTACAGGGGACGCCATTTGGCGAATACCGGCGTATGGAAGCTGAAGTGCCACTTTCCCGAGTACGCCTCTTGCCGCCCGTAGTGCCCGGCAAAATTATCGGCGTGGATCGCAATTTTCCCGAATCGGCTCCGGATACACCAGCAGAATTTCCGCAGATCCCAGGGATTTTCCTTAAAACTCCGTCTTCAATTATCGGCCCTGGCCAAAAGATAATTTTGCCGGCTCAATCCCGCCAGGTTGTGCAGGAAGTACACCTGGCGGTGGTGATTGGGCGCAGGGGAAGGTGGATTACGCCTGAGACTGCCTCCGATTACGTCTTCGGCTATACTGTTGCAACCGATATCACTGCAAAGGACATTGAACAGATCGATGGCCAACCTGTGCGTGCAAAATCCTTCGATACTTTCTTGCCCCTCGGTCCGTGGGTGGAGACGGAGCTGGACATTACTGACCTGCTGGTTACTTGCAGGGTCAAGGATGAACTGCGACAGATGGCTTCCACGCGTGAAATGATTTTTACAATTCCACAGCTTGTTGCATTCGTATCCTCGGTGATGACGCTGGAGCCGGGCGACGTCATCCTGGCGGGATCGCCAGCCGGCGCGGGGATCTTATCGCCGGGGGATATCGTCCAATCAAACGTAGAAGGGATAGGCGACCTGATCAATCCTGTCCAATCAGAATAACGGCTTTGAGTGTTGTTTCGCACTGATCCTCAGCCCGCAATAATACTCAAACCATTATTCAGATTTTAACCTGATTCTTAAATTTTCCGTTTTTGATTGACTTCTTACCATTAATACTATAATATATAAAAAATTACTGGATTATTATTTTCTGATTGGTTTTTGGTTGTCTCAAAAAATGGATTAATTCGAACATTTTGGGGCGGCGAAGATCTGAATACCTGAATTGGTCGCTTATTTCCCTCTGGGACGGGCATTCAAGGAGCCAATAGCGAAACCGGCCTTTGTGCCGGTTTTCTATTTCACTGCAAGCCTGGAGGCATGATGGACAATCCGGTTGTTCCAAACCAGTTATCGGGACGCATGCAAGCTTTAGGGATGGATCTGGACGAATTTACTTCCCTGGACCATCAGCGGATCCTTGTCGTGGATGATGAGCCTGATACCGTTTTTCTTCTCAAAAACATCGTGCGAACGGCCGGTTTTGACGTTTTGAGCTCCTTTTCTGGCAGGGATGCGATTAAAAAATGTCGGGATATGAATCCTGACCTGGTCCTCCTGGACTTAATGATGCCCGAGATGGATGGCTGGGAAACGTTGCGCTACATGCGCGAGATGGTGGATATTCCGGTCATCATTGTCTCGGCGATTGGCTCCAAAGATGACGTCGTGCGCGCTTTGCAGATCGGCGTTGACGATTACCTGACCAAGCCCTTCTTCAATGCCGAAGTAATCGCACGCATCCGGGCCGTTTTGCGGCGGTCGGCGAAGCCGCGCGAGATTTCCCGGTTTGTCTTCCCGCACTCGAAGCTGGTCATCGACCTCACGACTCAGGAAGTGACTTACCACCAACGCCCGGTGCACCTGACGCCAAAGGAATTTGCCGTGCTGTCCACCCTGGCCCGGCAGGCGCCAAGCATCGTAGGTTACAGCAAGATTTCTCAAGCTGTTTGGAATGAGGATTCCGACGATGCACATAAGCGCACGAAATACCTGATTTACTTGCTGCGACGAAAATTCGAGTCGATAAACCCGAACGAAAATTTGATTCTGAATATCGACCGGTTGGGTTATAAATTACAGACCGAAGCCTAAATTGAAATATTTCGCCTGGGGATTACTTTTTGTCGGTGGTTTTCTGATATTAACGGGGCTGGTGCGCGCTATGCCTGTGGCAGAGGACGTGGTTATTTCCGAACAACAGGCACCCGTATCCTATTCGGCAATCGAAAGCACACAAATCTCAGAAGATGCGCCCTTTTCCGCGCCGACGCTCGGCGTTCCGCTAAAGGCGGCAGATGTACTTGTCCCTACTCAACCAATTGTTTCCAATACCACCCTAAATTCGGGCACATCCCCTAAATACCCGGCGACTGCACCCCTGGATGACGTGATCAGCCTGACGCCCGGGGCCATTGCCTATCAACCCGGGATTCCCATACGCCTGGTGATCCCAGTGATTGGACTGGACACGCCCGTTCGTGCGGCAACCTGGTGGAAAGTTATGTATGAGGGCTACGTCTTCGACCAATGGCGGGCGCCAAAAAATGCCGGCGGCTGGCAGACCGATTCGGCCTGGCTGGGCGAACCTGGGAATACGGTGATCAACGGCCATAATAACGAATTTGGCGAGGTTTTCCGCTACCTGGATAAATTGAACGTTGGCGACTTCATCTATGCCTATTCCGTAAATAATGAATATGTTTATGTCGTCAGAAATAAAATGATTCTGCTGGAAGCCGGGGTAAGCTCAAAAGTCCGCATGGAAAATGCCAGTTGGATTGGTAAATCGACGGACGAGCGCTTGACCCTGGTGACCTGCTGGCCATACGAGTCGAACACCCACCGCTTGATCATTGTCGCCAGCCCGCCTTTCGATGAAAATGGAAAGTAATAACCCGGATATTTTTAAGAGGATGTTGCGAGCCGCTTAGCGGCTCGCAACATCCTCTTAAAAATATCCGGGTTAATTAGTCAGTCGGATGGATGACCAGCCGG
>DBMK01000186.1 GCA_002298885.1 Anaerolineaceae bacterium UBA700
GGGGGCCGGGGGGTGAGGTCAGGCTTTAATTTTCTAGATATTGTATAAATCTTGTACAAAATATCATATAATAGGTGGGATGATCTGTCTTGCTACCGACAATGGGGTGGTGATTGCCAGGCTGAGCGGCGAATGGCAGGTCTTGCGGCGCGGCCTGGAGGGGATGAAGGTCACCAGCGTGATCGCCCGTGAAGGCGTGATCCTGGCTGGAACGCGCGACGGGATCTACCGCTCGGACGACGGCGGCTGGACCTGGGGCGAGGCCAGCGCCGGCCTGGGCCACCGCCTGGTGCGCTGGCTGGCGTACCACCCGGATATTTCCGATTTCGAATTTGCCGGCACCGAGCCGGCGGCTATTTTCACCTCGCGGGACGGGGCGCGTTCGTGGCAGGAGTGCCCCGAGGTAGCTCAACTGCGCGATGAGCACCGCTGGTTCTTGCCGTATTCGCCTGCCGCCGGCTGCGTGCGCGGGTTCGCCTTCCACAAGGCGCGGGCCTACGCGGCGGTGGAAGTGGGCGGCGTGCTGCGCTCCGACGATGGCGGCGCCCACTGGCGGCTGGCCGAGGGTAGCAGCGGCGAACCCGACCTGAAGGGTCCGCCCGAGCCGTGGGTCTACCCTGACATCCATTCGCTGCTGGTGCATCCCTCCTCGCCCGACCTGGTGTTTGCCCCCACCGGCGGCGGGTTCTACCGCTCGGAGGACGGCGGGAAGACCTGGAAACTCCTGTACGATTGCTACTGCCGGGCAGCCTGGGTCGACCCAGCCGACCCTGCCCACATCCTGCTCGGCCCGGCGGACGGCGTCGATAAGAACGGGCGCATCGAGGAAACGGTCGACGGCGGCGAGACCTGGCGCCCGGCTTCGGGCGGGCTCAGCGTGCCCTGGCCCGGGCACATGGTCGAGCGCTTCGTCCCGACCGAGAGCGTGCTGCTGGCGGTCCTTTCCAACGGCGAGCTGATCAGCTCCCCGCTGGACAGCCTGTCCTGGTGGACGGTGCTGCCGGAGGTGAAAGCGGTCAACGCGGTGGCAGGCGGGGTGGAACATTCGTGACCGGAATGTGACCTGGGTCACTTCCGCAGCATGGTGCGATTGTTTACAATCCGATAGGTGTTTTTCTCGATTGATTTCAACGGCTGCGCCGCTGAACTGAGTCCTGAAAAACCTGCGGAAAGACACTAAAAAACCTGCGTGGGGAAAAAATAAATGGCGAATCGGATTGCCCTGGTAACGGACAGCACCTGTGATATCCCGGCTGAGTGGGTGGAGCAGTATGGGATTACGATTGTGCCTCTGACGATCATCTTTGGAGACAAGCAGTACCTGGACGGGGTCGACCTGACCGCCGCCCAGTTCTACGAACGGCTTTCCGCAGAGCGGAACCACCCCACCACCTCACAGCCCTCGCCCCAGGCCTTCCTGGAGGCGTACCGGCGGGCTGCTGCCGGCGGGGCGGAGGAGATTATTACCATCACCATCAGCGCCGCCATGAGCGGCACGGTCGAGTCCGCCCGCCGGGCCGCCCAGGACGCCGGCATCCCGGTGCACGTCGTCAACGGGCAGAACAACTCGATGGGCCTGGGCTGGCAGGTGGTTGCCGCCGCCCGCGCCCAGGCTGCCGGGGGCGGGCGAGACGAAATGCTGGCTGCCGCCGCCAAAGTACGCAACAACATGGTGTATTACATTGCGCTGGATACGATCGAATATCTGAGCCGCGGCGGGCGCATCAGCGAGGCGGCCCGTTTCCTCGATTCGATCATCCACATCAAGCCGCTGATTTACGTGCGTCCCGAGGCGGGCAGCGTGGGAGCCTCGATTCCTTCCCGCTCGCGCAAGGGATCGCTGGAAGGGCTGTACAAGGAATTTTTCCGCCACTTCAGCCCTGGGCAGCCACTGCACCTGACGGTGCTGCACAACGACGCCCTGCCCGAAGCTGAGGCTCTGGCGCAGCGCGTGCGGGAGGAGTACGCGCCCAAGGAGTTGTTCATCACCATCACCTCACCCGTCCTCGGCGCCCACACCGGCCCGCGCGCGGTGGCCCTTTGTGGGTACTCCGATTAATTTGGAGTATTTCTGAAAATGGAAATAGATTCAACACAGAGACACGGAGAACAAAGAGAAAAACAATGAAATAATATTTTTTTTGTGTTCTCCGTGTCTCCGTGGTTTAATGGTTTTTCTTAACTGATCGATTACTGTTTCTGGGAAAAGGTGCTCCAGTGGAAGTTATTAGCGTTAATATTGGCCATGCAAGGGCGATCCAAAGGGCGAAATCCTCCGGCGTGACCGGGATCTACAAGCTGCCGTTGAGTGGAGCGGCGGAGATTGGCGCACTGGGCATCGGCGGGGATGCCATTTGCGACGCCAAGAACCACGGCGGGCCGGACCAGGCGGTTTACGTCTACGGCGCTCCGGATTACGCCTGGTGGTCGCGGGAGCTGGGCTACGAGCTCGGCCCGGGCACGTTCGGCGAGAACCTGACCATCAGCGACCTCGAGTCGGCCCGGCTGCGCATCGGCGACCGGCTGCACACCGGCGGAGTGGTCCTGGAAGTGACCGCCCCGCGCATTCCGTGCTCCACCCTGGCGGCGCGCATGGGAGACCCGGCCTTCGTCAAGCGCTACCGCCAGGCCGAGCGCCCGGGCGTGTACTGCCGGGTGATCCGGTCCGGGCCGGTGCAGGCCGGCGATGAAGTGAGGCTCGAAGCCTATGCCGGCGAAACCGTCTCGGTCCTCGAGATGTTCCGCAATTATTACGACCCGGACCCGCTCGAGGCGGACCTGCGCCGCCAGCTTGCTGCCCCCATCGCCGAACGCGCCCGCAAGGATGTGGAAGAGCAATTGAAGAAAAAATTGGCTCGAAATCTGGCTGCTAAAGAAAAGTAGCAACGTTTATTGGATTCTGATACCTGATGGTGCCGTATTTTACCTCACCCCCAGCCCCTCTCCATGAAATGGAGAGGGGAGCGCGTAAGGAAAATTAAGTACTCCCCGAAGAAATGGTTTCACCCCCTCTCCATTCCATGGATCGCGAAGCATGCCCGTGGCAGAGGGGGCCGGGGGGTGAGGTCAGTTAGCGGAACTATTCACTGTTTTAACTCCGGAGGCTTATCTTGAGCGCCATTCTTACCGACTTAACTCCCTCCAGCCTGGCGGCGGCCAACAAGGCCAACCTGTTTGGGTACAACAGCTACCTGGGGCGCTCTCCGGCCGCGGACTACCGCAACACTCCCCAGGTCACCTGGTCCTTTACAGGCATTCCCCACCCTTTCCTGAATAATATCCTGCGCGCCGATCTGAGCGGACCGGATGTGCCGGGGGCAGTGCGGGGTATTTTGGAGGAGTGCCGGGCGAGGGGCGTAACCGCCCTGAGCTGGTGGGTGGAAGCCGGGACGCGCCCGGCCAACCTGGGCGAGACTCTGCTGGCGTGCGGCCTGGAATACGACGGCAACACCCCCGGCATGGCGGTCGACCTGGCAAAGCTGGACGATCATGGGCTATCCGTCCCTGGCCTGGTGATCGAAAAGGTGCAGGGGCCGCAGGCGCTGGCCAGCTTTGCCAGCGTGGCCGCCGCTGGTTTCGAGCTGCCGCCCGGGAGCGAGAAAGGTTGTTTTACCCTGCTGGAAGGGCTGGGTTACGACCTACCCCTGGCCAGCTACCTCGGCATTTACAACGGCGAGCCGGTCGCCATTTCGCAGGTCTTCCTGGGAGAGGGCGTCGCCGGCATTTACTGGGTGGCCACGCTGCCCGCCGGGCGCGGCAAGGGCATCGGCGCGGCCATGACCCTGGCGCCGCTGCTGGACGCCCGCCGGATGGGCTACCGGGCCGGGATTCTCCAGTCCTCGCCGATGGGCTACCCGGTTTACCAGCGCCTGGGATTCGTGGAGAACTGCCGTTTGCCATATTACACCTGGAAGGTATAAGGTCAAGCCATGCAGAACCGCCCTTTCACCCATGCCATCGTACGCCCGCCTGCGCCCAATTTCGACCAGGGGCTGACCACGGTCGACCTGGGCAAACCCGATTTTGAGACCGCCCTGCGCCAGCACGCCGCCTACTGCCGGGCGCTGGAAGGCTGCGGGGTGGAGCTGATCGCCCTGGAGCCCGACCCGCACTTCCCCGACTCGACCTTCGTCGAAGACCCTGCTGTGCTGATCCCCGGCTGCGCCATCCTCACCAATCCCGGGGCGGCCAGCCGCCGGGGAGAGGTCGAGGCCATTCGCCCGGTGCTGGAGCGTTATTTCGAGCGCACGCTGCAAATCCAGGCGCCCGGCACCCTGGACGGCGGGGATATTTGCGAGGCCGGGGAGCACTTTTTCATCGGCCTTTCGCAGCGCACGAATGCAGAGGGCGGGCGGCAGCTTGCGGATTTCCTGGCTCGGGAGGGGTATACCTCCAGCTTCGTTCCGGTGCGGGGCGTGCCCGACCTTCTGCATTTGAAGAGCGGGTTGGTTTCCCTGGGGGATGCCCTTATCGTTTCGATCGCCGCCTTTGCGGACCTGCCGGAGCTGGACGGGTACCGCGTGGTGAGGGTGGCTGAGGAGGAGGCTTACGCTGCCAACTGCCTGCGGGTGAACGATGCGGTGCTGATTGCGTCGGGCTTTCCTCGCCTGCAGCAGGCGCTGGAGGCGCAAGGCTGCCGCCTGGTGGCGCTGGAAATGTCCGAATTCCAGAAGATGGATGGGGGCTTGAGCTGCCTTTCTTTACGCTTCTAAGTCAGGCCTTTGGCCGTTCTTGAAAAGGCTGAAAAAAGCTCCACCCCCCTACCTCCGCCCCAAAATCGGGCGGGGAATTAAAAATCGAGATTTTTTGGCCGTCCG
>DBMK01000311.1 GCA_002298885.1 Anaerolineaceae bacterium UBA700
GATTCAAGGATTTTGCAGCGTTTCACACCGCAAAATCCTTGAATCCCTCTATTAATACGTGGTACACTTTTGCGACGAGCAGGGTTTGATTTTTACAGTTAGCTGTTATTTATAGGAATTGAACAATGAAAATTCTACGCGCAGGTGTAACGATCTTCGCCGCTTTAGTGGTGTTATGCGCCCTGGTGCTGGCCGGCAAGGCTGCTCCCCAATTTTCCATCCCGTCCAGCTTAGCTACCAGTATCGTCCCAAATGCAATAAAACCATATTACTTGCCCTTAATTTCCAACGGCAAGAAGACGACGGTACCGCCAACCCCTCAGCCAACCCAACAGCCAACCCCGCTGCCAACGCCATTGCCTACAGCAAGCGATGATTGGACCCAAATGGGCCATGACGCCCAGCACACGGGTTACACACCACAGGTGGTGGCAACTCCCTGGCGTTGGAAATGGTCCTGGAACGGGCCGGATGCGCAGGGCGGTGTTGCCAGCGGCAAGATCAAACTGCCGCGCAACAGCCAGCCGGTCACTGGCGGCGGGCGGGTCTACATTGCCGCCGGGACGAACGGTGTATACGCATTGGATAACGCTACGGGCACACCGCTGTGGAACCGCAACCCGGGCGGCGAGATCGACTCTACTCCGGCTTACGATGCGGCGAGCGATTCGCTCTTCGTGGTATCGAGCAACGGGCAGCTATACCGGCTGAGCGCCGCAAGCGGCCAGACGACCGGGAACTTCAACGGTCAGTCCACCAGCACCCTGCCGCTGCCGCCGGCTCTATATGGCAGCCGGGTGTATTTCAGTATGGGCACTCACGTCTATGCAATCCAAACGTCGAACATGGGACAGGCCTGGGCATACGATGCGGGTTCGCCGGTGGACGATCCGCCGGCGTTCTCGCCGGTGACGGGCCTGGTGGTGGTAGCCAGCGACGACCTTTACATCCACGCCATCCACGACTCGAATGGGGCGCGCGCCTGGAGGGTTAAACCCACACCACTTTCACCGGGCGACCCCGGCGCCAGCGCACTGAATGCACAGGTAACCTACGGTTGGCCGGTCATCGCGGATGGGCATGGATTGGTGATGATTCGGTACCGGTTGAACTGGGATACGCTGTGGAAATGGAGCCCGTGGCCGACCACGAACGCCCAAATGCGAAGTAACCTGGCGAGCAACCCGGACCAACAGTCTTTATATGTCCTGCGACTCTCCGACGGGGGCGTGGCGTTTATGACCAACGTTGGAAACGGCGGGTTTGGGGATGGCGGCCGGTTGGATATGGGACCTCAGCCGGTGGTCAAACGCTATGCGGATGGCAGCGAGGTGGCCTACGAAGTGATGCGCGGCTCGACCTGCCTGAATATACCGTGTGATGGCCGGTACGATTCACGCCTGGGTGAAATGATGCTCGATTCATCGACGATATCCGGCTTTCAGGCGGGGGACGTGCGCTTTATGCAAAACACTTTTTTCCCGACTGACGAGCAGCTCAGCCTGACCATGTCCGGCAGCGATATCTTTGGCGGGCACTGGATGTTTGGAATTGCCCACCAAATCATCGACCGGTCGGCGGGGCGCGGGGCGTCGAGCGAGACACCGATTACCACCAGCAATCTCCCGCATTTCATCACCTCGGCCAGCAACTGCGCCTTCAGCGCCAGCCATTCCTGCCCGAACGGTTTGATCCAGGATGGCGACGCCCGCAGCATCCCCGGGGGTTTCTATATCTACTATAACCAGGGACAGGTGTATAACAATTACTGGAGGGGATATTCGACGTGGATCGTTAGTGGAAACACGATCTATTTCGCCAGCAACGACGGCGCGGTGATTGCACTGGAAAACGGCACAGCACTTCAGGCCAGCCTGAAACCCCAAAGTTTGACGCAAACTATAACCCGCCCGTTGGTTGTCAATAATCCCATCGCATACACACAGGCTGAGGATTACGCCGGATCGATTGCCACCGTGCAGGGCGAGGTTAAATTTAAATTCAATAACGGCAAGGAAGTGTTGTTGGGCTTCCAGAATCCGCATCAAGGCGCATTCGCGGCGCTTATCCCGATCGAGGATTGGAAGAATTTCAGCATTGTCCCGGACGCACAATTTTCCACCGGGCAGTGCGTGAGCGTACATGGGCTGATCGATTGGTTCCAGGGCGACCCGGTCATCTACGTGCGCGGACCGGGGCAGATCCAGGTGATGCAATCTTGTGGAGCGGCCTCTCCTCCTTAGTCTGAGCCAGTATCGAGCCGGTTTTGTGCAACAAAACCGGCTCGTTTTTCGTTGATATTGATAAAGGTAATTATGTCGAAAAGCCAGTTAATTTTATTTGGCCTGGCGATGGTGATCATCGTGGGAAACGGCGGAGGAATGGCGTCCCTGTTGCCGGTCTACCTGGGCCATGCCGGAGCGAATGATGCGTACATCAGTTTTTTATTTGCAATGCTGTACCTGGCCCTGTCCGTTGGGGGCATTCTGGCCGGCTGGCTTTCCGACCGGATTCAGCGGCGCAAACTAATGTGTGTGGCCAGCGCAGCTTTGGAAATTCTCACCAGCATCCTGCTGCTCAGCGCGCCTTCTCTTGAGATTTTATCGGTGATCTTGATTGTGTGCTGGTTCCTGGCCGGATTCCACGTCGCCCTGGTCAACATCCTGGTGGGGCTGCAGGCGGAGGAAAATAAGCGCGGCCAGGTGTTTGGCATTTTGGCATTTGTGATCGGCCTCGGGCCAATCCTCTCCGGTTTTATTTATGGCCGGGTATTGGACACCTACGGCATGGGTGCGTTATGGGTCATCAGCCTGGTTGTTTCTGTCCTCTGGACGCTGATCGCGCTTTTTTATAAAGATGCACCTAATCCGGCTGAGTCCGTACCGGCGAAGGTCCAGGCTGTGCGTTCCCCCTTGGGTGCGGCATTCACTTTGCTGATCCTGGCTTCAATCCTGGCTTGCACGGTCATCAACGGCGGGAAATTAGGAATTTCAATCGTCATGGACCGTTTGAAATTCTCTGCCGGAGACATCTCGACGACGGGCGGCATTGCCAGCCTGGTTGCGCTAGGCATGCCGCTTCTGCTCGGCTGGCTCTCCGACCGGATCGGGCGTAAATTCCTGATTATTGCCCTCAATCTGCTGGGCTTCCTGGGCCTGTTCATCCTGAGCCAGACTCAGGCGCTGCCCGGTTTCTGGGCAGCGGCTTCGCTGTTCTCTCTGTACGGATGCTTTATTGGGTTGGCCAACGCCCTGACGACCGACCTGGTGCCGCGCCAGGCGCTGGGCGTAGGGCTTGCTTGGATGTCCAGTGCATCAAACATCGCCGGGATATTCAGCTCGGCGTTGTTGGGAGTGGGCCTCAGCGGCCTGGGGGCGGCAACTACCTTCCTTGTGGGGCTAGCCTTGCCTGCCGCGGCGATCGTGATGATGGTCCGCGTGACTGAGCGCAGGCTGCCTGCCGTGTTCCAACTACAATAATTTATAAAACGCAGAAATGCGCCCGAAATTGGGCGCATTTCTGCGTTTTAACCATTGTGGGATTTAGTTCCGCCCGACCAATTTTGAGCGATACATGGCCTGGTCGGCGCGGGCGATCACGGCTGCAAGGTCAGCATCCCCTGGTCCGGCCTGGGCGACGCCCAGGCTGGCGGTAATATGGATTTCGTCGTCACCGACACGGATGGGCGTGTTCGATATAACCTGGCGGAGGCGCTCGGACACCTCCTGCGCGCTGGCGATCTGGGTGTACGGAAGCAGGATGACGAATTCTTCCCCGCCGTAGCGGCAGCACACGTCTCCTTTACGCCCATTTGTGGCCAATAATCGCGATATTTCAATCAACACCTGGTCGCCGGTAGCGTGGCTGAAGTTATCGTTTACTAACTTGAAGTGGTCAATATCGAGCAGGAGCACCGATAATGGGTGTCCCTCCTTGTGCGACCGTTCGAGTTCGTATTCACCCAGCGTGAACAGATGCCGGCGGTTATACAGGCCGGTCAGCGGATCGGTGGTGGCGAGTTTTTCAAGCTCGGCGCGCTCGCGCAGGCGTTCGTCGATCTCGCGTTCAAGCGCCCGGTTGCTCAACCAGAGGACCTCGGCCTCCTTGCCCGTCTTTTCAACCTGGTGCAGAATCTTCAAGTTTTCGACCCGATAGCTCGTAGCTTCAGCCAGAGATAGCTCCAGGGCGTCGTGAAACTCTTTGAGATGGAGCAATGCTTCCTGGAGATTCCCCTGGGCCTCATAAATCCCGGCGAGCATTTCGTGGTATTTATAACGATAGCCGTGGGATTGGCGGCTGTCGGCGATCTGAAGGGCTTTGTGGAAATGCTCGCGGGCTCGGTCTACCTGATTTTGTTCGAGGTAAATCTTGCCCAGGGTGAGCATGACCTCCATGTCGAGATATTCGGAGTTGATCTTGCGCGACTTGGCAAGGCATTCCTCGAAAGTTTCCTCGGCATGAGCATAATCGCCGGCAGCAAAATAGGCTTTTCCGAGCGTATCCAGGCCCTTGGCTTCGAGCGATTCAAGCCCCAGGGCGCGAAAAATAACCAGCCCTGCCTGGGCGCTGGCAATGGCTTCAGCCGTGGCGCCGAGCATCCCCTGGGCTGAGGCCAGGTTATTCAAAGTTACGCCTTTGCTGCGGCTCACTGCCTGGTTTTCCTGCAGCAGCAAGGCGTGCTGGAAACTCTCCATGGCCTGCTCGTGGACCCCCTTCGAACTGTACGCCGTGCCCAGGGAGGTCAATACGGAGGCTTCTTTTTCTGCGTTGCCCGATTCTTGATAGAGTTTGAGGGCGCGGTTCAAGAAATCGAACGCTTCGTCGGAGTTGCCCAGGCGCTGATGGGCCCAACCGATGGAATGCGAGGCGAGCGCCAGTAGGTCTGGGAACAATTGGCCTTGCAGCAAGGCGTACGCTTCGAGCAGGCGGGTGAGGGCTAATCCATAGGCGCCGGAATTGATGGCCAGCTCTCCCAGAGTGATCAATGCCTGGGCTGTGCCGCGCAGGTAGATATGCCCGACGGCCTCCTGGATCTGGGAACATTCCAGGGCGCGTTCGGCCAGGCTGCGGGCGCGGTCACGGTCCTGTTCGAGCAATTCCCAGGCCAGGGCATTGAGGGCATCAATCCCATCCAATCCGCTGGCTGAGGCAGCGACCTGATCCTCTAATTCCTTCAACCTGTCAGAAGTCATCAATAAGTTGTCCCGAGGTACGGTTTGAGCCCGGCTGCTTTACAGACCGGGCGAATTTCAAGTATGGTTACTGGCGTACGAGGTCACCACGCGGTTCTTTCCGGAACGTTTGGCGGCATACAAAGCCTGGTCGGCGCGATCCAGCAGACCTTCCAGGCTTTCGTCCGCTTCGCCAGCCTGGGCGATGCCGATGCTGATCGTGATCTGGATGCCCTGCGAGCCGTTGGAAGTAATCCCTTGGGCGACTTTGCGCAGGATACGCTCGGCGACCTTCTGGACGGCAAACATGCCGGTCTTGGGCAGGATGGCAGCAAATTCCTCGCCGCCAATACGCCCGAGAAGGTCCTCTTTACGCAGGCTGGACTGGATGGCGGCGCTCACGTCGATCAACACCTGGTCACCGGCCAGATGCCCGTAGCGGTCGTTCACTTTCTTGAAATCGTCGATGTCCATCATCAAGGCTGCCAGTGACTGGCCAGCCTGAAAGGCGGTCTCGAAGGCGTAACCGCCAAGGGTCATGAAATGGCGCCGGTTGAGCAGGCCGGTGAGCGAGTCAGTCGTCGCCAGGATTTCCATTTCGGCAACGGCCTGGCGATGGTTTGAGATTTCCTGGCGCAGAGCTAAATTCTTGAGCGAATAGATCTCCGAATCGATGCGGGTGGTCTCGGCTTGCTGGGAAACCATCAGGTTCCCAAGGCGCATTTGAGTCTCTTCATTGTAAACCTGGGAGCGCATGCTGTGGAACAGCTTGTAATGGGCGATGGCTCTGGTCAGGTCGCCTTTGTCCTCATAGATTCGCGATAGCAGGGCATGAATCTGGTAACTGAAGCGGTTCACGCCGCGGGCTTCAACCGATTCGAGGGATTGGCGCAGCCAGGCGGCGGCTTCATCCAGGCGTCCCTGGCCGATAGCGGCGCGAGCCAGGTTCAGCTTGATCTCACCCGGATCGGTGCCGATGCCATTGTAGTACTGCTGAACCTGGTTAAAAAATTTTTCAGCGTGGGTGTAATCGCCTTTAGCGAGGTAAATCTGGCCAATGGTGTCTAGAAAGGAGGCAATCAAGTCTGGTAACTGGAGTGAACGGGCAATTTTAAGGCTTTCATTGGCGCTTTTCAGGGCGTCGTCGTAAGCCTGAATTTCGAATTGAGTCATCGCCAGGTTGTTCAAAATGAGGCTGCGCATGCGCGTTTCGCCATCGTTTTCGAGGTATTTCAAAGCGCGGTTGAGTGCCTCGATCGAGCCTTCCTTATCGCCGCTTTCGCCGTAGATCGCCCCGAGCGAATTGAGGGTTCTGGCTTCAACTGCTGTATCACCGCTCTCCCTGGCGAACCGCAGCGCTTTGTGCAACACTTCGATGGCCTGAGGAAAATCGCCGATGTTGAAATATACCCAACCCAGGTCGTTCAGCACGTCCAATAACTCGTCGAGCTCGTGAAGGGCTTCCAGCATCGCCTGTGCGTCCAACAACCGGGTGAGGGCAGTGCGGTAATCGCATCGGATTTTTGAAATCGAGCCCAGCTTGGATAAGCTGAACGCAACACCCTTCTTATACGGCTCCCCGGATTCACGGCTGCTCGCCAACTTGAAGGCGCGCTGGGCGTATTCATCGGCCTGGTCAATGTTTTCGACGATCAGAGCCGTCGCAAGCGCATTCAGCGCATCGACTTCTTGGGAAGTAGTCGCTGCGGCTGCCAGTTGGTCTTCCAGTTGTTTGATTTGCTCGGAAGGGGTGCTCATTGACTATAATAAATTAATATACTCGTTACAGTGGGTTTTTCGTTCGAGTAGCATGTAATGGATCAATTATATGACGAATGTGGTTTAACGCCAAACCAATCGAGGTATCGGTTTTGAAAGGTGCATGAAATTCTTCTGGAATTCTGCGATAATCAACGGAGAGCATTGGCTGGGCGGAATTTTGTGCACAATAAATTGGTTGGAGACTGCATGACAGAAATGAAAACCATTGTTGTTGGGCTGGGAAACCCGATGTTGGGCGACGACGGGGTGGGCTGGCGTGTGGTTGGACAGTTGAAAGAGCAGGCAGGGGTTGCTGGGGTTGAGATCGATGCCCTGGCGGCTGGAGGGCTGAGCCTGATGGAGCGCCTGCTCGGCTTTGACCGGGCGATCATCGTGGATGCATCGGACCTGGGCGACGCGGAGATAGGGAGCTTACGCCAGTTTAGGCTGGATGACCTCCCTGATCCAAATACGGGTCATCTCGGGTCCTCGCACGAGACGAACCTGCAGACTGCTTTAAGAATTGGCCGCCTTTCCGGCGCACTCCTGCCCGAGGAAGTGATCGTGGTGGCGATCGAGACCTCGCATGTGTATGATTTTTCAGATTCACTCAGCCCGAAGGTGACGGAGGCTGTTCCCAAAGCGGTCGAGTTGATTTTAAGCCTGTTGGATTGATCGATCAGCATTCCTCAAGATAACAAGCGCACCAGGGGGCGCAGGCTGAGCCACCACTGCTCTTTGGGGCGGAAATGGGCCGCGTCGATCAGGCGCGGCATATCTTCCAGGTTGAAGATTTGGATGTGCCCGCCCTGGATGCCGATGAAGGCGCCGGCGGCGCTGTTCTTTTCGGCTTCTTCGCTCAAAAACTGGATGCAGCGGGTGGCGAGGCGGATGGCCTGGATGCGGTCGAACGGCGAGGGGTTGCCGCCCTGCTGCATATGGCCCAGGATGGCCTGGCGCACGTCGAAGAGGTTCTGGCTTTCTTCCTCAAACAAGGCGCACATGAAGTTGGTCGTATACAGATGGTTAGCCTGCTCGTTACGAATCAACAGGCTGAGGCGCTTCCCCTGCTTAAATTCGTCGATCATGTGTCTCAGGTCGGTCTCAAGATCTCCCAGGGTAACGCCCTCTTCATTGAGGTAGACCCGCTCTGCGCCGGTTGCCAGGCCGCTCATCAAAGCCAGGTAACCGCAGTTATGGCCCATTACCTCGACCACGAAGCAGCGGCGATCGGCCACTGCCGACTGCTTGATCTTGTCCACGACTTCAACGATCGTGTTAAGGGCAGTGTCGGCGCCGATACTCAATTCGGTGCCGGGCAGGTTGTTGTCAATGCTCGCCGGAAGGCAGATAATCGGGATATTGAAGGCGGGGAACGTGCCGCGTTCGGAATACAGCTTGTAGGCGGCTTCGTAGGCGGACCAGCCGCCGATCACCAGCAGGCCCTCGATGCCCTTTTCATCCAGGGTGCGGGCGATGGCGTACAGTTCCTTACCGCCGGGCACTTTACGGCTGACGCCGAGCTGCGACCCGCCCATTGAGCCCCAGCCGTGAACACTCATCCAACCGAACTCCTCGAGCTGGCCAAAGATCAGCCCTTCGAAGCCGTTGCGCACGGCCATGACCGAGTGACCCTGGTCGATGGCCATGCGTACGGCGGCGCGCACTGCGGTATTCATGCCCGGGGCAGGCGCGCCCTCGGTGAGCACCGCCAGGCGCAGGCGGCGGCGCTCGGGTTGGGGAGGGTGCGGCAGGGCGCGAATGAGGGTACGCAGGGTGCGGAACTGCTCGGTGAAACTGCCGCCGCGCAGCTCCATGGCGCGCTCATAATTGCGGGCGGCAATCGCCTCGGCCACGGAGCGCGTTTTTTCGACGCATTCCATCAACGGCAGGTGGGTGATACGGTTATATCGCATGCCGATCAACTGCGGCTCTGTCTCCGGAGAGGCGTTCAGCAGCTCCTCGACGGCCGAATTCCCGACCAGGGTGCTCATCCAACGGTCAAAGGCGCTCGGCGCGCCGCCGCGCTGGATATGCCCCAGGATGGTCACCCGGGCATCCTCGCCCAGCCGTTCTTCCAACACTTTACAAACGTGGTCGCTGGTGATCGGATTCCCGTAACGATCGCGGGCGCCCTCAGCGACAACCACGATACTGTGGCGCCGCCCGGCGGCGCGGCCGGCTGCCAGCACTTCGCACATCTTGGCTTCCCAATCGTCCGTGTCGGGCGGGCTCTCAGGGATCAAGACCCAATGAGCCGTGCCGGCCAGACTGCTCATCAGGGCCAGGTAGCCGCAGTTGCGCCCCATCACCTCGACGACGAAGGTGCGCTGGTGGCTGGCAGCCGTACTGCCGATCTGGTCAAGTGCGGCGGTGATACGCTGTAGGGCGGTATCTGCGCCGATGGTCATATCCGTGCCGTAAAAATCGTTGTCAATCGAGCCGACGAGCCCAACGATGGCCAGATAGGGGTGCTGGGCAGCCGTTTCAGCGGTAACCTGGCCCTGGTCTACCAATTCCTTGGTCAGGCCGGTCCATTCCTGGCGGAAGAGGTTGGCGCCGGTCAGACTGCCGTCGCCGCCGATGACCACAAGGCGGTCGATGCCGCGCTCGAGCAGGTTCTTCGCTGCCAGCAGCCGCCCTTCACGGGTGCGGAAAGCGGCGCAGCGCGCCGTGCCGATGATGGTTCCGCCGCGTTGCATGATCCCGCCGACGGAGTTCCAATCCAATTCCTGGATGCGGTCCCCACCGTCGAGCATGCCCTGGTAGCCCTCATAGATGGCGAAGACACGCGCCCCGCGACTGAGCGCCGAGCGCACCACCGCTCGCAGGACGGCATTCATGCCCGGCGCATCCCCTCCGCTGGTGAGGACGCCGATTACCTTGGAATCTGCTGGCGCCATGCCTGACCCCTTTTTACCCGGCTAACCGGGCTGCTTCCTCGGCTAAACGGGTAGAATAGCCCATTTCGTTGTCATACCAGGAGGCCACCGAGAGCATAATGCCGCCCTGCACGGTGGTCAAAGGCAAGTCGATGAGCGCTGAATGTGGGTCGCCGAGGATGCGCGACGAAGCCCACTCCTCCTCAAGCACAGCCATCACCCCCTTGAGCGGCGAGGTAGCGGCGGCTTTGCGGAAAGCGTCATTGACCTCGTCCACGGTCACCGGACGGCTGGTAATCAAGTTCAATTCGGCGATGGAGCCGGTGCGGGTGGGGACGCGGTAAGCCTTGCCGGTAACCTTTAGATCCTTCCAGATAAACTGGAGGGCACGGGCCGCGCCGGAAGAGGAAGGGATAATGTTTTCTGTGGCAGCCCACGAGTCGCGGCGATCCTTCATTGGCTGGTCGGTTAGCGATTGTGTATTTGTATAGGAGTGTATGGTGGAGAACAATCCGTACTGGATGCCGAAGTTTTCTAAGACCACCTTGATAACCGGGGCCAGGGCATTGGTGGTGCAACTGGCCATGCTGATGATTTTATGCTTTGCCGGGTCGAACTGGTCGAGGTTGATCCCCGGCAGGAGGACCGCGTCGCAGTCCTGCAGGGTCTTGCTGGCCGCGCTGATCAGGACGCGCTTTGCGCCGGCATCCAGGTCGGCCTGGGCGACGGGCCGGGTGGTGGCGCGGCCGGTGCAGTCGATCACAAGGTCGACGTCCAGCGCTTTCCAATCCGGCAAGGCCTTAGTCGAGTCGAAGAAGGGGATCTCGCGCCCGCCGATCACGAATCCTTTGGCGTTCGTCTTCACCTCTTCGTGCCAGCGACCGTAATTACTGTCGACTTCGAACAAAGCTGCCAGCGTTGGCAGGTCTTTTATATCTGAGATCGACACCGGAGTGAACAGATGATTGTCCAATGCGGCCTTCATCAGCGAACGGCCGATACGACCGAAACCGTGAATAGCAATTCTAGCCATTTTTGAACTCCTTTCTAAATTTCCTGGTTCTATTTTAGCGCAATCCGATGAATATTCTTTAGAAATTTAGAATTAATAAATTTAGCCGTCCGCATGNNCATGCGGACGGCTAAATTTATTACTCTTGGAAAAGCCTTGACGGATACGTCCCTGGAGGCCCAGGCCTCCAGGGACGGGACGATTAGTGGGTGACCACCGGGATGTAGGCGTTGAACTGCACCCCGTTGAGCTGGCTCGACGTGAACTCGTCGAAGTACAGCGTTCCGCTGGTGCTGCTCGACAGCCCGCTGACCGCACCCAGCAAGACTTCTGACAGCTTTTGATCGCTGGAGCTGCCTGCAAGGGTTGCAGCCAGGTTGTCGTCGGCATACAGGCTCAGCGACCCGGATTTCCAGGCAGCCTCGAGTTTATGGGGACTGTTCGTGATCGTCGCCCATTCCGAGTAGACCCGGTCACCGTTTCCGCTGACCCAACTGCGGATCTCGTAAGCTTCCGAAGCCTCCTTTTGGAACTGGATGCCGAAGGCCGGCTGGGCGTTCTGATCGAGGCCGACGAAGATGTCGACCGGATCGTCGCCGGATGCAGAGCCGTTCGGGCTAAAGTAGAAGCTGGCGTCGTAGGTGGTGACGCCGCTCGGCGAGGTGTCGAAGACGTACGCCGGCTGCGCTGCGCTGACTGTGGCAGGAGCTACATTTCCGACGATGGCTGCCATGCCCAACGCACCGCCCGCAGGTCCCATAGCCGCCGCAGCCACCGCCTGGACATTGCCCACCACGCCGGCCCACCCGGCCAGGTTCGGCTGGATGCTGTTGGCGAAAATGAAGGCAAAGATCGAGTTGTTGGTGGTCACGTTGGCCGTGTTGGACGGGGCGGAGTCAGCAGACAAAGTGGGATATCCGACTGCCGGGGCGGCGTAGGTCTGGGTGTAGCCGACCAGGTTGTTGGCGATCACCCGGTAGGTGTAGGAGGTGCGCCGAGCCACCGTGGTGTCGCGGTAGGTGACGGTGTTGTTCAGGCCAGCTACGCCAGGCACAGTTGCGATGGAGGTCCAGGTGACACCGTTGGTCGAGCGCTGGACGGTGAAGCCGGTCTCGTTGAGCGAGTTATCGACCCATGTCAAGGTCACCGCCCGCGTGCCGGTCTGAGTAGAAGTTGTCAGGTTCGAGGCAGCCAGCGGCGGGATAGCCAGGATCATGGCGCGCATCATGTCGTTCTCTTCGTGGCCCAGGATGTGGCAGTGCCAGACGTACTCGAACCCGAAGTTGACCAGGGCGTTGGTGACAGTCGCCGGCTGGTTGGTCGGGTCCACGTTGGTGAACTCGTTCATCATCGCCGCGCCTACCGGTTGGGTCACATCCAACGGGCGAACGCTGTTGGGAAGCTGCCAGGGCAGGGTCTGCTTGATGGGCCGCAGGGCCACGATGATGTCTTCCAGCGGGTTCATGCGCACAGTGTCTTTGAAGCTCATTTCGTTGGCGTCCGGCGGCTTGATGGCGCCGTCCCAACCGACCCGGTTGATGACCTGCACGTTGAACAGGTGGAAGTGAATGAAGTGGGTGTCCACGCCGTTGTGGGTGATCTTCCAGATCTGCATCTCCCCATCCTGGAACAGCTCGGTCGGAGGATCGACGTAGCCGTAGGGGATGGTGGTCTGAGTCAGGAAGTTGGTGAAGGGCAGCTCGACGCCCAGGGTGGCGTTCATGCGCCCGTAGTCCAGGGTGAAGAGCTCCTGGATGGTCTTGGGCAGCAGTTGAGTTACCGGAGGTGAAGGCACAGCCGAGGCAGGTGTGGTTGGAGTACCACCGCCAACGAAGGTAACAGTTGGCGCGGAGGTGAAGCCAGTGCCGCTGTTCGTCAGCGTGAGGCTTGTCACCGTGCCGGGCAGGTAGGTGGCCGTAGCCGTCGCGCCGAGACCTCCACCGCCGGAGATGAGGACGGACGGAGGCGAGGTGTAGCCGGAGCCGGCATTGGTGATGAGGATGTTATTGACGATGCCGGTGAGGACGGCTGTTGCCGTCGCGCCGGTACCGCCGCCGCCGGCGAAGGTGACCGACGGAGTGGAGGTATAACCGGTGCCGTTGGCCGTGACCGTGACGCTGTTGACGCCGCGGGTAACGGTCGCCGTTGCGGTTGCGCCTGTGCCCGTGCCGGTGATGGTGATCGTCGGAGCGGAGGTGTAGCCGGTGCCGCGGTTGGTGATGGTGATGCTGTTGATACGGCCACCCGGGCCGAGGTTAGCCGTGCCGGCTGCGCCGGAGCCGCCGCCGCCGGTGAAGGTAACCGTCGTTCCTGCCGTATAGCCGGAGCCGCGGGTCACCATGGTGATGGTATTGAGCATGCCGGTGATCGAAGCCGTGGCCAGCGCGCCGGAGCCGCCGCCGCCGGAGATGGTGACGGTTGGAGCCGTGGTATAGCCGGAGCCGCTGTTGGTTACGTTGATATTATTGACGATGCGGGTAAGAACAGCCGTGCCTGTGGCGCCCGTTCCGCCACCGCCTGAGAATGTAACCGTCGGAGGCGTGGAGTATCCGATGCCCGAATTGGTGACCGTGACGCTGTTGACGGTAGCGCCGCTGAAGGCGACCGAAGCTGTGGCGCCAGTTCCCCCGCCACCGGTGAAGGTGACTGTTGGAGCTGAGGCATAATTCAGACCGCCATTGAGCAGGGTCAGGCTGCCGATTCCGCCACCGACCCAACTGGTTAAGCTAGTATCCTGGATACGGAGGTAGTTATCATTGGCAGAGCCGCCGTTCGTGGCCGGGTAAGCCTTTTCGGGCACGATAACTGTTTCCTGGGATGCAGCGAAGATATTCGGCAGAGCAGCGTTCAAGGCGCTCAAGCTGAAGGGGATCGCAGGCAAACCGCCTGCAGCAGTTGCTGCAACTTTGATCTGCATGATCGTGCGAGTATTCGGCCCGTAGCCGGGCATGGTGGAGGGAGCGCCGCCGGTGCTGGACATGTCCGGATCGCCGGTGTAGTAATCCCAGCGAGGATCGAAAGCCGGGACAGGGGCCGGGGAGTCGTTGTAGACGATGAGGGTCTTGCCGGCGTACTTGGAGAAGTCGATGACGACATCGGCGCGCTCAGCCGGGCCCATCAGGAGGCCGTGGGTGAAGATGTTGAGGACGGTGATGCTGCGGCGGTTGTACTCGTAGCCGACAGGCGTGGATGGGATCAACACGGGCGCCGGCAGGAGGCCGCCTTCGGTGCCGATCTGGATGATGGGCGGACCGACGGTCAGGGGATCGGGCACGCCGCCGTCACGGCCATCCACAGGCCAGGTTGAAGGCCAGCAGTTGGCTGCCAGGCCGGTACCGTTCAGAGGATTACCGGAGGCATCCACGGCACCCAGCGCCAGCATTGCACCGCTGGTCTCAACCGGAGAGGCGCAGGGTTTGAGAGTAGAGGCTGCGGTGTGCGGGACAGCATCGACCATCTTGACTTCGGTATTGATCGAAGCCACGGCGGCCGCGCCGGCGCCGGTGGTGTCGCCCGCAGCATTGGTGAAGACGACGGTCGGGGCAGCGGTCCAACCGGTACCCGGATTGGTAACAGTGATGCCAATTACCGAGCCGGAAGGTGTGATGTTGGCCGTGGCAGTAGCGGTTGTGCAGACAGTTGGAGCGACACAGCCCGCGGGAGGATCGATCGCAACGGTCGCGTAAGTATAACCAGTGCCGATGTTCGTTACTGTTAGACCGTTTACTGTGTTTGTAGTGGAATCGATGGTTGCCGTGGCTGTTGCGCCTGTGCCATCCCCACTAATTGCGACATTGGGGATCGTGGCATAGCCGGCGCCTGGGTTGGTGAAGGTGAGCGAGGTCACCGAGCCGCCGGAAAGGATGGCGGTGGCAGCCGCGCCGCCACCAGTGGTATCGCCGGGAGCGGGCGTGAAGGAGACTGTCGGAACGGCGGTGTAACCGCTGCCGCCGGCGGTAACCGCGACGGACAGGGGTTCGGCCATGTAGAGGCCGAGGTTCATCGTGCGGTCATTGGCTGCGTTGAGGATCTGGAAACGATACGCAGTTGGATCGACGGTGAGGGTCGGATAGGCGGTGCCGTTGACGACCGGGGTATCCATGAAGGATTCAGGGGTTCCGGCGGGGGTGGGGGTGCCAGGGCACATCAGCGGCGGGAAGGCGGGCGGTGAGCCGGCCGGGTAAGCGGCGCTGGTGCATTGATAAGGCTGGCCCTGCGGAACGTAGGTCGCCGGATTCTGGGGAGGCCAGAACCACGGGCCATAGTCCCAGCGGCCAAAAGCGTTGGCGCCGGTCACGTCCGCCGGGTTCTGGTTGGGCATATACACATGCGTGTACCAGAGGCTGCCTTTGCCGCCGTAGGTGCCGAGGTCCCAGGTAGGATCGGTGTTGGCGAGCTGTCCGCCGACTTCACCGTTATCCGGAACGAAGGTCTTGTCCTGGATAATCATGGGAACCATGTGGGTCACATCGAGGGCAGTCCCGGTGGTCCCTGGAACTGTCGCAGCCGCCAGAGCATCTTCTACGGTTTTATCGACCAGCAGGTAGCCAGCGGCTTCGCCTGCGTACACATTGAGGCGGGTTTCGCCATAGGCGTGGTCGTGATAGAACATCAAGCGGCCACTCTGCTGGTTAGTCCAGTAGAAGGTGAGCGAGCCGAGGCCGGGATCATTGGTGGCGCCTGTGGTGGCGCAGGTGGTCTGGCCGGCGCAGGCGGGGATCAGAGCGCCGTTGGCATCAAACCACATGTCCGGCACGTAAGCAACACTGGCGCCCTTGGCATAGAAGGTGGCCTCTCCGGCAGGAGCGGTCCACTGGTGTGGGGTGCCGTCGCTGATCCAGGGGGTGGCTCCGCCGTGGAGGTGGAGGGTGGCCCGGTTCTGGGTGTAATCAGCCCGCACGCAGGTGGAGGTTGGGGTAGCCGGCGTGCCATCGACGCAGACGGGGCCTTCCCCTGCGCCCATGTAGGTGGTGTCGTAGGGGATATACAGATTGCCTGCCGGACCAGTGGGGAGAAGATTGGTGAACTTAATTCTCACCGGGGTGGGCACGCAGTTTGTGGCGACCGCATTGGCTGCATGGGGATCGCAGCCGTGGGCCAGGATCGTGGGACCAAGGTACTGGGGCTTGAAATACCCCAGCCTAGGCTGACCGGTAATCGAATCCATGATGTCCATGGTCAGCCCATTGGCGCGGGTCAGAGCCACGCCGGTCGGAGCGGCCGTTGAAGTCGTACCCAGGGGGTACAACTGGACATACCCACGCAGCCTGGTGCCACCGATGGCATTGCCACTGGCATCGACACCCACTGCAGGCAGATCCTTATGCAATTGCTCGCGGTATTCCACAAGACCGATCTCATAATAATCCGAGCCGGTAAAGGTGGCGGTATCGGGAACGCCGAGTGGGATGCACTGCCCAAGATCGTTTACGCCGGAGACCTGGCACAGGCCTGGCAGGCCGTCGACGAACTTGCGCATGCCCGTACCGGGGGTGATGGCGCCGGTCGGATCCAGGGTGGGCAGCGGGCTGTTGGCCCAGTTCGCCATGCCGAAGTAATCCGGGGCTGAGTTGGGCGCGGCCATGGTGGCCAGTGGGTTGGAATTGGCGGCCAGGGGGCTCACCAGCTTGTTGGTTTTGTCCACCCCGGCATAATTCGCGCTCACCCCCTTCTGGGAGATCTGCAAACGGGCCGCAGCGGCCTCGCGCATGGCCTGGGTGGTGGTGCGCATTTGACCCGTGCCGGTATCGGCCGGGTTGACCGGGCCGCCGGTTTGGGCGGGTTGGCTGCTGGCAGTCTTCGTCTCAGCCTGGGTGGCAAGCTTAACCGTGCCGCCCACGATGAGCGATGCAGCCATGGAAACTAATACTGTGACATTCAATATTGTGTGCTTTGCGTGCATTTCAATCCTCCTATATTCCGTCCCTGAGTGAAGGGAAGCCATAATCGACGACTAAAATTTCTTTTGTTTTTTGTTATTTTTCACCTCCTTCTTTCCAGGTAAAGCCAGATAAATCAATCAGTCCAATAAATAACCCACGATTAAAGGACAGCCAGAAAATCTTCCATGCTCTCAACCTCGAGGCGCCTGGCATCGAAAACCTGAATCCGGTTCGAGTCGGCGCAAAGGATGACAACCCTCACGTTGGGGAAAGATTTGGTTAAAATAAAAATGGCCCGCATCACTTCTTCGGGCGAGGTATCGTCGACCAAGACGATGTCCGGTTGGAATTCGATGATGGACCGGTTTATTTCAGTTACTTTGGCATGGAATAACGTGCATACATCCATCGATTCACAGCGATCTTTTAGGAAATCGTGGATAATTTCCCCCACAAAGAACCCTGACTCGACGATCAATAGGCGTTTCATGCAGCCGGAGCACCCCTGGTCAATTAATTCTTTTCTCCCACTATTAATGACCCGTCGCTGTAGCTCAAGCGGATCGCGGAAAACCAAATCAGCCCAAACGAGATCCCGTCGGAGTCAAAAATAACGATCAGCCTTGCTGCGATGAAGTTTTTTTATTACTGTGTGATGCCGGCCGAATCTAATTCACCCTTATTCTGCCTATTCTTGATTTGCTTTCTAGATTATAGAATTAAGACAACCTTAAGACTATCACCCGTCGCTCGAAACCGATACTAAATTTAGACTAATTTATTCCTATTTGATACTAGACCGGAATAGTCTAATAGACCACGAAAGACTACCCATTATATGAATTTGGAATATAAAAACAAATTCCTGGCCGTTGCGGCCAGGAATTTGTTTTACATATCAGGATGGTCTCTTACGGTTGGTAGGAAACTACCGGCGCAAAGGACCGGAACACGACTCCATTCGCCTGGCTCGAGGTGAACTCGTCGAAGTACAACGTGCCGCTCGAGTTCCAGGACAGCCCGCTGACCGCACCAAGCAGGACTTCAGACAGGGTCTGGCCGCTGGAGTTGCCGGTGATGGTGGTAGCGAGGGTATCGTCGACGTACATGCTGAGGCCGCCGTAGGGGCCGGCAGTCCAGGCCAGCTCAAGCTTGTGGGCGGCGTTGGTGATGGTCACCCACTCGGTGAAGACCTGGACTCCGTTCTGCAGGGCCCAGCCGCGAACCTGGTAAGCATTCAAATCTTCGAGCTGGTACTGGATGCCGAAGATCGGCTGCTTGCTCTGGTCGAGGCCGACGAAGATGTCGATGGGATCGTCACCCGAGGTGGAGCCGTTCGGGCTGAAGTAGAAGCTGGCGTCGTAGCCCGCCACGCCGTTGGGCGAGGTGTCGTAGACGTAAGCCGGCTGAGGCTCAGCAGGCATATTTGCCTGGGCTGGCGCAACGTTGCCGAGAGGAGCAGCCATGCCCAAAGCGCCGCCAGCAGGCCCCATGGCCGCTGCAGCCACCGCCTGAACATTGCCCACCACGCCGGCCCACCCGGCCAGGTTCGGCTGGATGCTGTTGGCGAAGATGAAGGCAAAGATCGAGTTGTTGGTGGTCACGTTGGCCGTGTTGGACGGGCCGGAGTCAGCAGACAAAGTGGGATATCCGACTGCCGGAGCGGCGTAAGTCTGGGTGTAGCCGACCAGGTTGTTGGCGATCACCCGGTAGGTGTAGGAGGTGCGGCGAGCCACCGTGGTGTCGCGGTAGGTGACGGTGTTGTTCAAGCCTTTAACACCCGGCACACTTGCGATGCTGGTCCAGGTCACGCCGTCAGTAGAGCGCTGGACGGTGAAGCCGGACTCGTTGAGCGAGTTGTCCTTCCAGGTGAGCGTTACCGTACGCGTGCCGGTCTGAGTAGATGCGGTGAGGTTCGAGGCAGCCAGCGGCGGGATAGCCAGGATCATGGCGCGCATCATGTCGTTCTCTTCGTGGCCCAGGATGTGGCAGTGCCAGACGTACTCGTAGCCGAAGTTGACCAGGGCGTTGGTGACAGTTGCCGGCTGGTTGGTCGGGTCCACGTTGGTGAACTCGTTCATCATCGCCGCGCCTACCGGCTGGGTCACATCCAACGGGCGAACGCTGTTGGGAAGCTGCCAGGGCAAGGTCTGCTTGATGGGCCGCAGGGCCACGATGATGTCTTCCAGCGGGTTCATGCGCACAGTGTCTTTGAAGCTCATTTCGTTGGCGTCCGGCGGCTTGATAGCGCCGTCCCAACCGACCCGGTTGATGACCTGCACGTTGAACAGGTGGAAGTGGATGAAGTGGGTATCCACGCCGTTGTGGGTAATCTTCCAGATCTGCATCTCCCCATCCTGGAACAGCTCGGTCGGAGGATCGACGTAGCCGTAGGGAATGGTGGTCTGAGTCAGGAAGTTGGTGAAGGGCAGCTCGACGCCCAGGGTGGCGTTCATGCGCCCGTAGTCCAGGGTGAAGAGCTCCTGGATGGTCTTGGGCAGCAGTTGGGTCGTCGGTGCCGTTGCAACAGCCGCAGCCGGGGTAGCAACAGGTGAGCCGCCGCCGGTGAAGTCGATGGTCGGGGCTGAAGTGTAGCCGGTGCCGCCATTGGTCAGCGTGATGCTAACCACCGTGCCGGGCAGGAAGGTAGCTGATGCGGCTGCGCCGGAACCGCCGCCGCCGGTAATGGTGACGGTTGGGTTAGCGGTATAGCCCGAGCCGGCATTGGTGATGAGGATGTTATTGACGATGCCGGTGAGGACGGCCGAAGCCGAAGCTCCGCTACCGCCGCCGCCGGAGAAGGTTACGTTAGGAGTGGTGTTATAACCGCTGCCACTGGCTGTAACGGTGACCTTGGAAACTGCGCCGGTGATAGCCGCTGTTGCGGTTGCGCCGGTGCCGGCGCCTGCGATGGTGACGGTGGGGGCGGAGGTGTAGCCGGTACCGCGGTTGGTCACCGTGATACTGTTGACCCTGCCGCCGGAGACGTTGGCCGTCGCCGTGGCGCCGCTGCCGCCGCCGCCCGAGATGGTTACGGTGGTCGTGGCCGCGGCGTAACCTGAGCCGCGGTTCACAACCGAGATGGTGTTAACCACGCCGGTGGTGGAGGCTGTAGCCAGTGCGCCGCTGCCGCCGCCGCCCGAGATGGTCACGGTCGGTGGGGTGACGAGCGAGTAGCCGGTGCCGCCGTTGTTAACGTTGACGGTATTTACGATGCGGGTCAGCACGGCAGAAGCCGTCGCCTGGACGCCCGAAGCCGGAGCGGAGATGACCACGGTTGGGGCGGTGGTATAGCCCAGGCCCTTATTGGTGACGGTAATGCTGTTGACGTTGGCACCGCTAAAACCGACGGTAGCCGCCGCGCCGCTGCCGCCGCCACCGTTGAAGACCACGGTCGGAGCAGAGGAGTAAGGCCCATTCACACTCGGGTTAGTCAGGGTGACGGCGCCGACAGGACCACCAACCCAGGCATTCAGGCTGGTATCCTGGATGCGCAGGTAGTTGTCATTGGCAGAGCCGCCGTTCGTAGCCGGGTATGCCTTTTCGGGCACGATGATCGAATCCTGAGTCGTGGCGAAGATATTCGGCAGAGCAGCCGACAGGGCGCTCAAGCTGAAGGGGTTCGTAGGCAGAGTGCCGGCAGCAGTCGCCGCAACTTTGATCTGCATGATCGT
>DBMK01000026.1 GCA_002298885.1 Anaerolineaceae bacterium UBA700
GTCAATGCCGGAATTTTAAAAAGGCCAAACTCCAGGTCAGGTTTTTTTATCCAAGTTGGGATAGAAAATAGTCGGCGTAAAACTCCTTCCATTCTGCATGCGGGGCGGTTTTCTCTTGTTCCTCTGACGCGGATACCAGAAGTTGGATGAGCTTACTCTGGGTAAGCGGCTTGCCCAGCAAACCCTCAACTCTAGGTTTCATATATCCGGCATACCAAATCGGCCACTCGGGATCGGCCCCATCGGTTTCGATGTAAGCCCGGTGGTGCGCCGGCCCGGCTTCTTTGAACAGGTCGATCAACTGCTCCTTGATTCGTTGGTCTGTCATAGCATCCTCTTTTTCACTTTCTTTGCATAATTTGATGTGCGGCTTACTCTGAGGACCAGGCCATGCGGAAATCGGGGTAAAGGGTCAGGCCGCCGTCCACAAACAAGGTCTGGCCGGTGATGTAGGCTGCGTCGTCCGAGCTTAAAAAGGCCACCACGCCCGCCATTTCTTCAGAGGTGCCGGCGCGGCCCAGGGGGATGTGCGATTCGACCATCGAGCGCTTGTCAGGGTCATCTACCCAGGCCCGGTTGATGGGGGTGATGGTTGCGCCGGGGCCGACCGCATTCACCCGGATGCCCTTCCCGGCGTATTCGAGCGCCAGCGTGCGGGTCAGGTTCTGCATGCCGCCCTTGCTCACCGAGTACCCGATGAAACGCGGCTTGGGGATCTCCTGGTGGACACTGGAGATATTGATGATCACGCCGGGTTTGTTGGCGGCGAGGAACTGCTTGATGGCCTCGCGGGCGCAGATATAAGCGCCGCGCAGGTTGACCCCGATCACCCGGTCGAACTGGTCGATGGTGATTTCGTGGGAGTTGCCCGGGATCTGGAAGCCGGCGTTATTGATCAGAATATCCAGCGGGCCTATTTGCTCCTGGACCGCCTTGAACATGACCACAACCTGTTCCTCCTGAGAAACGTCAGCCCGGACCGTGATGTGTTTTACCCCCATTTCCTCTATGAAGCCCATTGTACCGTGGAACATGGCATGGGTCTTCTCGGCCTCTTCCTAGCTGGCCAGGAAATTGATTGCCACGTTTGCCCCTTCTTTGGCAAAGCGGATGGCGATGGACTGCCCAATGCCGGAGGTTCCGCCGGTTACCAATACATTTTTACCTTTCAATCCGATCATCGTCAGTTACCTCCAATCAATAATATTTAAGAAATTCACCAATTTTCGCTGCCGGGTCCGCCTTTGAACGGACCGACGATATTCGAGGTGATCCAGCCTCCATAATAGTGGCCGGGCTGGGGACGGGCACGCTCACTGCCGACGAAACAGGCATCCATCAACCCGGGATGGAAGGCCAGGTAATCCTGAATGGCTTCATACCCGGCCCATGGCATGGGATAGCTCCAGGCCGCGTTCACGGCAATCAAATCCCCGACCCGGACCGACCAATACTGGCTGATCCCTTTCCACTCGCATAGGGTGGAATGCGGGCTGCGCTCGAGATATTGCATACAAACGTCCTCCGGCGGCAGGTAATACACCGGCGCGCCGGCCGTCTCCAATACCCGCAGCGCCTTGCGGCTTTCGGCAATCGTCCTGCCGCCGAATTCAACCCGTACTGGCTTTTCAACTGCCTCTACCCGGGGCGGCCGCGGGTAATCCCAAACCGATTCCTGGCCCGGGCCGGGCGTCTCGATGTTCAACGGGCGGACGCGCCTGAAACTGCGCCACTTTTCAACTTTCTCTTTTAATTCTTCAGGTATCTCGTTCATCATTTCTCCACTTTCAAGAGATTAGTCTGCCAAACGCTGAAAACATTACATTAATTCGAGTTTGAAAAAATGTAACGAATTGGCTTGAATTTGGACTAAAGGCTATACTTTGAAAATTAGTTCATCCGATAAGGGTTGGTTGTTCTAAGTAAGGAGGCAATACCATGTTTGATTTCAAAGACCAGGTTGTAATCGTCACCGGCAGCACCGGTAATTTGGGCCGGTCGGTGGTGCGCGCCTTCCAGGCTGCCGGCGCCCACATCGTGGCCCCCGATCGCAGCGAAGGAAAGGCGAAAGAAGTATTCCCCGATCTGATCGATTCACCGGACCACCTTGTGGCCGAGGGCATCGATGTGACCAATCCGGATCACATCAATTATCTGGTGCAGGGCATCTTGTCCCGATTCGGGCGGATTGACGTGCTGGTCAATACAGTCGGCGGGTATCGCGCCGACGGCCCGCTGCACGAGACCAGCTTCGAGACCTGGGATTTCCTGGTCAACCTGAACGCCCGCAGCGTCTTCACCGCTTGCAAGGCGGTCATTCCCACCATGCTCGAACAAGGCCACGGCAAAATCGTCAACGTTGGCACACGCTCGGCGCTGGCTGCACAGGGGAACGATGCGGTCTACAGCGCGTCGAAGAGCGCCGTCGCCCGCATGACCGAAAGCATGGCTGCCGAGTACAAGCGCCTGGGAATCCAGGTCAATGCAATCCTGCCCTCCGCATTGGTTTCCGCTGACGATCTGAAGCAAGACCCGACCCGCGGCGTCACCCCCGATTCGGTGGCCCAGGTGATCCTGGCCCTTTGCTCCGACGCCTGCTCCATCATCAACGGCGCCCTCATCCCGGCCTATGGGCTGCGTTTTTAAAGAGGTGCCTGAATGATCCTTCCAGAATTGAAAGATAGTGCCAAAACGCTTTATGGCCTGCACCGAGGCGCGCTGCTGCTCGGCGCCGTGCAGCGCCTGACGCAGTTTCCCAGGCCGGCTTACCTGGAGCTCGGTCTCCAGGTGCTGCCGGGGGGGCTTGCCGGCGGAATTCTGCCAAAAGGAGGCCGGCTGGTGCTCGATTTCGAGCGCGCCGTGTTGAGTTATATCTTCAGCGGAAAAGTACGAAAATCGTTTGAACTCAACGACAATACCCAGGCTGCAGTTTTTAACGATTTGATTTCATACCTTGCCCTGGAAGGGAACGAGCTTTCCGCTGCGCTGCCGAAAGGGCGAGAAAATTTCGAAAGAGTCAGCCTGGGGATCGCCGCCAGGGGAGGCCGCTATGGTCCGCCGAAACGCGAGCTGTTCCTGGACGAGACGAAGTTGGAGATTGACCTGCACACGTCAAAGGCCTATTTCGACGCCCTGCAGGCAGTATTCACCGGCATTGCCCGGTTCCAGGCGCAAATCGGCGGGTTGACGACCCCATTGGTGGTGTGGCCCGAGCATTTCGACCTTTCCACCCTGGTCTTTGTCGGCAACCAGGTCGACGAAGGGCAAGCGCACACCAATTTCGGCTTTGCGCCCTTCAGCGAGGGCATCGATTATCCCTACCTGTACGCCTACGGCTACCCGCTGGTGGATCGTTATCCGACCCCGGCCATGCCCAAAGGCGCCCACTGGCATACCCAGGGCTGGACCGGAGCGGTCCTGCCGTACAGTGCAATCGCCGGGCAGCCTGACCCGGTTGGTTTCATTGAAAAAAGCTGTGAGGCAATTTACACCGAACTTCAATCGATTCTCAAAGCATAGATTAGGATGCTGGTTTCTAAATTTAAAGTCTACCCATCGTAGTGACGACTTTAGTCGTTCCACCCCGCGTGAGGAACGACTAAAGTCGTCACTACGATGGGCTCCTTAAAAATTTGATTTTGGCCGGCAACTTTACAGCAGGGTAAGTTCTCCTGATTTGAGGGATGAATATTACTGATTGTTGTCCGCGGAAAAGCATATAATCAACATATGTTTGATCGTGTCTCAGGCTGGCGCGTTTGAGCCTTTCAAATCATCCCCCCAGGAGAAAATGATGACGAATTCCGATGATTTCCTTTTCCGCGGCGACATCGAAGCGCTGGATCCTTACGTCGCGCACCTGATCGAAGGTGAAGCCACCCGCCAGGTGCGCAAACTGATCATGATCCCGTCTGAAAGCTATGCTCCCCAGGCTGTACGCCAGGCGCTGGGCTCCGTTTTCAACAACGTCTACGCCGAAGGGTATCCGTCCCTGCGATCTACGCGCGAATCGGAGGCCTTGCTATCGGACGACGCCCACCAGTTGGCCTACTACCGGCGATATTCCGACCGGCGTTTCTACAAAGGCGTGGACTACATCGACATCATCGAAGCCCTGGCCGGGCGGCGCATTGCCCAGTGCTTTGCCAATCCCAACGCGCCGGTCGAAGCCATCCGAGCCAACGTGCAAGCGCTGTCCGGGTCGGCGGCCAACCTGGCAGTTTACGACGCTTTCATGCAGGCCGGCGACACGTTGATGGGCCTCGACCTGTTCCAGGGCGGACACCTGACCCATGGCAGTGAGTTCAATATTTCCGGCAAGCGCTACCACGTCGTTTCGTACGGCGTCGACCCGAACACCGAGCAGCTCGACTACGAGCAGATCCTGCGCCTGGCGCTGGAGGCTCGTCCAAAGGTCATCGTCGCCGGGTACACCTCGTATACCTGGGCGCCGGATTGGCTTCAGTTCCGCAAGATTGCCGATGCCTGCGGGGCGCTGCTGATGGCCGACGTGGCCCACACCGCCGGCCTGGTGATCGGCGGCGTTTACCCCAACCCGGTTGGAGTAGCCGACGTGACTGTCTTCACTACCCACAAAACGCTCGGCGGACCGCGCGGCGCAGTCATCCTGACGACCAGCGAAGAGAAAGCCGCCAAAATCGACAACGCCGTTTTCCCCGGCGCGCAGGGCGGCCCACACCCGAATAAATTTGCGGCCATCGCCGTGGCCGGCAGGCTGGCGCAAACGGAGCAGTTCAAGCGCCTCCAGGCGCGCACGGTTGAAAACGCCCGGGCGCTCTCGGATGCGTTCGTCGAGCTGGGCCTCAAGGTAGTTTACGGCGGCACGAACACGCATATCGTCGTGCTCAATGCCAGCGCAGTCAAGAGCAGTACCGGCTTCCCTTTGCGCGGCGAGATTGCCGCCCGCCTGCTCGACCTGGCCGGGATCGTGGTTAACAAGAATACCATCCCGGGGGATACGCGCACCGCTTTGGCCAGCGGCATTCGCTTCGGCACGCCCTGGGTCAGCCAGCGCGGCCTGGCCCCGGACGATATGTGGACCATCGCCGGCGTGGTGCGCGAGGCCCTGACCGGCATCCGCCCCTTTGCCTACCAGGGGCTGGCCGGGGAGCTGCCGCGGGGGAAAGTCGACCTGGAAGTGCTGGATGCGGCTCGCAGGCAGACCCGTCAACTGGCAGAAAAGGCAGGGATCGATTTCGAGCTGGCGGATGTGGATAAATTGACCAAACCGGCCGGCTCACCGGCCCAGGCCGAGCGCCTGTTTGCGGTTACTGGATTCCGGGCGAGAGCGTTCTTGCAGGAAATCTGCACCAGCAACCTGGCCGCCCTGGGCGTTGGGCAGGCCGCGCTTACTTTCATGCTGGATAAAGCGGGAAGCCTGATTGCCGAGGTTGGGCTGCTGCGCCGTGCGACAGATGCCCTTGGGCGAGACGTCTTCTGGCTGAAGGTTGCTGGCAACGATGCGGAGCGGGTTCTGGCCTGGCTGGAAGGGCTTTCGGATGGATACGTGCTCTTCGATGACACCGACGTGTTCCGCAAAGTACAGGGTCCGGTTGTGGTTAGTGAAATCGAAATAGGCGGCAATAACGATGCGCAGACCGCCCTGGCCATGTTGGATGCCGCCGGCAAGTTAAGTATTCAGGCTGGTGCTTCGGCTTTCGCCCTATTCGAGAAATATCCGCAGCGTTTCGACCTGACCAAGCCCTATTTCGTCGGCGAAGCCTGCATCCTGGATGCGGCGCGCAAGCATTTCACAGATGGGTCCAGGTCAGAATGGAATTGGGTAGAGCCCGTCGATGCGCCGCTCAAGCGCACAGTCTTGTTTGAGACACACCAGGCGATGGGCGCCAAAATCGTTCCCTTCGCCGGCTGGGAAATGCCGGTGTGGTACACCGGCGTCAGCGAAGAGCACGCCGCGGTGCGCCAGGCAGCCGGCCTGTTCGACGTCAGCCACATGGGCGCCATCGAGGTCTCCGGGCCGCACGCCATTTCTTTCCTTGACACGGTCGGGTCGAATTATGCCCACTGGCTGGAGGACGGGCAGTCCTGCTACGGCTATTTGTGCGATCCGGATGGCAAGGTTATCGACGATTTCATGATCTACCGGCGCAGCGCCGAGCGGTTCCTGCTGGTGGTTAACGCCTCGAATGCGGATAAGGATTGGGATTGGCTGAACGCCGTCAACGAAAGCAGGGTGGTTATCGACCGGCAGCGGCCCTGGATCAAGTCCGGCGCCCCGGCAGTGCTGCGAAACCTCAAGGATTCCTCGTCTGGCGCGCTGCAACTGCGCGATGTGGCCCTGCAGGGCCCGGCTTCGCTGGCGATCCTGCAGGCTTGCAGCGACGATCCCCGGACGCGTTTTGCCCTCGGGCAGGTCCGGCGCACGGACCTGATCGAAGTTACCCTCTCGGGCATCCCCATCGTCGCGGCGCGCACCGGTTACACTGGCGAGGATATGGGCTTCGAGCTTTTTGTCCATCCCGACCAACAGGTTGCCTTCTGGAACCTGCTCCTGGAAAAAGGCAAGCCGTTTGGAATCAAGCCCTGCGGCCTGGCGGCGCGCGACAGCACGCGCACCGAAGCCGGCCTGCCGCTCTACGGTCACGAGCTGGCCGGTCCATTTGAAATCGCCCCGGCAGAGGCCGGATTCCAGGGCTATGTCAAATACCACAAGCCATTTTTCGTCGGCCGCGATGCGCTGCTGGCTGCAGACCAGAAGCGCAAGCGCGAGTTGGTCCGCTGGCGCATGGATCAAAAAGGTGTCCGGCGCCCGGGTCTGCAGTCGCCGATGGTCAACAAGCTGGGCCAGGTGGTCGGCTACGTGACAAGCTGCTCAATCGACAGCGAGGGCTATCTGCTGGGTCTGGGCATCGTCGACCTGCGCTACGCCAAAGAGGGCACGCCCCTGGGCATTTTCGTCCTGCCCGAGAAACCACAGGCCGAAAAACAAAAGCCTGAGCTGGGCGTCGGCGATAAAATCCTCCTCCACGTCGAAGCCACCGTCCTGCGCCGCTTCCCGAAAAAATAGAAATTCGATTTTCTTAAATAATGCGGTTGGCGGCTGCGCCTGCAGCCACCAACCGCATTTTTTCTCCCCTTTATTTATGGTATGATTCGCTCAACCTGGCGCAAATCCACGGTTTAATCCATTTAAAAGAGAGAGACGGTCGAGATCATCTGTTCAGACCCCGAAATTAAGCATGGTTGAGAGTGAAATTGTCTCAGGGCAGCAATCTGCCTGGAGCCTGGTAAAGAAATTAGGCGAAGGCGACGCCGGCGAGGTGTACCTGGTGGAATCCCTGGCGGATTCCAGGGTCGGAATCCTCAAACGGCCGCGCAAGAGCGCCTTTTCGGGGGACATGTACCGCCAGACCGCCCAGATCAAGACCGAATCGAAGATCCTCAAGACCCTTTCGACAGCCTTCGCCCAGAATTCTGACCTGCGCATCGGCGTTCCCGAGCTGTTGGACGTTGCTAAGGCGGGCACGGATTACAACGGGCGTTTTTTCATCGTTATCGAACCGGCCAGGGGCCTGGACCTCGGATTTTTGGGGCGAGTCACCCAGCTAGGCTTGAATGGTCAAGACAACACTGCCGACAGCCTGTGCCTGGAGGACCAAACCTTCTTAGAATCGGTCGCCAGGAGCCGCAGAATCCCCAACCGCATCCTGATCACCATTCTCTACCGCCTGATATGCCTGCTCGAACAGATTCACACCAACCACTCCAACGAAGAAGGGGCAGAGGCTTTCGGCATCGTGTGGAATGACGTCAAACCCGACCACCTTTTCTGGGATACCCGGCGCGGATTCCTCACCGTCATCGATTGGGGCAATGCCCGCTTCCTCGAACCCGACCGCACGACCAGCGACCGCCAATTTTCATGGGCCGACGATTACCGCCAGCTCTATGAGGAAATGGGCCGCTTCCTGGGGGTTGTTGCGCCGGATTTGCACGCCCAATTGGATTGGCCGGGGCAGTTTTCGGTTGAGAATGCCAGCCAAACGGGCATCGAGGCCCTCAAAACCCGCCTTGAAGCAGCCCTGCAGCGTGAATCGACAGCCATCGCCGACGCCCGGGCACGAGAAGAATTCCTGCTGAAATCAACCGCCGATGGAAGCTCTTCGCTGGCGGAGATCGAGACAATCCACGCCATGCTGCTTGAAAACGGCGAAATTCCCGATTATGCCGGCGCCGCCCGGTTTGCCGCCAGTTATGCCGCCCGCCTGACAATGGAGGACAACCTGGAAGAGCTGCGCCAGGTGTGCGAGTGGGTTTCCTGCCTGCCGGGCGTGAACCCAGACCAATGGCGCCTGGTGGAAAACCTGGCGCGCATCCCCGACAAATCCGAGGGGGAACAGCGCAAGCAGTTCCTGGATGCCATCCAGTCCGCTATCATCAAGGATTGGGAAGGCTTGCTGTGGAAGATGCTGGTGGGGATCAAAGATTATCCTGAGCCTGAGTGGTGGCAGGATTTGACCACCCTCGTTCGCTATTCCTCTTTGGGCGCTGAAGTCGACACGCTAAGGCCCCTGGTTGCGGTCAGCCGCCTTACCTTTTCGCTGCAGGCCCTGGCCCGTCGCATGGAGGACCACAAATCCCGTTCCGGTGAGCAGGCTGCGGATATCGCCGGGACGCTGGAACGCACTCAATCCGTTGCCCGCCGCCTGCGAGAGGAAGCGATTGCCGCCTGGACTCAGCTCGAGCCTGGCCCTCCCGATTCAGGTTTGGATTATACCTGGGTCGACGGCATCCTGGCCGAAGCCGCCGGGCTGCTGCCGGACGAAGTGCGCTCGATCAATCTCCTGTTGAGCCACCCGCGCCAGCAAGCCAGCCTGGTGCTCGAAGCCTGGGGCCGCAAGGATTTCCTGGAGGCAGGCAAGGGCCTGCGGCGGCTTTTGCTGTGGGACCCCGACCGGCGGCGCGTTTTGAACGCCGACATGGCCATCCAGGCCGCGCCGGAATTCCTCAAGCGGATCCACCAGGGCCCACAGAGCGGAGAAGATTTCCCCGAATGGATCACCGTGCTCGAGTTCCAGGGGCGCGAGCTTCGCAACCAGGTAGGCCCGGCGGGGTGGCTGGACGAAATATTGAACAGTTGCCGCCAGATCCGCAAAGGCATCTGGCCTTCCGACCTGTTCAAGACGGACCCGGCGATAATCCGCGAGATGCCCTGGCTGCGGCGGTTCGAGCGTATCGAACGCGTGCCGGCGCTGGCGGACGAGGAAGAGCCGGCAGAGACAGTCGAGCCTGAAATCACTTTTTCAGAAATCCATGGCATTCAAGAAGGACGCCTGGGACCGGGCGGCAACGTGGCTTTGGTCGAGCCGATGGACGCATGGATACCGGAGGCGCGCGGCTCTTCGGCGCGGGTGGTGCTGGGCTTGCTGCAGGATGCGGACTATCAGTTGCGCGAGGCGGCGGTGAAACTGATGCGCATGGACCAGGTGAATTATTCACTGCCCTTGTTCCGAGAGGAAGTCCTCATCCTGACAATCATGCGCGATGTGCCCGGCATTTCGCGCCTGCTGGAATGTGGTTTTATTTTATTGGAAGAGGGGGCTTCCTTACCGCTGGATTCATCGACGGGCACCGCCCAGGCGACCGGGCGCGTTATCCGCATCGGCCCTGATTCGTACAAGGAATTCATGGTGCGCCTCGAAGAACGCATCCGCGACGGCTGGATCCCGTACCTGGCGATCGAAAAACAGCGCCAGGAAGACAGCCTGCTGTTGATGTGCGACGCGGGCATGACCCGCGGCCAGTATTTGCCCCTGGTGACCCTCCTGCAGATGACCATTCAGATCTGTGACATCTTGCAGACCGCCCACGAGCGCAACATTGTCTACCGGGACCACAAAATAATGCATTATTATTGGCTGGCGGAGCACAACGGCATCTACATGATCGATTGGAACGTAGCGCGCTACCACCCTAATGGGCTAACTCAGGAAGAAATCCAGATGGACCTGGTACAATTCGGAGCCCGCGGCCTGCACCACATTCTCACCGGGCGCACTGCCCCTGGCGCCCTGCCCCTGGGGCCGACCCGCCCCGAGGACATCGACCAGGCCGCCCACACCTACCAGGCGAAGTGGACCTACGATGACCAGCGCCTTTCGCCGGGCCTGCGCTCGATCCTGGAGCGAGTGCTCGCAGGGGAATATACAAGCGCCTCAGCCCTGGGGGATGATCTCAAACACACCATGATCCAGCTTCCCAATTCTCGCCTGTAAGGCAAAGGAACCCTTCATGACCGATTTGAACACATTGATCGACGAGGTTGCTCAACTGATTAGCGCCGATGCACCGGCCCTGGCAGACTTGCGGGTGAAGATGGTCGAGCTGGATGAGTTTGTCCATTCCGACGCCTTCGAATCGTTGGACTACAACGACCGCTCGCGTTTCCAGACCACGTACAAAGAACTGCGTGAATGCATCCGCGGGTTAGAGAATCCGGAAAAGGCCGCCGCAAATTCCGCCGCGCCCACCTTTGCCACTTCGCTCACCCAGGCTGGTCCGGCAGCTAAAGCTGAAAAAGAGGAGACTCACGAGCACAACCCCTACGCCGAACAGTTGATGGAGGAAGCCGAGAAACTCTTTTATGGAGGTCGCTACGCCGAGGCGATCAAATTGTACGACCAGGCGCTGCAGATCGAGCCGAAATGGGAGCGCACCCGCCAGCACCGCACCGAGTCGGAAAATTACCTGCGCACCGGCTATATTCCTTCGGTCGCCCTGCCCGCAGAGGCGGCCAGCGCATTCGGTAAGGCCCAGTCTGCGGCGCGCCTGGGGCGCTACGCCGATGCCATGTCCCTGCTGAGCAAAGCTCAAATGGCCCTGCGCGATATGGGCATCCAACGCTGGCAGGACGGCCAGGAGTTCGAACAAAAACTGCAGCAGTACATCGACGCCGAGAGCGTTTATAACGAGGGTCTCTCGCTCTTCAACCAGGGCAACATCGATGACGGCATCGAACGGGTGGAGGCCGCCGCCCAGGCGACCGGGCTGCCCAAGTACAACGACCGGGCCCAGGAGATGCGCAAGGCTCGAGCCGCCATGCAGTCGATTGCCGAAACGCTTAACTCGACCATCAGCGACCCCAAGGACGTGGTCCAGGTAAAACTGGACCTGGACGCCCTTTACCTGCGCTTCGGCGATAACCCGGGCTTCCAAAAACTCAAGGAACGCCTGCAGGAGATCATTCCCAGCGTGGTCGAGCCATTGAAGGACCAGGTGCGCAGTCTGAAGACCCAGGCCGACCGGGCTCAGACGTTGGACGCAGTGCTGGCCAAGGCGCGCCAGGCCAAGCAGACTCTGGACCAGGCGCGCAACCTGGGCTATTCGGACGAAAGCCTGAACCAGCTCCAGGTGGACGTTGAGAAGCTCTTCCGCGACGTGCAGCGCTACGAGGACGAACTGCAGCAGGCCGTCACGGTTTACAATTCAAACCGCTCATGGCCGGCAGCCGCCTCTCAAATCAGCCGGGACGTGCGGGCGCGTTACCCCAACGATCCGCGGGTCATCGAGCTAAATCGTTCGCTGGCGTCTTACAATAACATACGCACCGGGATCAAGTTTGGCGGGATCTTCCTGGGCGGTCTCATCATTATTGGCATACTCTTTTTTGGCTTCAACCAGGTGCGGTCTTACATCATCTCGCTCACACCCACGGCTACCGAAACGCCCACCGCCACAGCTACTTTTACCCCCATCCCGCCCACGGCGACGAATACGCCCCGGCCATCGCTGACGCCCTCGATCACGCCTACCTTCACCCTGACCCCGACTCCTCTGGCCGGCACGGTGGCCCGCGACGTCTACATCCGCAACGGCTGCTACGAGACTTTCCACGCAGTTGGCTTCGTCCTGGCAGGTTCGACCGTGCGCTTCTTGCCGGCCGACCGGCGTTTCGACAACCTCGGGCGCGAATGCCTGCTGGTCGAATACACAGCCCCCGACTCAACCTCCATCATCGGCTGGATGTTGATCCTCGACCTTGGCCAATAAGCGAAGCTGCCGGCCGTGGATGAGAATTATGCTGGTGTAACCCTGGCGGCTCTGGCGGAACTGCCCCGCAACCGCCCCGTAGCGCTGCTTATGCGCCATTCGCTGCGCGCCCCGATCCTGACCAGCGCTGAGGTCTACGTCTCAGACCTGACGTCCGAAGGGATCGCCATCGCCCGGGATTTTGGCGAGCGCCTGGCTCAATTCCGCTGCCTGGGCCGGCTGGTGTCCAGCCCGGTAAGCCGCTGCGTGAATACGGCGGTCGCTATTGCCGCCGGCGCCGGGGGAGGGAATCTCGTCAGCATAGACGACCGCTTGAGCCACCCTTTCATGCTGCCGGTATGGCAGGGCAGCCCGGTCTTTGAACCACGCAAGAAGGTGCCCTTTGAAATTCGCGCCATTTTGAACTTAATGGCCGGCGAAAGTTCGAGCGGCGCGCGGGTGGACCTCTTCGTCTCCCACGATACTGTGGTCGAGGCTCTGGCAGGCTACGCCTTTGGCCTGGTAACTCGCTCGAACGGCAATGTGCCGAACTACCTCGAGGCGGTTTTCGTCTGGTTGGACGGCCGGGACATGTGCCTATCCTGGCGCGGGAAAACGAAGCGTTTCCGTAAGGGAATTTTCATGGAGGATACTATTGCCTGACTATCTAGATCCCACGAAACCGGCAGAGGAACGGGTCCACGACCTGATTTCACGCATGACTCTGGCTGAAAAAGTATCCCAGATGGTGCATTCCGCCCCAGCTATCGAGCGCCTGGGCGTGCCGCAGTACAACTGGTGGAACGAATGCCTGCACGGGGTCGGGCGCGCCGGGCGAGCCACCGTCTTCCCGCAGGCCATAGGGCTGGCGGCCACCTGGAACCCGGAGCTGGTGCAGCGCATCGCCGAGGCGATTTCCGACGAAGGACGCGCCAAGCACCACCAGGCCGACCGGGAAGGGCGGCGGGATATTTTTTTCGGCTTGACCTTCTGGACGCCGAACGTCAATATCTTTCGCGACCCGCGTTGGGGGCGCGGCCAGGAGACCTACGGCGAGGACCCGCAGCTAACCGCCCGCATGGGCGTCAGCTTCGTCAAAGGGCTGCAGGGATATGACCCTCGATATTTGAAGCTGGTCGCCACACCCAAGCATTTTGCCGTCCACAGCGGTCCGGAGGAGGAGCGCCACAGCTTCAACGCCGCGGCAAGCCAGCGTGACCTGTACCAGACCTACCTGCCGGCGTTCAAGGCCTGCGTCCAGGAAGGCGCGGCTGCCTCGGTAATGGGCGCCTACAACCGCACCAACGGCGAGCCGTGCTGCGCCAGCCCGACCTTGCTCCAGAAAATTTTGCGCCAGGAATGGGGTTTTGATGGTTTTGTTGTGTCGGACTGCGGGGCAATCGACGATATTTTCGAGCGCCACAAGGTGGCCGCATCGATGGAAGAAGCCGCAGCGCTGGCCGTACGCAGTGGCTGCGAGTTGAACTGCGGCAGCACCTACCAGGCATTGTTGAAGGCGGTTTCCGCCGGTTTGATTGATGAAAAGGAAATCGATCTTGCCGTCACGCGCCTGTTTGCAGCCCGTTTCAGGCTCGGCATGTTCGACCCGCCCGAATTGGTGCCCTACACCCGGCTGACGATGGAGTTTGTCGATTCGCCGGCCCACCGCGACCTGGCGCTGGAAGCGGCGCGCCAATCGATTGTCCTGCTTAAGAACGCGGAGGATTTTCTGCCTCTGACCGGCGGGAAATTGACCTACATCGCCGTAATTGGGCCCAATGCTGCCGATGAGCTGGTGCTGCGCGGCAATTATTTCGGTGAGCCGGCTGAGCCGGTAACCATCCTGGAAGGCATCCGGCAACGCGCAGGCAAGGATGTGCGTGTGGAATATGCTCGCGGCTGCGGTATCCGGGATGTGGACCGCAGCGGCCTGGACGAAGCTGTCGCCCTGGCGGCTCGCGCGGACCTGGTGATCGCTGTGCTCGGACTGTCGCAGCTCGTCGAAGGCGAGGAGGGCCAGCAGGAGGGTAATCCGCCCGGACAGCACAGCCTGGGCGACCGCACCGGCCTGGACCTGCCCGGCATCCAGCAGGACCTGCTGGAGCATCTCGTCGCCAGCGGTAAACCGGTGGTTCTGGTGCTGCTCAACGGCAGCGCGGTGGCGGTCAATTGGGCGCAGCGGACGCCCGGCGTAAATGCCATCCTTGAAGCCTGGTATCCGGGGCAGGCCGGCGGCACGGCACTGGCCGAGGCGCTGTACGGGGATTACAACCCGGCGGGGCGCCTGCCGGTAACCTTCTACCAATCCGTCGACCAATTGCCTACTTTTGACGACTATGCCATGGAAGGACACACTTATCGCTACTTCCGCGGCCAGCCGCTTTACCCGTTCGGGTATGGCTTGAGCTACACCACCTTCGAGTACACCGCGCCGCGGGTTGCATTGGGTTCGGGAGGAGATTCTCCCGAAGTTACGGTTGAAATTTCGTTAACCAACACAGGAAAAATGAGCGGCGACGAAGTGGTCCAGCTCTACGTCCAGCACCTGGATGCCAGCGTGCCTGTGCCAGCGTGTGAGCTGCGCCGATTCCACCGGGTGCGCCTCGATCCGGGACAGACCTGTTCGCTCCGTTTCGACCTGGGTTTCGAAGATTTGGCCTGCTTCGACGACGCCGGCCGTCCCTTCCTGGAACCCGGCCGCTTCCGCCTGTACGTCGGCGGCCATTCACCCGCGCTGTACGGGTGCGTTGCGGAATTATCCCCGCTGCAGAGCGTAGAATTTTCAATTTAATTATTGTGAACTGTTGG
>DBMK01000018.1 GCA_002298885.1 Anaerolineaceae bacterium UBA700
TGGTTGTAGAGCGCCCCGTGCGGCTTGACGTGCGCCAGCTCCACTCCCGCCGCCCGGGCAAAGCCGGCCAGCGCCCCTACCTGGTAGAGCACGAACGCCTCCACCTCCTCCGGGGCCAGGCTCATCTCGCGCCGCCCGAAGCCCTGCAGGTCGGGGTAGGCAGGGTGGGCCCCCACCCGCACCCCCGCCCGCACGCACATCCGCACCGTCGCATCCATCACCAGCCCGTCGCCGGCGTGAAAACCGCAGGCAATGTTGGCCGAGGTAATGTACGCCAGCATCGCCGCATCATCCCCCAACCGGTACGCCCCAAACGACTCGCCCATATCGCAATTCAAATCTACATTCATAGATAATCCTCAAGTCTAAAGTCGGTCAGTCGATCAGTCTGTCAGTTTAACCACGAATTACGCCAATTGTTACGAATTGGTACGAATTTTTTAATAAGCTATTCGCGACAATTCGTCATCATTCGTGTAATTCGCGGACAAACTGACTGACTGATCGACTGAAATACTGACCGACTTTCTCACTTGTCTATACGACATCGAAATCACCCTTGACTTGTCCGATTCGGTTGCTATAATAATTGTACAGGGAGTTCTGAGGAATTGGAAAGCTCCTCACTGCTCAGAAGCCAATGAAACGTTCGAGCCCGCCTTCGAAAGAATAATTGGGACGAAACGCCACAAAGGCCGAAGATAACTAAGGTGTAGATGCTTCAAAAGGAAAACGGAAGGCTCTTCTCGAGGGAGAAGACCGGAAGCAACCCAAAGAAGCGGAGCCTTAGAAATCTCATGCGAATGCGCACTCCTCAACACTGTAAAACCAGGACGAGAAGAAGGGCGGTTCAAATGGAACAGAGAGTGAACTGAAGGTTACTTGGAACCCCTGTTTTTATTTAAATAAATGCGGTGTTTTCAGGCAGCGAGGCTGTCTGAAAACACCGCATTTTTTATCCCTGGCTTTTATGGCCTTTGAGTACGTCGGCTTTCAAAAGGCCGACGAAGGGCAAATTGCGGTATTTCTCCTGGTAGTCCAGCCCATAACCCACCACGAAGCGGTCAGGCAGGTCGAAGCCCTTGTACTTGAGCGGGGTCTCGATCAGGCGGCTGGTTGGCTTGTTGAACAGTACGCACACCTCCAGGCTGGCCGGCTGGCGGGCGCGCAGGCTGCGCAGCAGGTAATTGAGGGTCAGGCCGGTGTCGATGACGTCCTCCACAAAGAGCACGTGCCGCCCGGCAATGTTCGTCCCCAGGTCTTTCTCCAGGCGCACCAGCCCGTTGCGCCGCGTCTCGTTGGAATAGCTCGATACCGCCAGGAAATCCACCTCCAGGGGGATGGTGATGGCCCGCAGAAGGTCGGCCATGAAGATCACCACGCCCTTGAGCACCCCCAGCATAAGCGGGTCGCGCCCGGCGTAGTCCGCCGAAATGGCCCGCCCCAGTTCGCTCACCCGCTGCTGCAGCTCCTCGGCCGAGATCAGCACTTCCTTGATCTCAGCTCCCAGCTCGCCGTAGGCCTCCAGTCCGCTGCGGTTCATTGTCCGTTTTTCTTCTGGGCCGCAGTGCCCTGGATCTGGTCGGCGCTGTCGTACAGGCCGTATTTCACCATCAGGTCGCGCATCTCGCGCCGCTTCAGCAGCTTGACGTGCACGTGCGGGTACAGCTCCTGCATGCGCCGCACGCGGCGGTTCTTGTAGGTTGCCAGCTTGGGCCGCAGGGTGGTCAGCTCGATATAAAGGTCCTGCGACGGCAGGTAAAAATCGGGGGCGAACGCCTCCAGTACCGTGCCGTACTCGTCCCATTCCAGCGGAAAAGTACGCGGCTCGTACTCCCACTCGATGCCGTAAAAATCAAGGATCTTGGCGAACGTCTCTTCGGAAGGATGGACAAATTTTGGGTGGCTATGTTGCAAGGTGCTCAAAGAGGGCTTCCTTTATATAGAAGGGGAGATTCACCACGCACCTGCCCTGGCGGGCGGTGCCAGGGGAGGCACAGAGACACTGAGAAAACCATAAAACCAGGTTTTCTCAGTGTCTCTGTGCCTCCGTGGTGAATCTTCACTTTAACTCTTTTCCAACTGCTGTACGGCGCGGCAGATGATGTCAGTGGCGGTGTCGGCGCTGAGGTGGGCGGTGTTGATCACCAGGTCGTACAGGGCGGGATCGTTTACGTCCACGTTGTAAAAACGCTTGATGTAGCTCTTGCGCTCGCGGTCGCTGGCCCGCGCCTGGGCCCGGGCCGCCGCCAGCGAGGTGCGGTGGCGCTCGGCCAGGCGCTGCACGCGGATCTCGAAGGGGGCGATCATACGCACGTGCAGTGTGCCAGGATGATCGCGCAGCGCCAACTGACCGCCGCGGCCCACGATGACCACATTGCCCTGGTGGGCCAGCTCCTCCATCACGGTGTGCATGGCCTGCAGGTAAGCCTGGTATTCCTCGGCGCTGGGGGTGAGGCCCAACAGGTGCAGCTCGTCGATCACCGCCAGGGCCACCTCCGGCGCGCCGGCGCGCAGGGCAGCCTGGTTAATTAACTGGCGCATCATCACCCGGTACCCCAGGCGGTCCGCCACGGCATTCGCCACGATATTTCCCAGGCTGCCCCACTGGCGAGAAAGCGTGATCACAGCCATAACCGCTTTGCCTTTCTTAAAATATTATAGCGTGAAACGTAAAACGTGAAACGTGAAGCGGGACGAATTCACGTTTCACGCTTCACGTTTCACGTCCCAAACTACCCCTTGACATCCTTAATACATCGTGCTACTATATATAGCGTAACGATATATCGTAATGCTTTATATATAAGGAGGCGTCATGAACCAACCCATCGAAACCCAACTGCCCCTCTCCGAGGTCAGCTTCTACATTCTGCTCTCCATGGCCAACGAACCTCGTCACGGCTACGCCATCATGAAGGACGTTTCCGCCCTCAGCGGCGGGCGGATCGAGCTCTCCGCCGGCACGCTGTACGGCGCCCTCAAGCGCATGCTCGAGCAGGGTTGGATCGAACGCCTCGAGGACGATCGCGAGCTGGACGAGACCGGCCGCCCGCGCAAGGTCTACCGCCTGACTGCCCTTGGCCAGGGCGTGTTGAGCGCCGAGACCGAGCGCCTGCGCAGCCTGCTCGCCGCAGCCGCTCAACGCTCCCAGGGGACCCTGCCAGTATGAAGGCCAACAATGCCTGGGTGGGTCTCTACCGCCGCCTGATCCTCCTCTACCCCGCGGGCTTCCGCAGCGAGTTCGGCGCCGAGATGGTCTCCGTCTTCGCCGAAAAGCTGGCAGACGCCGGGCGGGGCGCCCCGTGGGTCGCCTGGCACGAGCTGGTCGACCTGCCGTTCAATCTTTTGCGTGAATACGTTCAGAATCCAGAGTTAAACATCATGTTCGAAAAAATTCTCACTCACCAAAAACATTCCCGCTGGCGCCAGGCAGGCGCCCTGGGATTTGCCATCGCTTTCGTCTTCCTCGAGCTGGTCATCGGCCTGGTGCAGATCGCCCAGAACAGCGCGTACGCCTATTCCAGTTGGCAGGCCGTTCTCATGCCCGCCGTGTTCAACCAGCCGGACGGCTCCGTCCAGGCGTCCCGGTTCAGCTTGATCGGATTGGGCCTCCTGGCGCTGGCAGGGCTGGCAGCCGGACTGGTCATCAGCCGGGCCGAAAAGCCGGCCCACCCGCTGCGCTTTGGGCTGGCCGGCGCAGTGGGGATGCCGGCCGCCTACGCGGTCCTGGCCACCGGCTCCACCCTGCTGGCCTCGGCGGCGCCCCTGTCGCCGTATGTGCAGGCCTTCTTCAACATTCTCTCCGGCGCCCTTTTCGGGGCGACAGCGGCCCTGCTGTTCGGACTGCTGGCGGGCAGCCCGCCCCGCCGCCTGCTGCGCCTGCTTCTGGCAGGCTTCTGGGGCTTCGTCCTGGCTGCCTTTGCCAGCATCCTGGTGAACCTGGGGCTCAACCTGGCGTGGGGGCTGATCGCCAAACTGATCGCAGCCCTCACGAACACCTCCGCCGCCGCGCTCACCGGCCTGGTCGCCGGGCTGATTATCCACCTGCCGGTCAGCGCCGTCGCCGGCTGGGTCTTCGGCTCCTGGCTCGGTAACGAGATGGAACCCTCAGGCGCAGCCGGTCAGTCGATCAGTATGTCAGTCGGTCAGGTGATCAGTTAGTCGGTCGTAAAACGTAAAACGTGAAGCGTGAAACGTGAATTAATCACGTTTCACGCTTCACGTTTTACGTGCTTTAGCCTAATTCTCCGCCGGCCAGAATACGGCATTGTCGAACAGCACCTTAAAGCCCTCGTCGGGGATGTCCTGATTGGTCATTATCATCAGTCCCAGCCGCCCCGCGCCAAAATGGGCCATCTGCGGATCACTGATCGGGGTCTGCTTCTCAGCGTTGATGGTCAGGATCACCTGGTTATCCTGGCATGACAGGCCAATGCGATTCTTCTCCCCGGCTTTTCTCAAACCGTCTGCCGGCAGCAAGCCCGGCTCGGTCAAGGCGGTGACATCTTCCCCTTCAACCCTCAACACACTGTATTGGCCCCGGAACGGGTCGATGAATACCACGTAATGTTTTGTGTCTGACTGCCAACGGCAGACCAGGCCATACATGCCTGCTGCCGAGGTATCGAACCCGGAAGGCACCTGGAAGTCTACCTCACCCCGCGTTGGGAAGTAGCTCAAAGGCGGGAATGATACATAGATCTTGTCCGGCGAATTGAGCTGGATGGCATAGGCCCCATTTTCGAGACCCGCGGTTGTATTGGCCTCTTTTCTCGCAGCCCAGCCCTGATTACGACTGAAATCATCACTGAACGACGTGCGTGGCGCCGGCATGATGCCGATTACAGCATCAACAGCTTGCGGAAAATATGTTGGTCCAAGCAAGAAAAAAGCCATCACACCCAACACGCCTGCAGCAAATACGGCTCCACCCATCCCAATTCGCACTCGCCTTGACCTTCCGGTCAGCAGAAGAACCATCGACAGGGCAAAAGAGCTCCAAATGATAATATCCAAATAGCTTCCTATCGTCAGGTCGTGCCAAATATTGAATGCGCACATGAACAGCGAATAGGTCAGGGCGGTCCGCCTGGATTTTTGCTTTCCATGCAGCAGATTGATAACGGCCAAAATCGCTAACACCAGGCCGATACCAATGGTGGCTTGCCCCCGGAACGCCTGCCAGACCAGGATCAAAATCACGATCCCATACAGACCTGCCGCCACGCGCATGGCCAGCTTATCGCTGCCATCCTGGCGCATCGGGTCCTGGAGATGCTCGTCCAACTGCGGCGACGGGTTCCTGGTCGCCTCCTCATTCAGGATCTCCCGGGCCAGGTCTGGCAATCCCAGCCTGCGCAGGTCATCAGCCTGACTCAGCACCTGCTGGATATCTGGCGTTTGCGTCGCGGCCTCTCCGGGGGCATGCACAGCGGCGAACTGGCGCGCCAGGTTTTCGGCGAAAGGCACCCAATAGCCTGAGGAGGTGAAGGGCACGCTGACATCAACGGCCGTTTCCGAAAATCCGCGGCGCACAAAGATGCGCATGACCGGCTTCGACCCGCGCTTTGCGGCGTCAAACGTGATGGCACTGATGTATGTTATTTGGATAGAGATTGCCCCTCCGGCCTGTCCTTTCTGGACGAGGACAATACGCCGCCGGGTCAACCCGATCAAGTACTCCTGTGTAGCAAGGAACGGCCCAAACTTACCCTGGGTATATTCCAGCAGCGTTTCGCCCGATTCCAGCACAGCCTCGAGCGCCGCTCGCACCTTCCGGTCGCGATCGGTCTCATTTTGATGTATAAAGAAGGTCATTAAAAAATTCTCTCCGCTGTAGATTTCCCCCCCGGCATAGCTCAATCTGGCATCCCTCTTGCTGTTCTCGCCGGGACAGATTTTATTTCACATTAATAATACCTTATCTTTATAAATCTCCAATATATTTTACATAAAGATTTCAGGACTGCGCTTAGATTATGAAACGTGAAGGGTGAAACATGAATTCACGTTTCACATCTCCTGCAGTCCCCGGACAATCCTTCTCCACTCTACCTGGGCCTGCTCCACGCTCACGGCCCGGAAGCGCACCCGGCCGCGGCCGGGCGGGCACTGGGCCAGCAGCGGCAGGCTGGCGCCGGTCACCACGCCGATCTTGGGGTAGCCGCCGGCCGTCTGGTGGTCGGCCATCAGTACGATCGGCTGCCCGTCGCCCGGCACCTGCACCGCTCCCAGCGGGATGCCCTCCGATAGAATGTCCACCCCGCTCCGGTGAGCGACTGCCGGCCCGGCCAGGCGGTAGCCCATGCGGTCGCAGGCGGGGGACAGGGTGTATTCGCCTTCAAGAAACGCCGCCTGCCCCGCCTCTGTGAAAGCGTCCGCCTGCGGCCCCAGCACAACCTCCACCTCCACCCGGTCAGCGTAGGCCGGCCGCAATCCCCCGGGGAGCTCCCGGCCCGCCCGCTCGTATAATTGGGACGCTTCCCCCAGCTCCAGCGAGTCGCCTTCCTGCAGCGCTCGTCCCTCCAACCCGCCGAACCCGCCGCGCAGGTAGGTGGCGCGCGAGCCCATCACTGGAGCCACATCGACGCCGCCGCTGAAGGCCAGGTAACTCCAGCCAGCGCCTTCGATAGGGAGCAGCGCTACAACCTCGCCCCGGCGCACCCAGGCCGCCATCCAAAGCGGAAGCTGCCGCCCGCCAACTTCCAGCACGAAGCCGCGCCCGCCGGCGGCCACCAGGCATTCCCCCTCCACCCGCAGCGCCGGCCCCAGCAGGGCGCATTCCAGCCCCGCCGCTCCCGGCGGGTTGCCCACCAGAGCGTTCGCCGCCATCAGCGCCACCCGGTCCATCGCCCCGCATCCCGGCACTCCCAGGCGCTCATAGCCCACCCGTCCGAGGTCCTGGACGGTGGTGAGAAAGCCGGGGGAAAGGACTTTAAAGAAGTTTTTTTGGGTCA
>DBMK01000017.1 GCA_002298885.1 Anaerolineaceae bacterium UBA700
CCTTTTCGAAAAAGGCCAAACTCCAAGGGATTAGGGGTGAGGTCTACAATGCTTAGCTAGCTACTTCAAAATCTCCGTGGAGCGTTGCCCGCGAATCGGCGCCAACCCAGACGTCGAAGGCGGCCGCGTCTTGGATCCAGCCGCCGGCGTTCGTGCTCCAGTAACCCAGCTCGTCCGGGCCGAGCAGGATTGTGACCGCTCTCGTCTCGCCGGGCTGCAGGGTGATGCGCTCGAAGCCCTTCAGTTCGCGCAGGGGCCGAGAATCGCTGCCTGACTTTTGGTGGATGTACACCTGGACCACCTCATCGCCTGCCACCTTGCCGGTGTTGGTCACGTCGACGCTCACGGTCACCGGTTGGCCCACCTTTACCCGGGGGGCCGAGATCTTGAGGTTGGCGATCGAGAATGAGGTGTAGCTAAGGCCAAAACCGAAAGGATAGAGCGGCGATGCCGGGCCGTCCCAGTAACGCGAGCGGCTCCCCATTTGGCTGCCTTCGGGCGCATGGGTCAGGGTGTGGGCATAATACAGCGGCGCGTGGCTGCCGCTGTGCGGGAAGGTGACCGGCAGCTTGCCGCCCGGGTTGGCGTCGCCAAAGAGGATATCGGCAACGGCGTTTCCGCCCTCGCTCCCCGGTTCCCAGGCTTCGAGGATGGCCGGAACGTGTTCCGCCGCCCAGACGATGCTCAGCGGGCGGCCATTCAACAGAACGAGGACCACTGGTTTGCCGAGGGCGACGACCACTTCGAGCAGCTCTTCCTGGCGCCCCGGCAGATCGAGCAGGCCGCGCGAGGCGGCCTCGCCGGCCATATCTGCATTCTCGCCAAGCACCATGATAACCAGGTCGGCGCGGCGTGCAGCCGCCACAGCCGCCTGGAAGGCCGCTTCCGCTTCCTCGGGCGGCTGGATTGGTTTTCGTTTCTCCGGTTCAAAATCGTCGAACGGGGAGGGGATCTCGCGGCGGATGGCGGGGCCTGGGGCGTACTCGACCTTCGCCTGGGGAAGTTTGGCGCGGATACCCTGCAGCACGGTGACCGCCGCCGGCTGGTGGCCGAAAACCATCCACGACCCTTCCGTAGCGTCCATCGAGTCGGCCAGCGGGCCGATCACCGCCACGTTCTTCAGGTTTTTGGCGAGCGGCAGAAGCCCGCCCTCGTTACGCAACAACACCATCGAGCGCTGGGCAGCCAGGCGCGATTTCTGGCGGTGCTCCGGCAGCGCAACTACCTGGCCCAGCAGCGCCTCGTCGACGTAGGGTTGCTCGAAAAGCCCCATACGGATTTTGATCGCCAGAATGGGCCGCACGGCCGCGTCGAGTTCGGCTTCTTTCAGCGTGCCGTCCGCCACCAGGCCGGCCAGGTTCTGCAGGTAGGTGCTGCTGGCCATATCCATGTTGAGGCCTGCCTTCAAGGCGCGCCGGGCGGCGTCGCGGCCGTCCTGGGCAAAGCCCTGGATGACGAGATTGCCGACGGCAAAGGCGTCGCTGACCACGAAGCCCTGGAAGCCCCACTCACTGCGCAGGACGTCGTGCAGCAGCCAGCGGTTCCCGCTGGCCGGGACGTTGTTGAGGTCCATGTAGGCGCTCATAAACGTCCCCACGCCAGCCTTCACCGCGGCCCGGAAGGGCGGGAAATACACGTTGCGCAACTGGGCCTCGGGCAGGTAGACCGGATCGTAATCGCGACCGCCGTCCGCCGCGCCGTACCCGGCGAAATGCTTGGCGCAGGCCACCACGTGCTCCGGAGCGCCCGGGTAAGCTCCCTGAAAGCCGCGCACCTGGGCAGCCGCCATCGCCGCCCCCAGGCAGGGATCTTCGCCGGCGCCCTCGACAATGCGTCCCCAGCGGGCATCCCGGGCGATGTCGAGCATCGGGCCGAACGTCCAGTGCAGGCCGGCGGCGCGGGCTTCTTTGGCCGCGACCGCCTGCGCCGCTTCGGCAACGGCCGGGTCCCAGGAGGAAGCCATGGCCAGCGGCACAGGGAAGATCGTGCGGTAGCCGTGGATCACGTCCAGGGCGAAGAGCAGCGGGATTTTCGACGGGCTCTCTTCAACGGCGATCTTTTGAAGCGCATTGAACTTCTTGGTGTCGTTGAGCCATAGGACCGAACCGGCCCCACCGCTGCGGATAACGTCCTCGGGCTTAGGCCCCTGCATAAAATCGGCGCCGCCAATCTGGGTAAGCTGGCCGATTTTCTCGGCGAGGCTCATCCGCCGCAGCAGCTCCTCAACCCGCCCGGCGACCTCGGCCTCCGGTGGAACGGATGCGGCCGTCCCTTTGTTCTTCATCCTGTCCATACTGCCTCCTTTGAAGGGTTTAATAATTCCGCCTTTGATTTACCTTATGGTCAATTTTGCCTTTAATAAATCCCGCTGGCGCGACGAGGGGCCGGCCAGAATCTCGAACTCCCCGGGCTCCACAACGCTCACTCCCTGGGCGTTCACAATCTGGAAGGCCAGCCAGGGCAGCTCAACCTGCACGCTCTTTTTCTCACCCGGCGACAGCCGGACGCGGGCAAAGCCCTTCAGCGCCTTGTCGACCCAGGTGGCCGAGGTCACCACGTCGCTGACGTAGACCTGCACGATCTCCTCGCCCTGCCGCGGCCCAACGTTCTCCACGTCCACGAAAACCTGCGCCGGCTCACCCCGTGCCAGGGTGAGAGAAGCCAGCCGCAGGTTGGAATAAACGTACTGTGTATAGCTCAGACCGTGCCCGAACGGAAAGAGCGGCTCCTGGGTCAGGTCGGCGTAGCGGTCGCCGTGCTGGCCGCGCACCTGGCTGTAAAACACCGGCTGCTGCCCTGCGTGTACCGGAAAAGAGACAGTCAGCTTGCCGGACGGGTTCAGAAGCCCGAACAGCGCCTCGGCCAGCGCCCGCCCGCCTTCCATGCCGGGGTTGAACAGCTCCACGATAGCCGCGGCTCGCCTTGCGGCGGGCGGCAGGACCAGCGGCTTGCTGTTCACCAGCACAACCACCAGCGGTTTGCCTGTCTGCTCCAACGCCTCCAACAGGGCGATCTGCCCGCCCTGCAGCTCCAGGGTTGCCGTGCTGTGCATCTCGCCGATGAAATCCAGGTGGTCGCCCACCACGGCCACCACCACATCGGCCGCCTGGGCCGCAGCCACAGCCGCCGGGATGCCGGAAAGGTCGCCGTCGGTGATCGAGCAGCCGGGCGCGTAACGCACGTCCAGACCTTGCGGCGCCAGGGCGCGCATGCCATCCAGCACGGTAGTCGTCTTCTGGCGCGGGTGCTTGCCGGCCTCGGGCGGGTGCTGGGAAGAGCCCAGCGACCAGTCGCCCAACTGCTGCAGGTCGTCGTTGGCGTTCGGGCCGACCACGGCGATCGATTTCAATTTATTCGAGTTGAGCGGCAGCAGCCCGTTATTCTGCAGCAGCACCAGGCTCTGGCGCGCCGCTTCCAGGTTGGCGACCCGGTGTTCCGCGCTGCCGATCACCAGCGCGGCCCGCTCCAGGTCCGGCCGGCGCGGGTTTTCGAACAGCCCCATGCGGAACTTGAGCGCCAGCAGGCGGGCGCAGGGCGCATCGATCTCGGTTTCGGCGAGCCTGCCGCTGCGCACCGCCTCCAGGGCGCCTTCGTAGAACTCGGGCGTGGTCATCATGATGTCGTTTCCGGCCCGTATGGCGGCAGCCGCTGCCTCGGCATAATTCGCGCACACTTTCTGCTCGAACACCAGCCGGCCAACGTTGTCCCAATCCGTGACCACCACACCCTTGAAGCCCCACTCATCCTTCAGCACCTCAGTCAGCAGCCAGTGGTTGCAGGTGGACGGCACGCCTTCAATGGATTGGTAGCCCGTCATGAAGGTCATGGCGCCGGCCCGCGCAGCGCGCTCGAATGGAGGCAGGAAGTAGCTGCGCAGCTTGCGCCGCGAAAGATCGGCCTCGGAGGCATCCCGCCCGCCCTGCGTCTCGGAATAGCCGGCGTAATGCTTGGCAGTGGCCAGGATGCCCGCCGGGTCGTCCAGTCCCTTGCCCTGGTAGCCGCGGATCAACGCCGCCCCCAGTTCACCGATCAGGTAAGGATCCTCGCCAAAGGTCTCGCCGGTTCGCCCCCAGCGCAGGTCGCGCGTCAGGCACAGCACGGGGGAGAAGGTCCAATGGATGCCGGTCGGCACCACCTCCTCGGCCGTCACGCGTCCCACCTGCTCCAGCAGATCGGGGTTCCAACTGCAGGCCAGCGCCAACTGGGTCGGGAAGATGGTCGCGCCTTTCCAGAAGGAGTGCCCATGGATGGCGTCCTCGCCGATGAGCAGCGGGATGCCCAGGCGGTTCTGGGCGGCCAACTGCTGGGCGATGCGGATTCTATCGCCCAGGATGTGCAGGAGCGAACCGGGCTGCCGGGTGTTGATGAAGGAAAGGTCATCGGGGCGCGCATCCAGCATCAACAACTGCCCAACTTTTTCCTCCAGTGTCATCCGGCCGAGCAGGTCGGCCACGCGTTCCTCGACGCTGAGGGATGGGTTGCGGTAGGCGGGGGATAGTTCTGACATAAGAACTCCTTATTGCGGAAAGGAAACCAGGCGCTCCGCTGAGACCAGCGTGGGTCCAAAAGCAGGCAAAGGCGATAAAGGTATCAAGATGGCAAAACATCGGGGACTGCCGACAGTCCTTCTTTCGATCCGAATTTGACGGCCAGCGTAAAAAGACCGAATAGTGCGGCGTACAATGCCAGCAGGAAAACGGGGATGATCTCAAGCGAGATCTGCCGCGCCAGCACGCCCATCAGGCTGGGAATGACCGCCGTCCCCAGGCCGGTGGCGGCCATTTGCATGCCAATCGTATTGGCGGCAAAATGTACGCCCACCCGCGTTCGGGTGCCAGACATCATCGCCGGGAAGATGGGAGCGATCGACAGGCCAATGACGGCTACCGCCAACACGTTGGCCGTTTCGGAGGGGTCCCAAATCAGCAGCCCTGCGCCCAGCAGCGCCCCCACCAGTCCGCCCAGCACCAGCTTGTTGACCCCCACCCGCCTGGCGACCACCCCCGCCACAATCCGGCCGATGGTAAAGGTGAACCAATAACTGCCCGCAAAGAACCCGGCCAGCGTCTTATCCACGCCGCGCGACTCGGTCAGCAGGGTATAGATCCAGGTGCCCAGCGAGCCTTCGGCGCCAACGTACAGGAAGAACAAGGCCATGCTCAGCCACACTTGCGGCTGCCGCAGCGTCTCTCCCATCGGCGTCTTGTAATCCGTCAGCCGTTTCTCCTTCTCGCCGCTGGATGGCGCATTGTTCTGGCGCCACATGGCCAGGGTGAGCACGAAGCAGACCGCCAGCGCAATCTGAAAACCGCCCACCACCCGGTAACCGAAGTGCCAGGTGTTTAAAGTTGTCAGCCCGAGGGTCATGATGATTGGGCCGATGGTAATGCCAATTCCCCAGCAGGCATGCAGCCACTGCATCAGTCCTTCGCCAAAATGGGCGGCTACGTAGGTATTGAGGCCGGCATCGATGGCGCCGGCCCCCAACCCGGAGAAAACGCCCAGCAAGACCATCATCCACCACTGCGGGACGAGGGTATAACCGATCAGCGCCAGCCCGGTGAGAAAGCAGCTCGCCGCAAGAACACGGCCCACCCCCACCCGGGCCAGCAGGAAACCGCTGAGGAAGCTGGAGGTCATGTAGCCGGCAACCGCCGCGGTCAGGAACAAACCGATCGCATCCAACGGAATAGAAAAACCGGCCCGAATCGAGGGCCAGCCGACGCCCAGCAGGCCGTCCGGCAGCCCCAAGGCAATAAAGGCAACAAAAGCCAAAATAACCAGGCCGATTCTTGGGTAGCGCCGGATTTTGTTCCAGATATTCATAAGGAATAATCCTTTCGATAAAAGGGAGGGGAAAGAGCTTCAATATTTTACGCCATAAACTTACCTAATGCAAGGTAAGTAAATTGTGATTTTAACGTATAATGATGGTATGCCCCAGGCACAGATGACCCGACGCACCCAGGCAGAACGGACACGCGCCAGCCGGGAGAAAATTATCCGGGCTGCCACAGAATTCTTTGCCCAACAGGGTTTCCGCGGCGCGAAAATGGCCGACATCGCCAGGGCTGCCGGCCTTACCGAGCCCGGTCTGCTGCACCACTTCCCCAGCAAGACCCACCTGCTGATGGCCGTGCTGGCGGAACGCGATCGAGTGGATCGCGAACGCTTCGACCTCACCGAGCTCAGGAAAAAGGGAAACCCTCTCTCGTCCTTCCAGGAATTGGTTGAATATAACGAAACTGTACCCGGATTGGTGCAGCTTTTTACAATGCTGGTTGCCGAGAGCCTCCAGGAAAGCCACCCAGGGCATGACTTTTTCAAGCGGCGCTACCAAAATGGACGCGAGCAGGACATCGAAGTTTTGAGGCAGGGCCAGGCCCAAGGCGACGTCCGTTCGGACATTTCCGCCGAAGACCTGACAATCATGCTTTACGCCATGATGGATGGACTGCAGATCCAATGGCTGTTTGAGCCGGAAAAAATCGATATGGCCGGCCTATTTAGCCAGTTTGTCCGATTCCTGCGTGGGTAGAATGGAAAATCTAAGACCCCCTGTTCCCTTCATATCACATTAATCATCTTTAGCGACAAATACTATAATTAATCCAGGACGCTGCTAAGGTCTGGAACAGGTAGATATGGTCTCTCCCCTTCTGATGACAAAACTAAGCCTGCCTCAGGCAAGGCATAACCTTGTTTTACGCCCGCGCTTGATGGAGCGGTTAAACGCCAGCCTGGAACACCCGCTCAGCCTGGTTTCGGCTCCAGCCGGGTTTGGAAAGAGCACACTCCTCAGCCAATGGATCCACCTTCACTTTGAAACGGCTCAATTAGCCACCCACACGGCCTGGATCTCTCTAGATACGGACGACGACGATCCTGCCCGGTTTTTGGAATACATTCTGGCAGCCTTCGAACTGCTCTTACACGAAGCCATCCATCTCGGAACAGCGCGTGTTCTTCTCCAGGGGCAGCAAAACCCGCCGGTGAAGTTGATCTTCACGGATTTGCTCAATCAACTGGCGGATCTAAGCGAAGATACGCTCCTTATTTTGGATGATTTCCACGCCGTTCAATCCCGCGAAATCCTGGAAGGCATCGCCTTTTTGGTCGAACATTTGCCGGCCAGGTTGCATGTGATTCTCCTTAGCCGCTCGGATCCCTCACTGCCCCTCGGCAGGTGGCGCGTGCGCGGCCAATTGAACGAAATCCGCTCGGCCGATTTGCGTTTCAACATCGAAGAAGCGAATTTATACCTGAACCAGGCGCAAACACTGGGATTAAGCGCGCAGGAAATCGATGCACTCGAACAGCGCACCGAGGGCTGGATTGCCGGGCTGCAGATGGCGGCGATAACCCTGCGCGATCGCGCCCCCGATTCGATTGCCCAGTTCATGAACGATTTTTCAGGCCAGCATCATTTGATCCTGGATTACCTGACCGACGAAGTGCTTCAACAGCAGCCAGAATCGATCCAGCGCTTTTTACTGATGACGTCGCTTTTTAACCGCATCAGCCCGGATCTGTGTAATGCATTATTGGGCGATGGGGATGAGAACGCGGTAAATTACGGGCAAATCCTGGAGCAGTTGGATCACGCAAACCTGTTCCTTATTCCCCTGGATAATAACCGCATTTGGTACCGCTATCATCACTTGTTCGGCGAGCTGCTTCAAGTGCGGCTGAAGGAACAGTATCCGCAGAGGATCCCGGAACTGCACAAAAAGGCATCCGGCTGGTTTGAAAAAAACGGTTATCCATTTGAAGCAATGCAGCATGCCCTGGCAGCAGGAGATTTAATCCTGGCGACGGACGTCATCGAACGCACGGTGCGTAACCCCGCCACGTGGGCGACCGGAAATATTAGCCGCATGCTAGATACGGTCAACTCCTTGCCGTACGACATCATCTCCGGCAGGCCCTGGCTGCGCGCCTACCTTTCGGGCATCATTTACGTCGGCGGCCAGCTCGAAGTTGCCGATCAGCTGTTGGCGCAAATCGAAGGAAATCTTTCCGATAATAAGGGGATTCCCTCCGCGGAACGGGAAGAATTGGAACTGTTCAGCAACGCCTTCAGGGGATTTTACGCCGCGACCCGCGGCGACGCCGATAATGCGGTCCGGCGAGCGAATATCGTCCTATCCAAAGTAACATCGGACGACCGGCGCGTCTACGGGCACGCCCTGGCAACACTCGGCCAGGCGGCGCTGGTCGCAGGGGACCTGGAAAAAGCGCGCGAGCTCTACCAGCAGGCCATCGAAAATCAAAAGCAGAAGAATGCCCGCTTTACCGCCGTAACCTGGTCGAGCAACCTGGCGGACGTGCTGACTGCGCAGGGCAGGCTACTCGAGGCGTTTAAAGTGTGCGAAGACACCATCCAGTATGGCTCCAAAGACGGAAAACCCGGGCCGGCAGTGGGGTATACCCAGACTTACCAGGCAGCCGTGCTCTTCGAATGGAACCGGCTGGAGGATGCTGAAAAAACGCTCCTCGACGGCTTGCGCTTGATGCAGAAGGATGGCATCAGCCCCAATTTTGGCCGCGCTCACGCAACGTTGGCGATGATCCAGCAGGAATTAGGGAAACCGGCGGATGCATCCAACAGCATGGAAATTGCCGTACAGCTTGCCGGAAGAAGCCAGGCCCAGCGGTATATCCATTTGATCGCCGCGTTCCAGGCGCGCCTGTGGCTTGCTCAAGGTGAACTGAGCCGGGCGCAGCAATGGACGCGCCAGAAGATGGAGAGCAGCAGCGAGCAGGGCCTGGCTACGCCGCTGCAGGCTGCGTTTGAGGATTTGACGCTTGCGCGCGTGTTATGGAGCGAGGACCGCTTCGAAGAGGCGCAAAGGATTGCAGATCGATCTATTCAGGATGCAGAAACGCGGAATTGGCCGGGAATCCTGATCGAAGCCCTGGCTTTGCGCGCCCTCCTAACGAGCCAACAAGCGGGGCGTGCCCTCCAGGCGCGGGAATTGTTACTGCGAGCTTTGACGCTCTCGCTGCCCGGGCAGTACAAGCGAACCTACCTGGATTTTGGCCTGCCCATGGAACGCCTGCTGCAATCGGTCGAGGCTGCGGATCCATCGCTGAAAACCTATCGCAATCGTTTGCTGGGGGGGTTCCGCGCCACAGAACCCGGGCACAAACCGGATGTAGACCAGGCGGGTTTAATCGAGAAGCTGTCGGACCGCGAGCTTGAAATCCTGCAACTGATCGCAGCCGGGCTGACGAACAGCCAGATCGCCAAAAAGCTTTACCTCACCGTGAATACCATCCGCGCCCACAGCCGGCACATCTTCGGCAAGCTCGATTCGCACAGCCGGACCGAGGCCGTAGCCCGGGCGCGAGAGTTGGGCCTGCTGAAATAAGCTAACTGTACTTCCTCCCCAGGCGCTGATTAAAACTGCCCCTGAAGTTTGGCCTTTTCTAAAAAGGCTACAAAAAAGCCCCCCTACCCCTCCGCCCGCCCCAAAATCGGGCGGGGGAAATTAAAAATCGTGAATTTTTGGCCGTCCGCCC
>DBMK01000049.1 GCA_002298885.1 Anaerolineaceae bacterium UBA700
TTTTGGAAGCGTGTTGACTATCGCCTGACTTCGAGTTAATATGGAGACATCATTGCTGCCTCAATGATATTGGTTCGTTAGCGCCATAAATCCGTAAAAAGTGAGGTGCTGCAATGTCTCAGATCGATTCTCCCATCCCGGAAACAGTCCTCGACCGCCTCATGCATACCTCTCCAGGCCTGGAGATCTGGTGGGATTCTTCTCCCCTGGTATACGCCAGCTTTGCCAAAAAGCTGGTCGCCAGCGTCCCCGAGAGCCGCCGGGCGGTGCTGACCGAGCAGTTGCGCCGGCTGTACGACCCCGAGAACCCGTCCAAAACGCTCTTCACCGGTGTTACCACCAACCCACCCCTTTCGTACCAGGCCATCCAGGACGATCCGGTTTGCTGGGCGGCCTGGGCGGCCGAATACGCCCGCGCCCACCCCGACCAGGACGCCGACCAGGTGGGCTGGGCGCTGTACAAGGAGATCGTGCGCCAGGGGGCGGAGCTGTTCCAGCCGGTGTACGAGGCCACGGGCTACTGCTACGGCCACATTTCGGCCCAGGTGAACCCGTATTCATTCTTTGACTCGGAGGCCATGCTGCGCCAGGCGCTGGAGCTGCGGGCGCTGGGGCCCAACATCGCCATCAAGATCCCGGGCACCATGCAGGGCATGCCCGTGCTGCGCCGGCTGACCGCCCTGGGCATCCCCACCAACTGCACCTCGGGCTACACCGTGCCCCAGTTCGTTGCGGTGGCCGAGAACGTGCAGGCGGGCCTGCTGGAGGCCCGGCAGAACTGCGTGGACCTGACCGGCTGGCGCTCGGTGGTCACCTACATGAGCGCCCGCTGGGAAGCGGCGCCCGAGTTCGAGCAGGAGGCGGCTGCGGTGGGCGTGACGCTCAGCGCCGACGACCGCCGCCTGGCAAGCACGGCCATCTTCAAGCAGGCCTACCGCATCTTCCGCGAGCGGGCTTATCCCAGCAAGATGTTGATCTGCTCGCTGCGCCTGGGCCCGGTNNGACGGCGTGACCCGCTGCTGGCACCTGGAGGAGAGCGCCGGGGCGCGGGCGGTGTTCACCCTGCCGCCGCCGTTCCTGACCGAGCTGTTCACCAAAGCCGACGAGCTGACCTTCGAGGCGCGCATTCGCCGCCCCCTGACGGCGGAGCTGATGGAGCGCCTGGAGAAAGTGCCCTACTTCGCCTCGGCCTACGATCCCAACGGACTGACCCCGGAGCAGTTCAACGGCCTGCCGGCCCTGCTCAGCACCTGGGCCGAGTTCAAGGGCGCCCTGGACAAGATCGTGGCTTTCGCCGCCACCGCAATGAGGCCGGAGAGGGTGAAGGTTTAGAAGTTTACAGTTTACAGTTGACAGTTTAAGAACGGGAACCGCGAATTGCGCCAATTTCGCTAATTTAAACACGTCATGCTCTGCCGGGGTCTATGACCCCGGCCTCTCCCCACCGATCACCGCTCCTCTGCGGCCATTAGCCGGGTTAAACACGGCGGTCGCAGACCGCCTTTGNNGTGACCCCGGCCTCTCCCCGGCGGGCGCAACTTTTCCCGAAGTTGTCAGCCCGGTCACGCACGGCGGTCGCCCCTTTGCACCCTTTTTGGGTACTGTGTGAGGGTGCTTCGCGAAGACCGCCTTTGAGCCTTCCTGCCCTTTGCTCCGCCGGGGTCACAGACCCCGGCCTGACCGTTTTACGGCGGAGCCCGCCGGACCTTTCCTTATAAAATAGCAAGGGCAGGCCCGGAGGCCTGCCCCACACTTACGCTTTAAAATTCGTGCAATTCGTGAAATTCGCGGTTCACGCCTTTAAACTGTAAACTGTCAACTGTAAACTTTCTTCACTTAAAAATCACCGGCAGCAGCACGTGCCAGGCGACCGCCACGGACAGGGTCTTGCTGCTGGCGAGGAAATTGCTGTCGGAGGGGGTGTAGGTGGCCGTGATCGAGTGGCTGCCGGGGGCCAGGCTGGAGGTGGCAAGTTGCGCCACGCCGCCGGCGTTCAGCGGCACGGTGCCCAGCACGGTCGAGCCGTCTTTGAACTCAACGCTGCCGGTTGGAGTGCCTGCCCCGGGAGACACGACTGCCACCGTGGCGGTGAATGTCAGCGGAAGGCCCAGGGGGCCGCTGCCGACGGCGAGGGTCAGGGCGGTGGTCGTTGCGGCAGCATTCACCGTATAGTCCAGGGCGGCGCTGGTTGCGCCTTCGAAGTTCGCGTCGCCGCTGTAGACGGCGGTGATCGAATACGGCCCGGCTGCCAGGGCGGCGGTGCTCAGCGCGGCGGAACCGCCGCTCAAAGCCACCGGCGCCCCCAGGTTGGTGCTGCCCTGCTTAAACTGCACCGTGCCGGTCGGCGTCCCGGCCTTAGAAGACACAGCCAGGGTAAAGGTCACGCTCTGGCCGTAGGTGGATGGAGACGGCGGCGCGGCGCTGAGCTGCAGGGTTGGGGTGGCTTTTACCACCGTATAGCTCAGCGGGTCGCTGGTGGCCCCACTGAAGCTGGCGTCACCGCTGTACACGGCGGTGATCGAGTGCGTGCCGACGGCCAGTGCGGCGGTGCTCAGCTCTGCAGAGCCGCTGCTCAAGGTCACCGGTGTCCCCAGGTCGGAGCCGTCCAGCTTGAACTGCACTGTGCCGGTCGGCGTTCCGTTTGTCGAAGATACGGCCAGGGTGAACGTTACGCTCTGGCCGAAGGTGGACGGAGACGCCGGCGCCGGGCTGAGTTGCAGGGTGGGGGTGTCCTTTTGCACGATCAGGGTGAAGCTCTGGGTGGCATCCGGCAAAATCCCGTTAGCGGCCTTGATGGTGATGGGATAGGTGCCGTTGCTGCCTGGGTCAGGTATGCCGCCGAGGGTGGCCGTTCCGTCGTGGACATCCACCAGGGCCATGCCGGAAGGCAGGGCGCCGGTCTCGGTTATGGCCGGGATGGGGTAACCGGTGGTGGTGACGATAAACTTACTCAGCACGCCGATGGTGAAGGTGGCGGTGGAGCCGCTGGTGATGCTGGGAGCGAAACGGACTTCAGTATTCGCGGTGGAGCTGTTGTTGGCGCCGGTGGGGTCATCGGTGCTGGCGCTCACCGTGGCCGTGTTGCTCAAAACGGTCCCGCCGGCCACGTTCGCGCCCACCGAGGTCACCACCGAAAATACGGCCGTGGATCCAGCCGGCAGGGGGTTGATGGTGTTATCGATGGAACCGGTGGTATTTGATAGGTTGAAAGTTGGGCCGCTGACCTGGCTCTGGGAGACGAAAGTGACCCCGGCAGGCAGCGTGTCCTCAAGGGCCACGTCTGCCGCATCGCTCGGGCCGGCGTTGGTCACGGTGATAGTGTAGGTCAGGGCGCCCCCGGGAGCGACTGCGGCCGGGGCCGTCTTCACCACCTGCACGTCGGCCTGGGTTGCCACCGTGGTGGTGGCAGTGCTCGTATCGTTGGCGTTATTGGGGTCGCTGGCGCTGGATACGCTGGCCGTGTTGTTAATCAGGGTGTCCGGCAGCAGGGAGGGGTCCACGCTGGCTACGATCTGGAACACAGCGCTTGCCCCATTCGCCATGGCGACGAGCGAGTCGGTGACCGCATTCCCGTTGTGGCTCAGGTTAAAAGTGGGCCCGCTGACCTGATTCTGCGACACGTAGGTGGTGCCAACCGGCAGGGTGTCGCTCAGGACCACGCTCTGGGCGTCGCCCGCGCCGGTGTTGGTCAGGGTGATCGTGTAGGTCAGGTTGTTCCCGGCAACGACCGTGGCCGAGGCGGTCTTGACGACGCTCAAGTCCGCGGGGTCGGAATTGATCAAAATGGGGGCCGGGACGTTGGCATTGTCCAGGCCGGCGCTTACCTGGGCCGTACCGGCCTGGATGCCGGCGGTGAAGGTGGCGGTGGCCGTGCCGTTGGCCTGGATGCTGGTTTGCTGGCCCGAGAGGCTGCCCAGCGAGTCGCCGGTCCAGGTGACCGGCAGGCCGATGAGCGTGCTGGCGTTGGCCAGGGTCAGCGAGTTGCCGGCCGAGTTGTGCAGCACGTCGGCGGTGACCGTAGTCGCTCCGCCGGTTGTGATGGTGGCGGGACTGGCCGCGTTGGTCAGCACGATCCTGGGATCGGTGGTGATGTTGGGGGGAGTGCTGTTAACCGCCGTATCGCAGCCGAGGTTGCCCGGCCCTGCGTTGCAGCCCCACCAGTTNNGTTGTAGATGCCGCTGCCGGCGGTGGAAGCCGTGTTGCCGACGAGGCGCGAGAATGAGACGTTGGTGAAACCGCCAAGGGCGAAGATCCCGCCGCCCTCCCCGCCCAGCATCCCGCTGGCGCTGGCCGCGTTGCCGGTGAAGGTCGAGGTAGAGACGCTCAGGCTGCCGGCGCCGTCGACCAGGATGGCGCCGCCGCTGCCGCCGCCCGCGGCGCTGTTGCCGCTGAACGTGCTGCCGGTGATTGTCTCGGTTGACCCGGCGATGCTGTCGATGTACACAGCTCCGCCGCCCGCCCCAGCGGCGCCGGAGGCGTTGACCATGCTGTTATTGCTGAAGGTCGAGCCGGAAATCGTAAGTGTGCCGGCGACGCTTTGGGCCAGGTAGGCGATGGCGCCGCCGAAGCTGGCGATGCCCGTGGCATTGGTGGCCGTGTTATTGGAAAAAGTGCTGTTGGAGACGCTCAGGTTGCCGCCGTTCATCAGCACGCCGCCGCCCGGCTCGAAGGTGCCGAGGCCGCCCGGCACGATCTGGTTGCCGGTGACCGTGCAGTTCTGCAGGGTGAGTGTGTCGACAGGCGTTGCGTTCTGGCTGCCGGCGTAGATGCCCGCCCCGCCGTTATGGTCGGCGGAGTCGCGCCCGCCCGAGATGGTCAGGCCGTTCAGGGTAACCTGNNGCGTCGATGGTCATGACCCGGTCGGAGCCGCTGCCCTGGATCACCTTGCTGCCCAGCCCGGTGCCGTTAATGGTGATGGCCAGTCCGCCATTCGGCGCGATGTCCAGCGTGCCCAGGCTGAGGGTATAGGTGCCGGCGGGCACGTTGATCGTGGCGCTGCCGGATACGGTGGTTTCCTCGANNGCAAATGCCGTCGCCGGGGTTGTGGTCTTCGGTGTCGTTGGTGGTGTCAACGGTATACGGCCCTGCGGCGCGCGCCGGCTGCACTGCCGGCAGCAGCAGGCCGCCGGCAATGATCAATGCTGCGAGGAGCAGGCAAACGGGCTTGTACGCTAATTTGGTCATGGATGTCCCTTCAAAGTAGATAATAAGTATGAATATTGTAATATTATAGCAACTTTCTTTCGAGTTAACCGAGTACATCTGGCAAA
>DBMK01000365.1 GCA_002298885.1 Anaerolineaceae bacterium UBA700
AATCTCTCTTAATACCTTAAGACTCGCAGTTTATGATAAACTATGCATCGTTCCGAAATATACAATTAAATCATCCGAAGCGCCTGGAGAGAGAAACCATGTCCGAAAACCGTCCTGTTTACCCTGTTGAAATAGCCGGCGTGCACCGCGACCTGCCGCTGTTCGAGATCAAGCCGGGCCTGCGCATCGCCATCCTCAACATTTTGGGTGACACCGAGCTGGTGCTGGCCTGCGCCAAGGCGCTGGCAGAACGGCTTAAGGACCAGAAATTCGACGCCCTGGTGACGGCCGAGACCAAGAGCATCCCGCTGGCCTTTGCCCTTTCGGCCGAGATGAAAAAACCGTACGTGATCCTGCGTAAATCCTACAAGCCGTACATGGGNNCACCGGCGAGCCGCAGACGCTGTTTTTGGACGAGAAGGACCTCCATTTTATGAAGGGCAAATCGGTCATCATTTTGGACGACGTGATCAGCACCGGCTCCACCCTGCAGGGCATGCGCATCCTGATGCAGAAGGCCGGTGCGGAGGTGGTTGCCGAGGCCGCCATCTTCACCGAGGGCGAGCGGGCCAAGTGGTCCGAGATCATCTCCCTCGGCCACCTGCCGGTGTTCGTAGATTAATTATTTTCTCCAATAATATTTGGGGGTTGTTGTGGGCGGCTGCGCCGCCCACAAACACCCAAAAACAGTGGGTATAAGCGCGGCCACTGCGGGTATAATCGGATGCGGGAAATAATCGAACGGGGACGAGGAGCGGAATGTGAGCAAGCCTTTGGAAGAACGGATCGGCAAATACCTGAGAGACAAGGGTATGAAACTGGCCCTGGCCGAGAGCTGCACCGGCGGGCTGGTGGGGCACCGGGTCACGAATATCCCCGGCTCGTCGGACTATTACCTGGGCAGCATCACGGCCTACGCCTACGAAGCCAAGGAACGCCTGCTGGGCGTCAAGCACGAAACACTCATAACCTATGGGGCAGTGAGCAAGGAAACGGCGCTGGAAATGGCGCGCGGGGTGCGCCTGGCGCTGGCGGCCGATTTTCCGCTTGAAGCCAGCATCGGCGTCTCGATCACCGGCATCGCCGGCCCCGGAGGCGGACTGCCCAACAAACCGGTCGGCCTGGTATGGTTCGGGTTGAGCGCCCCCAAGGGGGATTGGGCCTGGAGCTACGTGTGGAAAGGCAGCCGGCTGGAAGTGAAGGAACAATCCGCCGAAAAAGCGCTTGGGCTGCTGATGGATTATTTGACGGATCAATTAGCAATTTAATGGTTTTTTTCAAAAAGGAGGGCGTGGGATTTCATCCCACGCCCTCCTTTTTTGAAAAAAACCATTAAAATCTACCTTATGAAACCTGTGCTGGTACTGATTTCGGCTAATGCAGAGTGGAGGAGCGTACGGGAGCGCTTCGCGGGGGCGGATTTCCAGACGGGACCGTACGGTGAATGGTTCGAAGAGGAATTGGCCGGTAGAAGGGTGGTCTTCGTGCACGGAGGGTGGGGGAAGATCGCCGCGGCGGCCTCGGCCGAGCACGCCATCCTGCGCTGGCAGCCGGAACTGGTGATCAACCTGGGCACCTGCGGAGGGTTCGCCGGAAAGGTGGAGCGCGGCGAAATCCTGTTGGCAGACGAAACCATCGTCTACGACATTGTGGAGCAGATGGGCGATGCGGACGAAGCACTGGCTCAGTACACAACCCACCTCGACCTCGGCTGGCTGCCTCAGCCGTTCCCGTTGGCGGTGCGCCGGGAACGGCTGGTCTCCGCCGACCGGGACATCGTCCCGCAGGATATCCCGATGCTGGTGCAGCGCTTCGGGGCGGTGGCATCGGACTGGGAATCGGGAGCGATTGCCTGGGTGGCGGCCCGCCACGGGCTGCGCTGCCTGATCCTGCGCGGGGTGAGCGACCTGGTCGACGCGGACAGCGGGGGAGAAGCCTATGGCAAGATCGAGCTGTTCCACCAGGCGACCGGGCGGATCATGGGCTGCCTGCTGGATGCGCTCCCGGAATTGGTGGAACTAATTTAAGCGCACCAGCGTCTAGGGAGCGAGAAGACGCCTTTTAGCGTAGGAGAAACCTACTATGAAACGCATGATCAAGCTCGCCAACCTGATTCTGATGCTGACTTTGCTTGCGGCCTGCGCCGCGCCGCCGGCCCCGGCATTGACCCCCACTTCCCCCGCCAACACACCGGCCGGCCCGGTTGAAAAACCGACCAACACCCCACCCGCGGCCGTGCAGCCGCAGCCGCCGGCAGTCCAAATTTCGGACAAGCCGCGCAACGCCAGCCCAACCAGCGCCAAGGATGACATGGCCAGGCTGGTGAGCGGCAACACCGCCTTTGCCCTCGATCTGTACCAGGCGCTGCTAGATGCGAACAACGGCAACCTGTTCTATTCGCCCTACAGCATCTCGGTGGCGCTGGCGATGACCCAGGCAGGCGCCCGCGGCAGCACCCTTGCCCAGATGAACTCGGCCCTGCATTTCACCCTGTCCGGCGAGAGCCTTCACCAGGCCTTCAACGCCCTGCAACTGGCGCTGGCAAGCCGCCAGGCGAACGCCAACCAGCCCGATGTGAAGGATTACCAGCTCAATATCGCCAATTCAACCTGGGGCCAGTCGGGATATAAATTCATGCAGGGTTACCTGGACCTGCTGGCGGAAAACTACGGGGCCGGCATGCGCCTGGTGGATTTCAAGGCCGACCCCGAAAAAGCGCGCCAATTGATCAACGATTGGGTCGCCCAGCAGACCGCCCAGAAGATCAAAGACCTGATCCCGCAGGGCAGCATCAACGATCTCACCCGGCTGGTGCTGGCCAACGCGATTTACTTCAATGCCGGCTGGCTGCATACTTTCGACGCAGCCAAAACCCAGAACGGCAGTTTCACCAACCTGGATGGTAAACAGGCCAGCACACCGATGATGAATCAGCAGGCAATCTTTGGGTACACCAGGGGCAGCGGATACCAGGCCATCGAACTGCCCTACTCAGGCGACAAGCTAAGCATGCTGGTCCTCCTGCCGGACGCCGGGCAGTTTGCAGCGGTTCAGAAGACACTCGATCCCGCTCTGTTGGGATCGATCCTGAAGGATCTCAAGCCGGCCAGCGTAGCCCTGGTCCTGCCAAAATACAAGGTCGAATCATCCTTTGCAGTGGACGAAATGCTGAAGAAATTGGGGATGACCGATGCCTTTGACCCAGCCAAGGCCGACCTGTCCGGGATGGATGGAACCACCAGCCTGTACATCAGCAAGGTGCTGCATAAGTCTTACGTGAGCGTGGACGAAAAAGGCACCGAGGCTGCCGCGGCGACTGCGGTGATGATTGGTGTGACGAGCATGCCGGCGGAAGTTGTGGACCTGAAGATCGACCGCCCGTTCATCTTCGTGATCCGCGACACCGAAAGCGGCAGCATACTCTTCATCGGCCAAGTGGTTAAACTTTGAAAACTCAAGCTGACATTTTGTTTTTGACCTAACCCCCCGGCCAAAACGCCGCAAAATCCCTGAATCTCTCTTTCTCCCCTCCCCCTCAGGAGATGGGCAGGGGGTGAGGTCCAATTAAAGGCCTTGGTCGCAACCTGGATATTAAATAAAAACAGGTCCGGTTCTTTAGGGAAGTAGAGCTGCGCTAAAGAACCGGACCTGTATTTATTTATTCCTTTTTTCCAAGGCGAGCGCGTTCCTCGTCGACAATTTTGGGCTCGAGCTTGCGAAAGAGGGCAACAGGTTGGCGCAGGACGCGCCCGGCCTCGATGCGGCTGGGCTCCCAGCCCCCGGTGGCATTCTGCGCGTGGTAGCGCAGGACGGTATGTTCCGCCACCTCATCCTTACGAACCTCGGTGCTTTGGGTGCCGAATAAGGGCGCATCGTAACCCAGGAAGGTGTGCAGCTTCTCGGCGGTAAAGGGCAGGAACGGGGCCAGGAAAAGCTTGAGCGAATCGATTGCCCGGATGGCGGTATAGATGGCGCGCCCGGCCGCCTGGCGGTCGGTCTTGATGGCCTGCCAGGGAGCGGTGATATCCAGGTATTTATTGACCTCGGTAGCCAGGCCCATGGCTTCAGCCAGGGCGGAGCGCAGGCGGACGGCTTCCATCTCGTTGGCTACGGACTGGAAACCATCTTCAATGGTCTTGATCAGCATCGTGTCCAGGTCGGTGAGCGGACCCGGATCGGGCACCCTGCCTTCGAAATTCTTGTAAGCAAACGAGAGAACGCGGTTGACCAGGTTACCCCAGGTAGCGACCAGCTCGTCGTTATTGCGGTGCAGGAAGTCGTTCCAGTCCCAATCCGCGTCACGGGTCTCAGGCATGTTGACGGTGAGATAGTAACGCAGCGCATCCGGGTCGTAGCGGGTCAGAAAATCGCGCCCCCACACGGCCCAATTGCGCGAGCCGGAAATCTTTTCGCCCTCCAGGTTCATGAACTCGTTGGCGGGCACGTCGTGCGGCAGGACCATCGGCTCGGGATTGGCGCAGCCCATCAACTCGTCGAAGGTCTTGCCAACTCCGATCAGCTCGGCCGGCCAGATGATGGCGTGGAAAGGGATATTATCCTTGCCGATGAAATAGTAAGCCTTGGCGTTTGGGTCGTGCCACCACTTGCGCCAGGCGTCCGGCTGTCCGTTCACTTCGCTCCACTCGATGGTGGCTGAAAGGTAGCCGATGACCGCCTCGAACCAGACGTACAGGCATTTGCCCGCCCAACCCTCCAGGGGCACGGGAATCCCCCAATCCAGGTCGCGAGTAATGGCGCGGCCGCGCAGGTTTTCGGCCTGGATCTGGCCGAGCGACTGGCGCAGCACGTTGGGCCGCCAGTAGCTCTCGCGCAGGCGCAGGAAATCGATAACCTGCGGCTGGAGGCGGCCCAGGTCGAGGAACATGTGCTCGGTCTCGCGCAGCTCGGGTTTGGAGCCATCGATCTTGGAGCGCGGCTCGATCAGCAGGGCCGGGTCGAGCAGATTGCCGCAGTGGTCGCACTGGTCGCTGCGAGCGTTGGGGTATCCGCAGATGTAGCACGTGCCCTCCACGTAGCGGTCCGGCAGGAAGCGCTTCTGAGACGTGGAATACCACTGGAGCTGGCGGTCAGGGTACATGAACCCATTCTGCTTGAGGGCCAGGAAGATCTTTTGCGAGACGTTGAAGTGGTTGGCCGTGTGCGTGCTGGTGAACAGGTCGTAGGTCAGGCCGAGCTGCTGGAACAGGTCCAGGAAGGTGTTGTGAAAGCGCTGGTAGACCTCAAATGGGGTAGATTTTTCGGCGTCGGCCCGGACGGTGATGGGGGTGCCATGAGCGTCCGTGCCGCTGACCATCAACACCTGCCGGCCGCGCAAACGGTGATAGCGGGCAACGATATCCGCCGGCAGGTACGAACCGGTCAGATTGCCGACGTGGATTTCGGCATTGGCGTAGGGCCAGGCAGCGGCGATCAGGACAGGATCAGACATGGTTCACCTCACAATGCGAAAATTGTATCATGAAACAATCAACGGTTTTGTTCAATCCGCAGGCAGGAGGAATTATTAAGTAGGACATTTTGACCAGAGAGATTCAGAGCCACAGATATGAACCACCCCTATTTAATCTTTCGGGGTGGTTCATATCTGTGGCTCTGTATCTTTTTGGTGAAAATCAGGAACCTTTATAAAAGACGCAGATGTCGTTCAGCGGGCATTGGGGGCAGGCGGGGCGGCGGGGATGGCACAGGTCGCGGCCAAGGCGGATCAGGTTCAGGTGGGCCGGGCCGTAATCCTGCGGGTCAAATAGGCGGGAGAGGTGGAGATGGGTCTGCTCGACGTTCATCTTCGGCGGGCGCAGTCCCAGGCGCCCCGAAACCCGGTAAATGTGGGTGTCCACGGGGAACGCCGGCTTTTCGAGGGCGAATTGGAGCACGATGGCAGCGGTCTTTGGGCCCACCCCGTGGAAGCGCATCAGCCAGGCGTGGGCTTCTCCGGAAGGCAGGCCGCGCAGAAATTCCAGGTCCAGGCTGCCGCGCTCTGCGGTAATCTGGCGCAGCACAGCCTGGATGCGCGGGCCCTTGGTGTTGGCCAGTCCGGCGGGGCGGATGGCATCCACCACGGCGCCGGGGTCGGCATCGCGCACCTGCTCCCAGGTTGGGAAGCGGGCGCGCAAAGCGGTATACGCCACGTCCCGGTTGCGGTCGTTGGTATTCTGCGACAGGATCGTCGAAATCAATTCTTCGAGTGGCTGAAGGCGCACGCCCCAGGCCGGCATGCCGTAATAAGCCAGCAGGCGCTGGTTGACCTGGCGCGCCTGCTCGACCAGTTCCGCGGTGACCGGCTCATCAGGCGCCATAATAGACCGGGCGCTTCTCGAGCATGAAGCAGGTCCGGATGTAGCCGACTTCCAGCTTGCGGAAATTGTAGATGGGGCGGGGCTGGTACATGCTCAGCGCGGCAACCTGCGAGTCCGAGAGTGCACCGAGCTGGCGCAGGATTTCCAATGAGACCAGTGGGCGAGCCCGGTCGGGATAGTCGCCATCGGAGACCTTGAACGCAATGCCGATTCCCGGCGCGCCCTGTCCGATCAGGCCGGGCGCCAGGGCCATGCCCTGGTAGCCTTCGGCGCCGCCCTTGGAAACAATGGAGCCGCCGGCAGCTTCCATCAGACGCGTGTCGAAGCGCCCCGGCCCGGCCACCATATCCGGAAAGGCCGCCATGGCATGGAAGATGCGTTTCAGGGATCCGGCGCGGCGCTCCGCCAGGTCCTCGGGATCGGCCAGGCGGGCGAAAGCCAGGGCGGCGTTATAAAGCGGTACGGCGAAATTCGGCGCCGAGCAGCCGTCGATGCCAACCACGATCTCCTCTGGGAGCAGGCTGCACATCTCGGCGAAAACGTTGAGGATAGTCTGCTGGATTGGATGGGATGGATTGACGTAATCCTCGGTCGGCAGGCGGCGCATTTTGGCCTGGCCCAACATGCCGGTATGCTTGCCGGAACAATTGTGGCGGTTGGGGGTCGGTTTTTCACCCTTCAGGAGCAAGGCTTCAGCCGTAGGCTCGTGAGATGGGACGTGGGTCCCGCACATCAGGTCGCTCTCGGTAACCCCAATTTTCTGCTGCATCCCGCGCACGACCGCGGCGTGCTCATCCGTACCGGAATGGGAAGCGCACATCAGGGCCAATTCACGCTCGGACAGATTGAAATGCTCCATCCCGCCGGCTTCGACAAAGGGCAGGGCCTGGAAGGGCTTGGCCGAAGAGCGCAGGAAGGTGGTGGTCTGCGGATCGCCCCAACTGGCCAACACTTCGCCGGTCGACTCGACGACGACCAGCGCCCCAAAATGGACTGATTCGACGATCGAACCGCGTGTGACTTCTACCAGGGGTTGATAATTTTCGTAGGGCATGTCTGTTCCTTAATGAATTGCGCAGGGAGATGACTCTGCGCGTAAGTGTTCAGTCATCCATATTTTCAGCGCTGTTCGGACGGTAATGGCGCAGGTAATACTGGCGCAGGCCCCAGGTCAGGCGCTGGCGGTACTGCAACTGGCGTTGGGCCGGGGGGTCGATCTGTTTAAGCAAAGCCGGGACCAGCTTTTCAACCTCTTCCTCAACGGCGCTTTCGGCGGCCAGTTTATCCATTTTCTGGTGGATATCTTCAACCAGAGCCAACATGGCGCGGATCTCTTTTTGAACCACCAGCCCGCCGCGCCCGCTGACCACCAAATAATCCTGGTAATGCGGGCTCAGAAGGACTTTGAGGGTCTCAATCCAGGCTGGCAGATCGGCGGCGGACAGAAACGGCGGCTGGCTCTTTACCACGGCGTCGCCCACGAAGACGATGTGCTGTTCGGGCACTTCCAGCCAGATGGCGCCTGCCGCCGGGCCGGGATGCGATTCCAACAGAATTGGGGGCTCATCCCAGTAGATGTTCATATTTTCGGTAAAGGTGATCTCCGGCGGCGCCCAGCGGATGGAGCCCAGGCCGTTTTGCTGTTCCCAATCGGCCCCGGTCTCGGCGGATTGGGTCTTGAAGGTGATCGGGCGGTTGCGAAAGATCTGGGTCAACTTGTCGTGGCTTACAATCGTGACTTCCATAGCCCGGCTGCCCAGGGTGCGGTCGAAATGGGCGTCCAGGTTAACCAACAGCCGGTCCACGCCGCCGCTCAGATTGAGCAGGGTGGCGCGCCAGGAACGGGTGTCCTCCGCCCGAAAGGGGGCATCTACCAGCACAAGGCCATGCGGGCAGTTGACAGCGCCGAGAGTCGTCCCCGGGAAACCGGTTTCGATGAATACGTGTGGTGCAATTTCTTGCATGCAAGCTCCTCTAACAGCCAAAAATAATAAACGGCCAAATATAACGCTTATTATTAAACCACAGATAGACCCGATTGAGTCTATATTAATGTGAGTTCGGGATAAGGACTTTTTGGGGTTGTTGC